>DATFXF010000001.1:0-9168 GCA_035258565.1 Candidatus Acidiferrales bacterium
TCCGGCAGGGAAACGGCGCCATCAAGCTGTGGCAGGGCGCGATGTACAATCCACCAGCCTGCGGCGAAGGCCAGCGCCGCGACCACAAGAACGGCCAGCAGCAGATAAGCGAGCAAACGGGGCAAACTCTCCACCCAAGAAGAGAAGCAGCCCGCGGAGTCTAGCCCAGGGGCACCATCGGCGCAACCCGCACGGTTTCCTGCGCAGCTCAGGCCGGCGAAAAAAGCGCCGGCGGATCATTCGCGTGCTGCTAAAATCTTGAGCTTAGGCTGGCTTCCAGGGGTGTTCGAAGTGGCATTCTTCGCCAAGTCCAGGCGGTGAGGCCATGATTGCCCTGCGACTACTGGGTGTGCTGGCGCTAGTCGGCATCAACGCCTTCTTCGCTGCAGCCGAATTCTCGCTCGTGGCCATCCGGCTCTCACGTGTCCGCCAGTTGGTTGGGCAGGGCAACGCGCGCGCACGCATCGTGCAGGAGCTGCTGGCCGATCTCGACCGCGTCGTTTCCGGCGTGCAGGTAGGCATCACCCTCAGCAGCCTCGGCCTCGGCGCTTTGGGCGAAGTGACCGTGGCAAGGTTTGTCCGGCCCCTCTTCGACTGGTTGCCGGGGAAGCAGGCTGCGTTGATCGCGCACAGCCTGGCGTTGACGCTGGCCTTCTTGCTGTTGACCGTGATGCACGTCGTGCTGGGAGAGCTGGTGCCGAAGACGATCAGCCTGCAGCGCGCCGAGCGCGTGGCGCTACTCGTCGCGCGACCCTTTCACTGGTTCCTCCACACGTTCCGCTGGGCCATCGACCTGCTCGAGGGAATGGCTGGGCGCATCACTCATGCACTGGGGGTAGCCGCACCGCACAGCCACACGCTGGTGCATTCGGCGGAGGAGCTGCAAATCCTGATCCAGCAGGCGCGTGAGCGCGGCCTACTCGCCCGTGTCGAAGAGTCCTTCGTGCAGCGCGCGATAGAAATGGGCCAGCTCCAGGTGCGCGAGATCATGGTCGCCAGGCCGGACATGCACCTCCTGGAGGTAAATGCGTCGCTCGAAGAGGTGCTGAAGGTGTTCGCTACGACCCAGAGGTCGCGCATCCCGGTTTATGAAGGCATCGTCGACCACATCCTTGGCTTCCTGCATATCAAGGACATGCTCTGGGTGCTGCTTGACCGTGAGCGTCGCAGCGAAGAGGGCCAGCCGGCGCCGGACTTCCACCTGCGCCGGCTGCTGCGCGAGATCCTGATCGTGCCGGAAAGCAAGTTGGCTAGCGAACTCCTCGCGGAACTGCGGGCGTCGCGCATCGGCATGGCCATGGTGGTAGATGAATTCGGCAGCATTCTGGGGCTCGTGACGCTCGAGGACGTTCTTGAGCAGCTCGTCGGCGAGATTCACGATGAGTTTGACGTAATCGAGCGCCCGCTGACCCTGGCTGACGGCGCGATGGTTTTCGATGCCTCCCTGAACGTGCGCGACCTCGAGACGCAGTATGATATCGTGCTGCCGGAAGACCCCGCCTACGCCACCGTTGGCGGCTTTGTTCTAAGCCAGCTCGGATTCATTCCCCGTGGGGGAGAGAGTTTCGACTACGACGGCTACCGCTTCACCGTGCTCGAAATGGACCAGCGACGCGTGGCACGCCTGAAAATCCAGCGCATCAAGGCCGCCGAGCCCCCCTCGACTGCGAGAACGCCTGCCACACCTCAGGGTTCGCCTTCGCCCGGGCCCAAAGCGGGATGATCCGCTACCTCTTCTCGCGCTTCCTGCTCACGCTGCCGGCCCTCTGGCTGATCCTCACCATGGTCTTTCTTCTCGTGCACATTGTGCCGGGTGATCCAGTCCAGCAGATGCTCGGCGAGGGCGCGCGCGCAGAGGATTCCGAGCGGCTTCGCCATGCCCTCGGCCTCGACCTGCCCCTGCACGTCCAGTACGCCCGCTACCTGGCCGGACTCGTACGCGGCGACTGGGGCCGCTCGATCCGCTTCGGAACGCCCGTGCTCAGGGTGGTCCTTGAGCGTTATCCCGCCACACTGGAGCTTGCCTTGATTGGCCTGATGGTGTGTGCGGCGCTTGGCATCCCCGCGGGCGCTCTCGCGGCGCACCGGCGAGGCCGTGCGGCCGACCGGGCGGTGGGTTTTTTCACGCTCCTGGGCCTTTCGGTGCCGAACTTCGCATTGGGGCCGGTTCTGATCCTCATTTTCTCGATTGAGCTAGGATGGCTGCCAGTTTCCGGCCGCGGCGGGCCAGCGCATCTGCTCCTGCCTGCCGTCACCCTGGGCGGCGCCCTGGCGGCGATCCTGACGCGCATGGTTCGCAGCTCGATGATCGAGGAGCTCTCGAGCGACTACGTGCGCACCGCACGGGCGAAGGGGCTCCCGGAGCGGGCCGTGCTCTTCCGCCACGCATTCCGCAACGCCCTGATTCCCATCGTCACCATCCTGGGGCTGCAATTCGGCACGCTGCTCGCCGGAACGATTGTCACCGAGACGATCTTCTCCTGGCCCGGGATCGGTCGGCTCACTGTGCAGGCTATTTCGGCCCGCGATTATCCGCTGGTCCAGGGCTGCATCCTGGTGATTGCGTTTTCCTATGTCGTCGTCAACCTGATCACCGATGTAGCCTACGCACTGGTGGATCCTCGGGTGCGGCTTGAATGAACGGTAGCCTTCAATTGGGCGAGTTCCTCCGGCGCAGCGCACTGGGCCGCTGGGGGTTGGGTGTCACGCTGCTCCTTGTTCTTCTGGCTCTTTTCGCGCCTTGGCTTGCGCCCTACGACCCGGCGGCGCAAAACCTACCGCAGCGTCTCGTTCCTTCCGGCACGGGGCACTGGATGGGCACCGACGAGCTCGGCCGGGACATTCTTTCGCGCGTGCTCTATGGCGCGCGCGTCTCCATGCTTGTAGGCGCCTCGGTAGTGCTGGGCTGTGGCCTGACGGGACTCGTACTGGGTTCGCTCGCGGGCTATTTCGGCGGCTGGTTCGATCGCGTGGTGAACGTGGTCCTCCTGAACGCCTTTCTCTCTTTCCCAGGCATTCTGCTCGCCATCGGATTCGCGGCCTTTCTAGGTCCCGGACTCGGGAAAGTGATTCTTGCGCTCATCATCACCGGCTGGGCGGGCTACGCGCGCCTGGCTCGTGCGCAGGTGCTGAAGATCAAGGAAATGGAATTCGTTCTGGCCGCGCGCTCTCTGGGCGCTTCTGAGACACGCATCTTGACGCGTCACTTGTTACCCAACATTATTCAACCTGTGCTGATTCAAGCGACGATCGGCATGGCCAGTGCCATCCTCGCCGAATCCACGCTGAGTTTTCTGGGCCTCGGTGTGCTCGCGCCGCTGCCGAGCTGGGGCGCGATGCTGAACGATGCGCGCGGCCACCTCTTCGACGCACCGCACATGGTGCTCTTTCCGGCACTGGCAGTCATGGCTGCCGTGCTGGCCTTCAACCTGCTTGGCGACGCCTGGCGCGACTGGCTCGACCCGCGGACACGCGCCTATCTCGTCACGCTCGACCTGACGCGTTGAGTTGCCTTCCCCTGGCGGCCTTTGCAGGACAGCCCGAGCTACGCGGGCGGGATCGCGATGTCGGGTTGGCCCAACTCCAGGGTGACTTCGGCGCCGCGCTGGACGCCGAGCGCGCGTGCGGCGTTGCCCTTGTTTACCGAAACTTCGAGGAAGCCGCTTGATCCGAGGATGGCGAACGGCTCATCCGAAGTCCCTTCGGAGTAGGTTGGGGCGAGCTGCCGAATCTGGCGGTTCCCCACCAGGAGCTTGATCTTTCCCTCGGACACCATGGTCTTGGGTAGGTCGTCTAGCTTGAAGTTGGTCATTAGGTTCCCGAAACGGTCTATGCGCAGGATGACACCCTTGATCCCCTGATTCGCGGGTTGCGGCTTTGGCAGGCTCAAGCGCACGAAGTCGGACACCTCGTCTCCGAACCCTGCCGTCTGCCAGGCCTTCGAGAGCCACGCCGCCACGGGCGCGAAAATATCTCGCCCGTGGAAGGTATTGCTGATAGGAGTCAGGAAATAGTGTGTTGCGCTGATGTGCCGCACTACGAGGCTCGACTCCCGCTCGTAGATCAGCGAGAGCACACCGTTATCGGGGGCCACGAAGTAATGTTGTGCGCCGCTCACCAGCAGGGGCCGCCGCTCGGTGCCCACGCCCGGGTCCACGACGACCACGTGGATCGTTCGCGGCGGGAAGTAGGAATACGCCGCGGCAATCGAGAGCGCGCCATCGAGAACGTCGTACGGCATCACTTGGTGGTTGAGGTCCACGATCTTGACGTCGGGATTGATTTTCAGAATGACGCCTTTGAGCGTTCCGACCAGGTGGTCCTGCGTGCCGTAGTCGGTCGTCAGGGTGATGATCGGGTCGGACAATGCATAGCCTCTTCGAGGAAACTAACCAACACCCTCTGGGTTGTCAAGGCAACCTGCCTGACGTGCCAAGGTAGGCCCATCCGCCGGACAGGCGTGCGGGGCAGAGTTTCCTGTTGCGAAATTCCATCGCCTAGCATCTAATCGGAATGCCAGCCATGTTGATGCGCAAGAAGATGCCCGAGAAAGTCCTCGAGCGTGAAGTTACTCCGGAATCTGTCTATCTTGGACGGCGGCGTCTGCTTCAGGCGGCCACGGCCGGACTTGGCCGTCTGACGAACACGCTGCACGCTGCCGTCAGTGCACGCGCCAAGCCTCGGGCGGAGGCGTTGCGCGCACTCGAGGCGCGGCGGAACACGCAATTCAAGGTGGAGGGCCGTGAGATCTCGCCGGAATCCATCACCGCGGGCTTTAACAACTACTACGAATTCACCGTGGACAAGAAGCGGGTGGCCGAACTCGCAGAGCGCTTCACTTCGCGGCCTTGGCAGATCGAAGTGCGTGGCCTGGTGGAAAAGCCCTTGAGGTTCGACGTTGACGATCTGCTGAAACGCTTTGCGCTCGAAGAGCGCGTCTACCGCATGCGCTGTGTCGAGGCCTGGTCGATTGTCGTGCCCTGGGTCGGCTTTCCGATGGCCGAATTCATCGAGTGGGCTAAACCCACCGCGAAGGCCAAGTACGTGCGTATGGTCAGCTTCTTGCGCCCCGAGCAGGCGGTCGGGCAAAGGCAGCAGACTTGGTATCCGTGGCCCTATTTCGAGGGGCTACGGCTGGAGGAGGCCAGGAACGAAGTCGCCTTCCTGGTCGTCGGCAGCTATGGCCACATCCTGCCCAACCAGAATGGCTCGCCCCTGCGATTGGCCGTACCCTGGAAATACGGCTACAAGAGCATCAAAGCCATCACCCAGTTCGAGTTCACCGATAAACAGCCCCCGACGTTTTGGAATACGCTCGTGCCCAACGAATACGATTTCACCTCCAATGTGAATCCGGCCAAACCACATCCGCGGTGGTCGCAGGCCAGCGAGGAGGACGTGCCCTCGCGCCGACGTATTCCCACGCTCCCGTACAACGGATACGGCCAGTCCGTCGCCCACCTCTATGGCTAGCCTCTTAGGACAGGAAGAGTTTGGGGCACTGGCCCTTTCACCCCTCTGATTTGAGCAGCAAGAGGGGCCTGCCTTGACCCCCCTTCGTCCGAGAGGCTATTCTGATGATGTAAACCTGGGCCTGAAGCCCCGGGAAGTCTTCTATGCGCCGCGTCTACTTCGATCACAATGCAACGACCTCGGTGGACCCGGAAGTCCTCCGAGCGATGCTGCCTTATTTTTCCGAGGAGTTCGGCAACGCGAGCTCGATCCACTCGTTTGGGCAGCAGACGCGCGCGGCGGTGGAGCGCGCGCGCGAATCGGTGGCCGCGTTGATCGGGGCGCGCCCTGCGGAAATTGTCTTCACCAGCGGGGGCACAGAATCGGACAATCTGGCGATTTTCGGATTGGCCGCGGCTGCCGCCGGTAAGGCCGCTACCGGAAAGCGCCCGCACCTGATCGCCACCTCGATCGAGCACCACGCCGTCCTGAACGCCTGCCAGGCGCTCGAGCGGCGCGGCGCGGACGTTACCTTCCTTCCTGTGGACCGCGAAGGCCGCGTGGACCCCGATGACGCACGCCGTGCCGTGCGCCCGGAAACAGTCCTCATTACCGTGATGCACGCCAACAACGAGTTGGGGACGATCCAGTTGATCGAAGAGATCGGCCGCATCGCCCGAGAGACGGACATCTATTTCCATTCCGATGCCGTGCAGTCAGCCGGCAAGGTGCCGGTGGACGTCAACCGGCTCGGCGTGGACCTGCTCTCAATATCCGGCCACAAGATTTACGGGCCCAAGGGTGTCGGCGCGCTTTACATCCGCAAGGGGACGCGGCTCGAGCCGCTGCTTTACGGCGGCCATCACGAGCGCGACCGCCGGCCGGGCACTGAAAACGTCGCTGGGATCGTCGGTCTCGGAAAGGCCGCCGAGTTGGCGCGTGCCAGGCTTTCGAGTGAAGCCGCGCGCGTGGCGGCGCTGCGCGATCGGCTCGAGCAGGGTTTGCTCGAGCAGGTGGCGCAGGCTCGCGTGAATGGCGGGCGCGCCACGCGCACTCCCAACACGACCAACGTAACGTTTCCATTCATCGAGGGCGAGGCGCTGGTCATCGCCCTGGACCTGAAGGGCCTCGCCTGCTCGACCGGCGCCGCGTGCTCCTCAGGCGCGATCGAACCGTCGCACGTGCTAACTGCCATCGGGTTGCTGCCCGAAGACGCGCGGGCTAGCCTGCGCTTCAGCCTGGGCCGCGAAAATACCGACCAGGATGTGGACTTCGCTCTGGCGACGATTCCCGGCGTGGTCGAACACCTGCGCGAGCTCTCGCCGGTGTACAAGAAGCCCGCTGTCGCCTCCTGACTGCTGTGCAACATCACGTGAACCGGATGGAAACGTGACACTGGCAAGTGACAATCTGCCCATTACCGCGGTGGCGATGAGTGGCGGTGTGGATAGCTCGACCGTCGCGGCCATCCTGCGCGACCTCGGTCAGCCCATCGTTGGCCTAACCATGCAGCTCTGGAACCAGCGGCGCTTATCCAGACTCCATGGCGACGGCCGCGTCGAGCGCCGCTGCTGCTCGCTCGAGGACGTCCACGATGCGCGGCGCGTGGCCGAGCATCTGGGCTTCCCGCACTATGTGGTTAATTTCGAGCAGCGCTTCGAACAGACGGTCGTCCGCCCCTTTGTCAGCGATTACCTGGCCGGGCGCACGCCGATTCCGTGCACGCTATGCAACAACCACGTCAAGTTCGATCCGTTGCTGTTGACTGCGCGGCAGATCGGCGCGGAACGCCTGGCCACCGGTCACTATGCGCGTATCCGGCAGAATCCTTTGACGGGTCGCTATGAGCTCCTGCGCGCGCGGGACGACGCCAAGGACCAGTCGTATTTTCTATTTGGGCTGACGCAGGAGCAGATGGCGCGAACGACGTTTCCGCTCGGCGAACTGAGCAAGGAAGAGGTCCGGGCGATCGCCCGTCGCTCGCGCCTGCCGGTGGCCGAGAAACCCGAGAGCCAGGAAATTTGTTTCGTTCCCTCGGGGAACTACGTTCGTTTCATTGAGGCCTATCTGGAAGAACAGGGCAGCGAATTGCTCACTGAGCCAGGAGAGATCGTCACGATGAGCGGTCGCGTGATCGGCCAGCATCAGGGCCTGCACCGCTACACGGTGGGCCAGCGGCGCGGTCTCGGTGTGGCCGCCGGTCGGCCGGTCTATGTGGTGGCGCTCGATCGGGCCTCGAACCGCGTCGTAGTGGGTGCGGACAGCGAACTGCGCACCGACGCCTGCGAGCTTCGCGAGGTCAACTGGATCCCTTTCGCTTACCTCGAGCAGCCCATGCGGCTGATGGTCAAGATCCGCCACCGGCACGAAGCTGCAGGGGCAACCGTTGCTGCTCTCGATGCCACGCGCGCCCAGGTGTGCTTCGATGTGCCGCAACGCGCGGTTACGCCCGGCCAGGCCGCGGTGTTTTACGATGGCGACCGGGTGATCGGCGGCGGCTGGATTTGCTGACCGGTTTCTCGCGCAACTGATTCATCCATTCCGCAAGTTGAGGGGCCCGGCTCGCGTTTCGGCGCAAGAACTCGGCCGCTCGCTCCAGGTCTTCCGGACGGTCCAGGTCGAAATCACGCGGCAGGAGGCGATAGCTTGCCCGTGCCTTCTGAATTGCACGGAGCGTGCTGTCGAAGACCCTTGCGCTGCCCCAGGGGATCTGCTCGAACATTTGCGGGACCAGTCGGCGAGCACCGGCCAGGTAGTAACCGCCGTCGGCGCAAGGCCCGAGCACCACGTCGGCCCTGTCGAGCAGCCGGAGCGCTTGAAGAATCCGGCGCTTGCCCATCCACGGCGTATCCGTGCCGACCGCCACAACCTTGTCCGAGCCCGCGCGGAACGACGCGGCGAAGGCCTCCTGTAACCGCTCGCCGAGGTCTCGACCACGCTGCACGCCCACGCGCCACCGGCCATCCAAGCGGAGCGCCAGGGCGAGCTCCCGGACCGTGTCCGGTCGCCCAGCAACGTGCAAGCATGGTTCACAGCCGCGAAGGCGGCCGACTTGCCGCACCGTGTCCTCGAGACAGACATGATGCAGCGAAGCAGCTTGCTCGGCTGAGAGCACCGCGAGCAGGCGCGTCTTCACGCGGCCCGGCTCGGCTCGCTTGGCAAAGACAAGGATAGTGTGGCGCAACATTTCAGCGCCTTCCGGGCAAAAAAATAGGGTGAAAGATCTTCCCTCCACCCTGTGGGGCCTGAAAACTAGATGAACAGCCCTTCGTCGGGCTGCTCGCCGGTGCGGTCAGGGGGACGTCGCTGCGAGCGGAAGAAATTAAGACCCACCTGGACACCCTTAATGAGCGCGGAAGCTTGCTGCACCGGCCCCCAGATGGTCCGGCGAACCTTGGTGCCCGCTTCGCCGACGGCTTCGAGCGCCCCGGTGAGTATGTGGTCGGCATGGATGATCTGCATGCGCAGCCGATCCACCGCCTCGCTGAAGATGCGATCCACTTTATGTGCCTGGTTGCGCGCGAGGTGCGTGATCTCTGAGGCATCCGCCACCATGCCCGAAAGCCGCGGCTGAACCTCCTCCAACAACACTTGCAGTCGTGAGAGGACGGGGTCCATCCGCGCGTACAGGTCTGCGGTAGCGCGCGTGATGCGCTCATGCGCCTGGCGAACTTCCTTGTACACAGCGTACAGGATAGCCGCCTGGAGCACGATGGC
>DATFXF010000002.1:0-5030 GCA_035258565.1 Candidatus Acidiferrales bacterium
GACGCTGAGGCCACCTGCAGACTCGCCGAAGATCGTCACTCGCCGGGGATCGCCGCCGAACGAAGCGATGTTGCGCCGCACCCAGTGCAGCGCCGCCTGTTGATCCATGAGGCCGTAGTTGCCCGAGGCATGGTCGGGCGATTCTTCGGTCAGCGCCGGATGGGCGAGGAAACCAAGGACGCCGAGCCGGTAGTTAATCGTCACCACGACGACGCCGCGCTGCACAAGCCGGACGGGATCGTAGTCATCGCTCTCGCCAACCAGGAGCGCGCCGCCGTGGATCCACACCATCACTGGACGCCGTCGCTCGTGGCCCTCGTGGCCTCCCTCGTCCTCCTCGCCGTCGTCTTCGCCATGGCGCGCGGGCCTAAAGACGTTGAGGTACAGGCAGTCCTCGGTAACGCTGGGCAGACCGAAGGGCGAGGCAGCCTGTGGACAGTGGTTCGCAAACGCCGTGGCGTCGCGCACGCCTCTCCATCGACCGTGTGGCTGGGGCGGAAGCCACCGCAGGTCCTCGATCGGCGGGGCCGCGTAGGGGATCCCGAGGAAGCGATCGACCCCGCCGGAGGTGACGCCGCGGACACGACCGTCGCCGGTTTCCACCACCGGCCCCCGGTGATGTTCATCGCCGGTGGCGGCGGACGCGGCGAGCGCGACGGAGGCAAATGCGAGATTACGGAGGAGACTCGTGGAATTAGCGATGCTCATGACTCCCTCCCCGGGGAACGTTGAAGGCGCGCACTCTAGGACGTTCAGGGGCCCTCTGGCGAATGTATTGTCTCCCTACCCCGCGAAATTGTAATCAGCTGGCCGCGTGCCATTTCGCCCTACTTGAAACAAGCTTTCATTTCTCGCGCCGGCCACAGCTTCGAGCTCGGCCAACTGTGCTAGTAAGACCGAAGGCAATTTTTTCGCACCACGGTTAGCCAGTTTTACCCCCTTTTGCGCTTTTCCCTCTTGGGGGAAGCGCGGTCGGACCGAGCCCGCTGCGACCTAGGGTTTTCCGCAGCTTGCGTTAGGCCGGCTTGACGTCTAAGGGTGCTCTATGGAGGCCAAACGTTCTAGCAACCCCAGAGCTGCTCCTATAGCCGAGGAATTGCGCCCACCAGGTGGCGCAAGCGTCGCGAGCGTCAAGGCCGCTCGATTGCTCCAGGTCGGGGACCATACGGTACTTGTTGCCGAACCATCGATGCTGGATTTGTACGATGCTGTCGCGCGCGTCGCTCACACCTCGTTGCCGGTGTTGATTCACGGGGAAACCGGTACCGGCAAGGAAGTCATTGCCGAAGCGATACACCTCTTGAGTAACCGGGCGCGAAAGAAGCTGGTGAAGCTGAATTGCGCAGCGATACCGTCGAGTTTGGTTGAAAGCGAGTTGTTCGGCTACGAGCGCGGTGCCTTCACCGGTGCGGTGAGAAGCAGACCCGGACTGCTTGCTGAAGCCAGCGAAGGCACGCTGTTTCTCGACGAGATTGGGGAACTGCCAGACGCGATGCAGGTCAAGTTGTTGAGAGTTCTCGAAGATGGTCGCGTCCGCAGGCTCGGAGCTACCAGCGAATTTCTCGTCGATATCAGAATCATTTCGGCAACGAATCGCGATCTCAAGGCGATGATGACGGCTGGACTGCTTCGCAAAGACTTCTACTACCGCATCAGTAGTTTCTCACTGGAAGTGCCGCCCCTGCGCGCCCGACGTCAAGAAATCTCCCTCCTCGCGGAGCACTGCCTGCGCGAGCTGTGTCAGCAGACGGGGAGAGTTGGAGTTTCATTTGCTCCGGACGTGATCGAGGCGTTGGAGGCCTATCAGTGGCCTGGCAATATTCGAGAGCTCCGCAATGTCATCAGTCGCGCCCTCGTTCTGTGTGATTCCCCAATAACGATTGCTCACTTACCCGACGAGCTTCGCGAGGCCGCATCGGATGTAAAAGTAGCAGCACCGGAACCTAAGCTTCTGCAGCTCGTACCAAATACCAAATGTCACCGAGCGCAGATGCGCGACGTTGAACGGCAACGACTTCTGAACGCGCTCGAGGCTGCCGGCTGGAACCAGACGAAGGCAGCGAAAGCCCTCGAAATGCCGCGACGAACTCTTGTCTGGAAATTGGCCTCGTTAAAAATCGAGCGGCCCCCGGAAAACGACGGCGAAGACGAGGGCGTTTGACCTGCGGGCCCCCGAGACATTCATCGCCTGCTGAGCAAGATTTGCTCAGCACTGAGCAACTTGCCGGCACCCCTGAGCAACGGCTCAACCGCACCAAAAGCCAACGCTAGCCGTTCATCATAAATCCACGCGTTTGTCGCTTCTCCCGTACTGGCACAAGACGTGCCTGTAACACTTTCCACCGCCGAACCGGACTGCGGATTCGTGGGGATCCGATGCGTGTCTGGCATGGAGACATCAAATGGCTCGCACTTCACCCCGAACCCGGAGAGCCTTGCTGAAGGGTTTACTTAGACTAACAAACATCATCTTTAGGGGTGGCGCGGCAACCAGGAACCACACATTTCTTCTCGCTCTCACGTTCTGTCTGCTGTGCGCTTGTACAGGGACGCGTTCGGATGACTCGAGATCGGACCCGAACGCGCCGGCGATAGGTGAAGCCCAGTTACCCCTATTGGGCCAGACTCTGTGGAGTAGGAGCTTCGGCGGCGGGAGCCAGCAGGATTTGGCCTACGCGCGCAGCGTGGCAGTGGACCCGGGCGGCAATTCGCTCATCACCGGAGAACTGTACGGGACCGTCTTCTTCAATGGAACGTGCGGTGCCCTGAGCAGCGGCCCGGCAAACGCAAACGCGTATGTGGCCAAATTTGCCCCCGATGGGACTTGCCGATGGGCGCAGGCCTACGGCGACCTCGTCAACGACCAGTTGGGCGAGGGGGTGGCGGTGGATTCAAACGGCAACGTCTTCGTGGTGGGGAGTTTTCGCGGAACGATGGACTTCGGATGTGGGCCGCTCCAGAGCGCCGCGGCTTCCAACATTTTCTTGGCCAAACTGTCGCCGGATGGAGTCTGTCGTTGGTCGCAAGAGTTCGGCGATGGGAACAGCCACCATGGCCATGCCGTCGCGGTGGACAACAACGGCTCCAACAGCACCGTCGTCATTACTGGTAAGTCGCTCGGATATGTTGACTTCGGTGGCGGCTGGATTGGACGAGTGGGCGGCGAGCCCGGCTACAACACCTACGTCGCAAAATTTCTCGACTTGGATGGCCCGAACGACGGGCTTTATCAAATGGCCAACGTCTACGGTACCACCGGCGACGCGATCGGCCGCGGCATCGCGGTCGACAACCAACACCGCATAGTGGTCACGGGGTACTTCACCGGCTCGACGAATTTCGGCACCCTGCCCGGAACCGCCCTACTGAGTGCTGGCCAAGAAGACATTTTCATCGCCAAATTGAATCCAGACTTGTCGCATCAGTGGAGCAGCAGATACGGCGACTCCGAACCCCAGTATGCGATCAGCGTCGCTACCGACTCTTCGCAAAACATCGTTTTCACCGGTGGCTTCTACGGAAACATTACGTTTAACGGGATTATCGATCCCCTCCTCTCGGGCAGGAGTGGAATCAGTATTTTCCTCATCAGCCTGTACGCGAACGGCCTGCCGCGCTGGGCCAAGCAGTTTGGGGACGAAGGAGACATGTCAGGCGCAGCGGTGGCCACCGGGCCCGGCAATTCAGTCCTATTGACCGGCCCTTTTCGCGGAGTCGTTACCTTCCCCAGCGTCACGGGCAACATCACTCTTCGAAGCATGCCAGGTTTAGGTAGGGAGGACGTATTTTTAGCCAAGTTTGCTTCGGACTTGCGCAATTTCGACGCCAAACAATTTGGTAACCCGCAGGATACCTACAGCGAGAGCGTGTGCCTTGATACCGCTGGGAATGTCTTGGTAGCCGGCTCCTTCACCGGGACCATGACGTTTGATTCTCAGTCGGTCAACTCCCATGGCAACACAGACATTTTTATTGCGAAGCTGGCGCACCGATGCGACGGCGCCAACTGCGACGGATGTTGCGACGGCAATAACACATGTCACTCGCCGACCTCAGTACCGTTTTGTGGAAGCTATGGAAGCACTTGTTTTGCGTGTGACCCGAACACAGCGGACAGCTGCCAAGCGGGCCAATGCCGCTGCGGTGGCGGCCCCGCGTGCACCGTCACCGGATCAACTTGCAGCGGCAGTCAATGCCACTGCCCCCAATGCGGTACGTACCCCAACTGCGTGGCCTGCACTTGCCCGGAATGCGGAGTGTGGCCGAACTGCGTGGCCTGCACTTGTCCGGAATGCGGAGTCTGGCCCAACTGCGTGTCCTGCACTTGCTACCCAGATTGCGGAACCTACCCCTATTGTCATTCCTGCACTACCTGTGGACCTGGTTGCTGGGAGTGCTGCCCCGGGCAATGTTGTTGTTCACCCGACGAGCACTGCTTTTGACGCCCCCGTGAACTGTCCGCTCGAGCGGCAGCGCAGCTACCGACCCCAACTGGAAAGGAATCCACCGTGCGATTGATCGCGTTCCGAGAATTGTTTCGAAGCACATTGAGTCTATTCCTCGTAGGCGAAATGATGTTCGCCCAGGTGCCGGTCGCTCCATCGCCGGAAACCACGAGCCGCCGGACAGGTGCGCCCCAGCGCGTCGCAGGGCTCGCCGCCATCCTTTCCCAGCGCATCACAGCCTGGTTATTTGGCCAAGCGGGCCCACCCGATGATGCGGAATTCGTCTCACAAGAGGTCCCGGATTTGATGTTCGAGGGCCTGAACTATTCCGTCGCCGTGACGATGAGAAACACGGGGCAAAACATGTGGCGGCACGGCATCTACAACCTCAACTCCGTGACTGGAGGCACCTGGGGCATCACCAGGGTCGACAGAGTGGACGACATTGAGCCCGGCCAGACAGCAAGATTCCAATTTGGAATTACGGCTCCCACCACCGAGGGCTTTTACGACTTTCGGTGGCGGATGCAGAAGTTAGGACAGTGGTTTGGAAACCCTTCCGACAATGTGGCGGTGCAAGTCATT
>DATFXF010000003.1:0-21668 GCA_035258565.1 Candidatus Acidiferrales bacterium
GGCCGCAATCGCCGCGCCGCGCCCATGCCCATGGAGACGTAATCTTCCTGGTTGCCAGAGGTGGAAATGGAGTCCACAGAATGCGGGGTAGCCAGCGCCTTGTTCTCGCTCTGGAGTGCCGCGGCGGTGATCTGCGGCAGCATGAAGCCCGAGTTCAACCCGGGGTTGGCGGTGAGAAATGCGGGCAAGAGACTGGTGTGCGGATTTGTCATATGCTCGAGGCGGCGTTCGGAGATACCGCCGAGGGTCGCGAGCGCGACGCTCAACTGATCCGCGCCCATGGCCAGGGGCTGGCCGTGGAAGTTGCCGCCGCTGACGACTTCGCCTGTTTCGGCGAAGACGAGCGGATTGTCGGTGGCGCTGTTCAATTCGACAGCGCAGATCGCGCGGACCTGCGCGACGGCATCGCGCACGGCACCGTGGACTTGCGGCGCGCAGCGGAGGCTATAGGCATCCTGGACGCGAGGGTCGCGCTCGGCAGAGCGATGCGATTCGCGAATCTGGCTGCCGCGGTTCAAGTACAGGAGGTGGCGAGCCGAGATCGCGTGCCCGCCATGGGGACGCGCGTGCGCGAGCCTCTCGTCGAGCGCCGCGGGGCTGCCCCGCAGCGCGTCGAGGGAAAGTGCGGCGGCGACATCGGCCGTATCGGCCAGGATCTCCGCCTCGCGCAGGCCGAGCGCGAGCAGCGCGAGCATGCCTTGGGTACCGTTCAGAAGCGAGAGGCCCTCTTTGGCCTCGAGGGTGAGCGGCGCGATTCCGGCGCGGCGCAAGGCTTCGCCGCCGGAAAGCTTTTCCCCACCAAAGAGAGCCTCGCCTTCGCCGATGACCACAAGCGCCAGGTGCGCGAGCGGAGCCAGGTCTCCGGAAGCTCCCACCGAGCCTTGCGAGGGGATCACCGGATGCACCCGGCGGTTGAGCATCGCGCAGAGCGCTTCGACGACGATGGGGCGCACCCCGCTCAGGCCGTTCGCGAGCGCGTTGGCGCGCAGGAGCAGGAGTGCGCGCGTCTCCGGCTCGCTCAGCGGAGCGCCAACGCCGCAGGCGTGACTGCGAATCAGGTTGAGCTGGAGTTGGCGGATCTGGTCCGCCGAGATGCGCACTGCCGCCATGGCGCCGAAGCCGGTATTCACGCCGTAGGCGGTCTCCCCGGAGGCCACCAGCCGCTCGATGACCGCGTGCGACGCCTCCATGCCTGGTCGCGCATCGAGGGCGAGCGAGACTTCGGCACCTTGGAAAACGACTTCCTCGAGTTGGTTGAACGTCAGGTGGCGGCCGTTGATCTCGCCGGACTTCATTGTGGCCTTTCCCTAGCCTGGGCAGCCCCGAAAAGTCTGCCGTACTTTTCGGGAAGAGTCCTCGGCCGGCCGGCGCGATCACAAATAACGTGCCTAGTCTCGCCCGTGGCCAACAGCTCTCCGGTTGAGTCCTGGCGAATCTCGTAGGCAAAACGGATGATGCGGCTGCGCGCTTCTGTGACCCGCGTGCGAATGCGCAGCACATCATCATACCGCGCCGGGCGCAGGTAGCGGCAGGAGGCTTCGGCGACGACGATGAAGCGATCGTCCTGCTGTTCCATCTCCCGGTAAGCGAAACCCATCTGGCGAAGTAGCTCGACGCGCCCAATTTCAAACCAGATGAAAAAGTTCGCGTAATAGACCATGCCCATCTGGTCCGTCTCCGCGTAGCGCACGCGCAGCGTGGTTTCCGAGAAGTCGTGCATATCGGTTGACTATTTCCCTTGCCAGGCGGGCTTGCGCTTTTCGAGAAAGGCTGCGAGGCCTTCGCGGAAGTCGGCCGTCGCGCGAATGCCTGCATTTTCCGCGATGGCGCGCTCCAGCTCGCGGTCAACTTCTTCGGCAGCGAATTTGCACAGGACGCGCTTCGTGTGCATCAGGCTGCTGGGGCTGGACGCGAGCAGCGTGGCCGCGAGCTCGCGCGCAGATTCCATCAGGGTTTCCGACGGCACGACCCGCGTGACGAGGCCAGCCTGCTCTGCCTCCCTGGCATCGAGAATGCGACCGGTCAGGAGCAAATCCCGCGCGCGCTTTTCGCCGATCTGGCGAAGCAAAAAGACGGAAACGATCGCGGGAAGAAAACCGATGCGTACTTCCGTGTAGCCGAATTTCGCTTCGGGAGCCGCCAACGTGAAATCGCATAGCATGGCGATGCCGCAGCCTCCGGCAAGCGCCGGGCCGTTCACCGCCGCGATCAGGGGTTTCGGAAAGCTCCATAAGCGTCGGAACATTCGCGCCATGCGCTGGGAGTCCTGGAGATTCTGCTCGGGCGACTGCTGGGCGATGGCCCTGAGGTCCGCGAGATCCATCCCGGACGAGAAGGCTTTGCCTGCCCCGGTTAAAATGGCCACCCGCGCAGGACCCCTTTCGACCTGCTCGAGCGCCCCCAACAGATCCTCAATCATCCCTGTGGAGATCGCGTTGCGCTTTTCCGGTCGGTTCAGAGTGATCGCGGCAACTTCGCCTTCCATTTCGAGCGTGAGCGTGTCGTGGGGCATGGCCGAAGCATAGAGGGAGAGAGGCAGGGAAGCAAGCGCGCAAAAAGGCTGGAGCTCGGAACACCGGGGAACACGGAGAGCCAAGAGCCACTCAGGGAAGATCGTTGGTCAATGTCGCCTGAGTACCGGGTGGAAACGAAATCGTCGGCGGGCTCTTCAGGAATCCCAGAGAGGAAAGAAAAAGATCGCTTTGACGAAGCACGAGCGCGTGCCAGGGCGATCCTGCTCGATCGTTGGCGAAGCCGTTTTTCTGTCCCGCGGCAGTGTAAAGCTCTGCGCGATTTCGAGCGGCGATCATCTCCTTGGTGAAAACGCGGCCTCCTCCGAGTAGGTCATCCTCGGTGCCGTAGAAAAGTATTGCGGGCGGCCCGTTTGGAACGACTTTCCAGGAAGTGATGAACTCCCGCATCTTGGTCTGCTTCGGGTCGAGGTGACAGGTATCACCGGGGAAGCTGAGCGCCGGGTTGATGAGCACCAACAGGCTCGTAGTTAGTGTTGTAGGCCGCGAACGCCGCGACCGTTCCGCCCGATGATCCGCCCGCGGCCACGATGTGGCCAGGATCAATGCCAAGCTTTCTCGCGTTCATTCGTAGCCAGCGGATAGCGCTCTTGGCGTCTTCGACGCACCCTACTGGCCAGGTGTGGTGGATGCTGGCAATGCCTCGGCCGTGGCTGCTACCATGCCACGCGTCGCGAAGAATTCGGCTTTGGTCGTGAACTGCGCGGGGGAGCCCGTGGAGCAACCTCCTCCAAAGAAGAACACGATTGCGGGGCGGTGGTCGTTGGAATCCCAATCTCGCGGAAAATAGAGATTTATCCGCAGGTCGCCTTGCGGCGTGGTCTTGAAGACAACAACGCTCCTGTGGTCGAGGGGCGCCAAGGCGCCATTAATTGGCTTGAGCTGCGAGGGAACCGCTGGGGGCAGCAGCGACGTGAGCGTTATTCCGAGGAGGCAAGCAGAAACGGTAAGGTGTCGATGGGTCATATTTGCTGCCCGGATGTTTAGCTTAAGGGCGTGGCATGGAGCACTCTCCGGAATCTCTGTGTCACTGCGAGGGAGGCTCGCTCTCGGGTTATTCCTCAGGCGTACGCGTACTGTTTGCGAATCTCATTCGCCAGCTCGAGCACAGGCCCGAGCGCTCGAGGATCGATGTCGGTGCGCACGCCGCGCTTCGCAAGAGCTGGGACCACGATTTCGGTCGCGATGTTGCCTACCAGCTCGTCCCCGGTGAAAGGGCAGCCGCCAAGCCCAGTGAGGGTGCTGTCGAATCTCCGGCAACCCGCCTCGTACGCTGCCAGCACCTTTTCGACAGCTCCTTCTGGCCGGCTATGCAAATGGACGCCCAGCTCCAGGCCCGCCACACGGTGTTTCACGCCGTTGTAGAGCGCTTTGACCTCCTTTGGTGTCGCCGTTCCGACCGTGTCCGCCAATGAAACCGTTTTCACCCCGATCTCCTTGAGCCAGTCGAGCGTCTCCTCCACAATTTCCGGTCCCCACGGCTCGTCATAGGGATTGCCGAAAGCCATGGAGATATAAATGGCCAATTTGCGCCCGGCGGCCTGGGTCTCCTTCTGGAGGTTCTCGACCAGGGCGCGGGACTCTGCGCGCGACATATTCGCGTTGGCGCGGCGAAAATAGGCGGAGATGGAATAGGGGTACCCGAGCGTGGTCACGCCTGGCGTGGCCAGGGCGCGTCCCATTCCTTTTTCGTTGACCACGATGCCGATGATCTCTGGCGGCTCGCTCCCGCCGGGCAGCGAAGCCATAAGCTGCTTCATCACCTCTTCGCTGTCTGCCATCTGGCGAACATGTTTTGGCGAGACGAAGCTGACGGCATCGATGTGGCGGAAGCCCGCCGCCACTAGCCGCCCGAGATACTCCACCTTCACCTTGGTGGGAATGAGTTCCGCTAGGCCCTGCCAGGCGTCCCGCGGGCATTCGATGGTTTTGACGTGCTCAGACATCTGGACTCCGTTTGCGAATCATGTTTGTAGCACGCCGGTCTTGAACTCGCGGACCTCAGGGTTCAGCGCTGCGGTCTCGAGCGCCCAGATGAGCGCCTCGCGCGTCTGTGCCGGATCGATGATGGCGTCGACCCAGAGGCGCGCTGCGGCGTACCGCGGGTCTGTCTGTTGTTCGTAGGTGGCGCGAATCGATTCGTGCAGCTCCTTCTTTTCCTTCTCGGTCAGTTTCTTGCCTTCGCGCTCGAGCTGTTTGATCTTGATCTCGACCAGCGTGCCCGCTGCCGAATCGCCGCTCATCACCGCGTAGCGTGCTGTGGGCCAGGCGAACAGGAACCGTGGATCGTAGGCTTTGCCGCACATGGCGTAATGGCCTGCGCCAAAGCTCCCGCCGCAGATCACGGCAATCTTGGGCACCACACTGTTCGAGACCGCGTTGACCATTTTCGCGCCGGCGCGGATGATTCCACTCCACTCCGCCTCTTTGCCAACCATGAATCCGTTCACATCATGCAGGAAGACCAGGGGCACAAGGTTTTGGTTGCAGTCCATCATAAATCGCGCAGCCTTGTCGGCGGATTCGGTGTAGATGACGCCACCGAATTCGATGCGCCGCTCTCGAGTGCCCGGAGCGAAGGTCTGCACGTGCTTTTTCTGGTTGGCGACAATCCCCACGGCCCAGCCGCCGATGCGCGCGTATCCGCAGAGCAACGTTTGGCCGTATTCGGCGCGGTACTCTTCCCAGCGGCTTCCGTCCACGATGCGCGCGATGATCTCGCGCATGTCGTACTGCTTGGCGGGGTCGCCGGAAAAGATTCCGTAGATCTCCTCGGCCGGGTAGGCGGGCGGCTCGGGCCTTTTCTGATCGAACGGTGCGCCCGGCTTGTGGCCTATCTTGTCCACGAGCTCTCGGATCCGGAAGATCGAGGAGTCGTCGTCCGGCTCGCGGAAATCAATCGTGCCGCTGATGCGAGCGTGCACCTTGGCGCCCCCCAGCTCCTCGGCAGTGCTTTTTTGCCCGATGGCGGCCTGCACGAGTGCCGGGCCGGCGAGGAACAGGCCCGAGCCCTCGGTCATCAAGATGTGGTCGCACATCACCGGCAGATAGGCGCCGCCAGCCACGCACATTCCCATGATCGCCGTGATCTGCGGGATGCCAAGCGCGCTCATCACGGCGTTATTGCGAAACACGCGGCCAAAGTCGTCCGTGTCTGGGAAGACATCTTCCTGGAGCGGCAGGAACACGCCCGCCGAATCCACAAGGTAAATCGTGGGGATGTGGTTCTCGATGGCGATATTCTGGGCGCGAATCACCTTCTTGGCGGTCATGGGGAAGAATGCGCCCGCCTTCACGGTCGCGTCGTTGGCAATCACCATCACCAGGCGCCCCGCGACTCGTGCGAGACCAGTGAGCGCACCGGCCGCGGGCGCGCCGCCCCACTCCTCGTACATCTGATGCGCTGCATGGATTGCAAGCTCGAAGAATTGCGGGCCCGGGTCAATCAGCCTGGCAATGCGCTCGCGGGCAGTCAGCCGACCCTTCTTGTGCTGCGAGGCAATGGCCTGCGGGCCGCCACCCTGACGGATTTGCTCTTCTTCGTTCTTGAGCCTGGTGAGCAGTTCCACCATCTGGCGGGTGTTTCTCTCGAAGTCGGGCGAGCTGCGATTGATGTGACTTTCGAGGACGGATCTAGGCAATCTGACGACCTCTCGCGCGATGCTCCAAGGCTGACGGCCGTTCCGAAGCCGGCTTGCATGCGGCCGCCAGCAGTATACGTCGGTTGCCGAGACTTAGGCGAGTGCTGGCTTGGCCCCACCGTCCCGCAAGATGCTGGACAGAGGCTCCGTGGGGGGCAATGATAGGCGGCTGCTGGCAGGGGTCGTTGGCCGAGGGGGTGACCCGGAACAAGGAGATGGACGGAAGGCCATTTGCCGATTTGGCGCTCGCCCGGCGCTTGGAAAAAGCCGAAGGGCGGGTCTCAGTCCTGTGCGCTGAAGCGCTCGCGCGCTTGCGGCCGGAGAGTGGCGCGGCGTTTGAGGAGATCGCAGGCGGCTACTCCGTTTTTACCGGCGTGAACTCGCCGCTGACGCAGGCCATGGGCCTGGGCTTGAACGGCCCGGTGAGCGAGGCGGAGATGGATCGGCTGGAGAATTTCTTTCGCAGCCGTGGCGATGCCGCGCGAGTGGAGACCTGTCCGCTCGCGGACCCTTCGCTGGTTCAGTTGTTCGGCCGGCGAACCTACCGCGTGACGGAGTATTCGAACGTCTTGGTTCGGGCGCTTGAGCGCGGTGAGGCCTGGTCCACTGAGGCGCCCGGCCTCACCGTCGAACGGGTTCGATCCGCCGATGCCGACCGGTGGGCCCGCACGGTAGCGCAAGGGTTTGCCGAGCACTTTCCGGTTACGCCGGAACTCCTCGAGGTGATGGCACTGTCTTGTCACAACCCCGCGGCAGAGTGTTATTTGGCGCGTGTTGACGGCGAGCCCGCAGGCGGAGCGGCATTGTGCATCCTCGATGGAATCGCGGGCATCTACGGAGCCAGCACACTGCCCGCGTTTCGCAATCGCGGCGTGCAAACGAGCCTTCTTCGCGTGCGCTTGTCTCGGGCGGCAGCCGAGGGATGCGAGCTGGCCATGACGGTCACGCAGCCCGGAAGTAGGTCACAGCGGAACGTCGAACGCTTTGGCTTTTGCGTGGTCTATACGCGCTCGAAATTCGCGCGCGAAGGGGGCTGAAGAACGCGCGCCCGCATCTCAGGGTTTCCGCGTCGCACTCTGGCGAACGAAATTCACGATCTCGTGTGTGGGAGTGCCGGGGAGAAAGACCTCGGCGATGCCCACTTGTTTGAGTCCGGGGATATCCTGCTCGGGAATGATGCCGCCGACGAGAACGGTCACGCCGTGCATGCCCTTCTTGCGCAGCAGGTCCATCAATTGGGGGCAAAGAGTATTGTGCGCGCCGGAGAGGATCGAGAGCCCGATGACGTCCACGTCCTCCTGCGCGGCCGCCGAAGCGACCATCTCCGGTGTTTGCCGCAGCCCGGTGTAGATGACCTCCATACCGGCGTCGCGAAGGGCGCGCGCGATGATTTTTGCCCCGCGGTCATGGCCATCGAGGCCTGGCTTCGCAATCAGCACGCGAATCTTCTTCTCCGTCATCACCCGTCACTCGGTGCGCCGTCTCGAGCCCGAGCTCGTTAGGCGCAGCCGCCGACTCCCTCGCTTCACCCGAGGACTTGGAAAGGGAATAAGCAGTTCGATCTTCGAGCCGCTCAAGCGAAGATAAGTTAGCACGATTCGAGCGCGCATGGGAGCCAGCGACTGAACCGCGTTCCGCTCCACGAGGACAGGGCCATCCACGAGAAGATCCGCATTCGCCCTTGGTTCGAGAGGACTAAGTGATGGCCACTTCTTCGTAGGTGCCGAAGACCTCGCGCAGGGCATCCGAAATCTCGCCGAGCGTGGCGTAGGCCTTGACGGCGTCGAGGAGATAGGGCATCAGGTTCTCGCTCGAGTGCGCGGCCCTGCGCAGCGCCGTGAGCCGCCGCGCGACCTCGTCGGCTGAGCGCGCGGCGCGGAGCTGGCGCAGGCGCTCAGCCTGGCGGCGCGCCACCGATTCGTCAATCTGCAGGATGTCGATGGGCTTTTCTTCGGCCGCGAAATCGTTCACGCCGACGATGAGTTTCTCTCTGCGGTCCACGGCGAGCTGGTAGCGGTAGGAGGCTTCGGCAATTTCGCGCTGGGGGTAGGAGCGCTCGATGGCGGCTACCATGCCGCCGAGCGCGTCAATCTTTTCGATGTAGTCCCGGGCGCCGCTCTCCACCTCGTCGGTGAGTGCCTCGACGAAGTAGGAGCCCCCGAGGGGGTCTACACTGTTCGTGACGCCACTCTCGTGGGCGATGATCTGCTGCGTGCGCAGCGCGAGGGTGGCGGCAAACTCGGTGGGCAACGCCCAGGCCTCATCGAGGGAATTGGTGTGCAGGGACTGCGTGCCGCCCAGCACGGCGGCAAGCGCTTGGATGGTCGTGCGGACCACGTTGTTATAGGGCTGCTGCGCGGTCAACGAGCAACCGGCCGTCTGCGTGTGGAAGCGCATTGCCCAAGAGCGCGCGCTTTTCGCGCCATAGCGTTCGCGCATCGTCTTGTACCACATGCGCCGCGCGGCGCGGTACTTCGCGACTTCCTCGAAGAAATCGTTATGGGCGTTAAAGAAGAAGGAGAGACGCGGCGCAAAGTCGTCCACCTCCATGCCTCTCCTGAGGGCCCAGTCCACGTACTCGATGCCGTCGCGCAGTGTGAAAGCAAGCTCCTGGATCGCAGTGGAGCCGGCCTCGCGGATATGGTAGCCGCTAATGGAGATGACGTTGAATCGCGGGGTGTTTTTGATGCCGAATTCGAAGGTATCAATCACCAGCCGCATGGACGGCGCGGGCGGATAGATGTACTCCTTCTGCGCGATGTATTCCTTGAGGATGTCATTCTGAATCGTGCCGGAGATCTTCTTCCAGTCTGCACCCTGCTTTTCGGCCACGGCCAGGTACATGGCCCAGATCACCGCAGCGGGCGAATTGATCGTCATCGACGTGGTGACGTCCCCCAACGGAATCCGATCGAAGAGGACCTCCATGTCCGCCAGCGAACTGATCGCCACGCCACACTTTCCCACTTCGCCTTCCGAGAGCGGGTGGTCGGAGTCATAGCCCATCAGCGTAGGCAGGTCGAATGCGACCGACAAGCCGGTCTGGCCCTGCGAGAGCAGATAACGGAAGCGCTTGTTGGTGTCCTCGGCCGTGCCGAAGCCGGCGAACTGGCGCATGGTCCACAGCCGACCGCGATACATGGTGGCATGAATGCCGCGCGTGTAGGGTGGTTCGCCGGGGTAGCCGAGGTCGCGCTCAGCGTCCCATTCGGTGAGGTCGTCGGGAGTGTAAACTCTCCGGATCGGATGGCCGGAGATGGTCGTGAACCGGGCGGCCCGTTCAGGGAATTGCTCGAGGGCGGGCCGCAGGGTCTTTTCTTCCCATTCCTCGAGGCGCGATGAGGGCCTGCGTTTTTCCTTCGGCTCCTCCTCCATCGGCGGGCCGATGCTCCCTTTCTCGCGACGACCGGAAGACATGGCTTCGAAAGCTCCTGGTCGAGACGCCCCAACTCGAAAGCGATCGAGAGGGGCAAGAACTCATCTTAGGGCAAAGCCACCCCCGCGGCAAGGCGGTGGCCCGCCTTTGTGGTGCCCAGGTACGGATGGCTGTTTGCTAGTAGGTCTGCCCCGTGCCAATCACTTCGCCGCTGACCGTGCCGGGAATCAACGTATCTGGTTGCATGCGACCGCCCTTGGCGTCGGCAATGGTGATGCGATTGACCTCGAGTGTGCGACCGAGCGCCCGCTCGAAATCGATCTTGGATTTCAGTAGATCCACCAAAGCACGGATCTCAGCGTCCTGCGCCGTCGCGAGGTCGCGTTGTGCCTGAATGACGAAGAAGATCGTCGAAGCGCCGAGCTGGAATTTCTTTTGCTCGGCGTCGAGCGTTTGCTCTTGCAGGATGCGCGCCTTCGTGGCCGCTTCCACGCGGGCGCGATTCTGCTCTAGCGCGATCTCGGCGTTGCGCACCTCGACAACAACGTTGTTCTGTAGCCGTCGCAGCGTGGTCTCCGACTGCCGCCGCTCGAGGCGTGCCCGCGCACTGTCGGCTTGTGCCGAACGGTTGCGGATGGGGATGCTCAGGCTGAGTTGCAGTGTGTAAGTGGGAAGGTTGTTGTTGAAGATAGCGTCGAAGGCGTCGGTCAACCCGGTGCTGACGAGGGTCGAAGGGCCCAGAACCGGATTGGAAGTGAAGGTTCCTGTCGGTGTGCCCGTCGCCGACACCACGGGGCTATTCAGGTTAGCCGTAAACGCTGTGGGCGCGCCGGAGACGCGCGAGTTTCCCGCCAACGCCGACCAGCCATACTGGCCGAACAGAGATAGCACGGGCAGCAGGGCATTGCCTGTGGCACGCACGTTGATCTCGCGGTTGAGCAGGTCCACCCTCTGCTGGAGAATGTCGGGTCGTTTCTCTAGGGCCTCTTTCACCGCGTTCGGCAGGGGAGGAATATCGATCTGCGCCAGCTGCACCGGCCGGTCGGTGGGGATGATCTCGGCGTCTTGGAGGTTCGCTGCCAGCGGGTTCTTACTGATCAGGTTTTTCAGCAGCGTCTGTTGCTGCAACTGGTTGGTTTGAGACACAATCAGGTTCTGGCGGTTGCGAGCCACTTCCGCCTCTGCGCGCACCACCTCGATCGGAGCCAGCGTTCCGATCTCCACCTGGCGCTTGTTGTCGGCGTATAGTTTTTCGGCCACCTCTACGGCGCGTTGCTGCACCTGTACGTCCGCGCGGGCAAACACCAGCTCCCAGTATTGGTTCGAGACCTGCACCACCGACGTGATCACCTGCTGCGAGAACTGGTAGTCGGCGATCTTCTTGTTGTTCTTCGCGATGCGGATGAACCGCGTGTTAGGCATTAGGCCGAAGCCGTTTAACAACTGCTGGGTGAAGGAAACGAACAGCGCGGAGTTCACCGCGGGGTTGAAAAGCGTTGCTGGAGAGGTGGTCGAGAGCCGGTTGTTGTTCCATGTTACGGCCATGCCCGTGCCCGTGTGAAAGGCCTGCGAATAGCCGAAATTGCCCGTGATGGTGTGGTTGGTGACCGAGGGCAGTGCCGTCCCAGTGCCCGACAAGAAGGGGTTATTGACCGGTGTGTTCCGGTGATCCAGGCTCAGCGTGGAGGTCACCAGCGGGTCAAAGGTCTCCACCGGGATGGCCCCCAGCACGGAGGCGGTTCCGGTACCTGCCAAGCCTCTTGCCGCACCGCCGGACAGGGTGCGCAGAATGTCCGTCTCTGCAATCCACGGTGTGTAGCGCTGGAGGGAAATGTCCAAATTGTTCTCCAGCGCCAAAGCCATTGCGTCCTGAAGGCTCAATTCCATCTTGCCCTCATGGATGAGTTGCTCGATCTTTGGCGAATTTGTGAGATCCGGCGGCGGCACCTCGACAGGCGCATAGGGCCCCCAGACGTTGGGGAATATGCGCCGCCCTCTAGAGTAGTCGCGGTCCGAGATCGCCACCCGGAAGCTCGGCAACTGGGGCTGCGCGGCGGTTTGCGAAGTCTCCGGTTTGCTGCTTGACTGCTGCCCGTAGGCCGGTAGGACAGGCGCTGTGAAGACCACCGCCGCCACGAGCACGGCGGCGGCCGAGTGCAATAGCCTTCCGATCATGGATGCTCCTCTCCCAAGGAATGGATTTTCTTCTGATGGACTCCTCCAACAACTCCTGTAACGTGTCAGGCAGGTCTCTTGTTTCAAGTATCTTGGCCCGGGTACCCCGAGTTTTGCACTGCGACGCCTCGGCCGCAGAAAATTCTTGGCGGGCAACATCCGTCCGCCCACCCAGAAGCGATACCGCGGGGACACGAGCGCGGGGCCGGCAGAAAACCGAGCAGTCTAACAGGCCAACCATTCCTTGACAACGCAGGATGCCGCCGCTACGCTACGCGCGCGGTCGGAGCGGCGTGAACATGCGACCCGAAGAAGTCTCGAAGCTGCTCGAAACAGCGGGGGCGATCCGCCAGGGCCATTTCGAGCTGTCTTCTGGTCTGCATAGCGGGACCTACGTGCAGTGCGCGCTCGTCCTCCAATATCCGCGCTACGCGGAGCAACTCGGCCGGGCGCTGGCGGCAGAATTCCACGACCTGCACTTGGACTGCGTGGCTTCGCCGGCCCTGGGCGGCGTCGTCCTCGGGCAGGAAGTGGCGCGGGCCATCAGCACCCGCCCCGACGGCAGCCCCACGCGCGCCGTCTTCGTCGAGCGTGACGCGCAGGGCTCGCTCGGGCTGCGGCGCGGGTTCGAGATCGAGCCGGGCGAGCACGTTCTGGTGGTCGAAGATGTCTGGACTACGGGCGGCTCGACCTTCGAGACAATCCGCGTCATTGAGCAGGCCGGCGGACTCGTAGTGGCCGCCGGCGCTCTGATTGATCGCAGCGGCGGCCGGGTTGAGCTCCCCGTCCGCGCCGAGGCTTTGCTCGAGCTCAAAATCGCAAGCTATGATGCCCTCGACTGCCCCCTTTGCCGCGCTGGGACTGCAGCGGTGCGTCCTGGCAGCCGCTTTCTGCGCGCCGCGACGCACTAGTGCCGTTTGATCGAGTCAACTTTCCCCTTCGCCCCTCCGGCAGCCTCAGGCCGCTACGCCCTCGCCCAGCAGCCGTGCGATAATTTGACAGGCT
Source organism: Candidatus Acidiferrales bacterium (assembly GCA_035258565.1). Taxonomy (GTDB): domain Bacteria; phylum Acidobacteriota; class Terriglobia; order Acidiferrales; family UBA7541; genus DATFXF01. The sequence goes on from DATFXF010000003.1 coordinate 12,729, forward strand.
TAGTTCTCGTGCGAGCAAGGAGCGATGGCCAAAGCAAGCAGAAAGGGCCGAGGAGCCGGTGCCCGGTCTTTCGCCAAGCTCGCCGGTGACTTGGCCGAGGTGGGGCGATCCTTCTACGCGCGCGGCTGGGTTCTCGGTACGAGCGGCAACTTCAGCGCGGTCCTGCGGCGCAAGCCCCTGCGGCTGGCCATCTCGCCGTCGGGTGCGGATAAGGGGTTTCTGGCGCCCGAAGCCTTTCTCGAAATTGACGATCGGGTGCAGGTCTGGCGCGGGAGTGGTAAGCCCTCGGCCGAAGCGCTCCTACACTTGGCCGTGGTTCGCGCACGCGGAGCGGGCGCTGTCCTGCATACCCACTCCGTGTGGAGCACGATTCTCTCGGAGGCTTTCGCCTCGCAAGGCGGCCTCAGTATTACCGGCTTCGAAATGCTCAAGGGGCTTGACGGCGTCACGACCCATGAGCACCAGGAGTGGTTGCCCCTTCTTGAGAATTGGCAGGATATCCCCACGCTGGCTCGGGAGCTTGCGGCCACGCTCGCGCGGCACCCACAAGCGCACGGGTTCCTTTTGCGCCGGCATGGGCTGTATACTTGGGGAAAGGATCTCGCCGAGGCCCGACGCCATGTGGAGGTCCTGGAGTTTCTGTTGGAAGTGCTTGCGCGAACCCACGGCACCCGCTCCTACCCGGGCGCGGGCAGCTAGCCGGTGAAGAGAGCGCGGGGCTGGGTCAACACGGAGGCGGGAATGGCCACGATAAGGATTCCCGACGAAAATCGACGGATGACGGAGCCGCAGGAGGTGCGCGCATACCTCGCCGGCATCGGCATTGACTGGGAACGCTGGGAACCTTCGCACCCGATTGCGCCGGCCGCGCCGGCAGAGAAAATCCTTGCCGCCTACTCCGCGGAGATTGAAAGGCTCAAACAGCAGGGCGGCTACGTCACCGCCGACGTGATCGATGTTCACCCACAAACCCCCGGGCTCGAAGCCATGCTGAACAGGTTCAATTCTGAGCATTGGCACGATGAGGATGAGGTGCGCTTCATCATCGAGGGCCGGGGACTCTTCCACATTCACCCTCGCAAAGGCCCGGTCCTCGCCATCGAGGTCCAGGCGGGCGACTTGATTCGGGTGCCGCGCGGCACTTGGCACTGGTTCGACCTGTGCGCCGACCGGCGAATCCGCGCGATTCGCCTTTTCCAAAGCCCTGCCGGCTGGACCCCCAACTATACCGAGAGTGGTGTGGACAAGAACTATCAGCCGGTGTGCTTCGGGCCGGTTTATCTTCCCCCGCAGCCCGGCCTGAGCTGATCTTGGCCCCGCTGCCCGACCCTGCGCGGATTCGGGCTCTCCTGCTCGATATCGAGGGCACGACCACTCCAATCGCATTCGTTCACGAGGTCCTGTTTCCGTTTGCCAGCGCGTACCTCGAGCAGTTCCTTCGCCGGAACCGCGACCGCCCGGGCGCGAGTGATGATCTGAAAGCGCTTGCCACCGAACGTGCTGCCGAGCCGAGCGAGGCGGCGGGTCTGCCGCCCTGGCGTGACGATCGTTCGGACGAGCTGGTCGTGTCTGCAATCGCCTACGCGCGTTGGCTGATGGCCCGCGACCGCAAGTCCACCGCGCTCAAATCACTCCAGGGAAAGATCTGGGAGGCTGGCTACCGGAGCGGGGAATTGCGTGGCCAGGTCTTCCCGGACGTGCCGAGGGCGTTTGCCCGCTGGCGCAGCCAGGGGCGTGGCATCGCAATTTTTTCATCGGGCAGTGTGCTGGCCCAAAGGCTACTCTTCGGCCATTGCACTCAAGGTGATCTCACGCCCTTCATCAGCGCCTACTTCGATACCACCAGCGGACCCAAGATTAGCGCACAGAGTTATCGTCGCATCGCCGTGGCGCTCGAGTGCGCGCCGGCCGAGATCGTGTTTCTCTCCGATGTCGGCGCCGAACTCGAGGCCGCCCGCAGTGCAGGCCTTGAGACCCTGCTTTGCGTTCGGCCGGGCTCCGCGGAGCCCGGAAGCACGGCCGATCCGATCATTCACACCTTCGACGAGCTCTTTCCGTAGTCGGCTCGTCAGGTGCGCCGTGAGCGAGCTTCCGCGCCATTCTTGGTGTGCGCGGACAATGGGGTTATCGAGAACTCCTCGATCGTTCGCTCCCGGCTTTCCACGCTTACCGCCCTCCGTTCCTGTTCCTCTTTGGTCCCGCCCCTTTTCGCGTGCGATAATTCTGCACCTCATGCGCAACATCAAGCTGACGCTGGCCTATGACGGCACCGACTTCCACGGCTGGCAGATTCAGCCCGGCCAACCGACCATCCAGGGCGCGCTGACCGACGTGTTGGGCAAGCTGACCGAGCAGAGGCTGACAATTCATGGCGCCGGGCGTACCGATGCAGGGGTGCACGCGCGGGGACAAGTGGCGCATTTCAAGACGCAGTCCGCACTCAGTGCCGAAGAGTTCCAGCGCGCTTTCAACGCGCTGTTGCCGCCTTCGATTCGCGTCCTGCGGGCCGAGGAAGTTGGCCCCGATTTTCACGCGCGCTGGCAGGCCCTGGCGAAGACCTACCAGTATCGGATTTACCGCGGGCGCGTCGTGCCGCCATTCGAATGGCGGTACGTCCTACACGATCCCTACCCGCTTGAGGTGCCGGAGATGATCGCCGCGGCCCGCATGTTCGAGGGTGAGCACGACTTTACCCCATTCGCCGCCTCGAAAGGGGCGGAAGAAGACGACCGCGGGCGGACGGCGGTGCGAAAGATCCTCCGCTCGGAGTTGCTCCCCTGGCCGCCAGCGAGAATCGGAGGCCAGGGCTTTGGCCCTGACCTAGGCGGTCTTCCAGCGCGGGGAGAATTAGGCCCGGAAGCGGAGGAGTTGGTTTATGTAGTTCGTGGGCGCTCCTTTTTGCGCTTCATGGTGCGCAAAATTGTCGGGACGCTACTCGAAGTTGGCCGCGGAAGGCTGAAACCTTCCGACATCGAGAGGTTGTTTCAACTCGGCGACCGTTCCCGCTGTGGCCCAACCGTGCCGCCGCAGGGTCTGTGTCTGGTTTCGGTGGAGTACCCTGACCCCACAGCCTCGCTCGAACCGCGCCCATGAGAAGGCCGGCTTTAAGAGGTCGGCTCTTCAGGCTGCCAGATTCTCGAGTGCCCGGCCGGGAGCGGCAGCCTCTTCGGAGGCCGACCGCACCCAATTCAGGTAGAATCGACTCGAATGGCCGCTCAAGCGACGCTCTTGTCGGAAATTGAATCCATCAACCCCGCCACCGGGGAGGTGATCGCGCGGTTTAAAGCCACGTCGACTAGGGATATCCCTGGCATCATGGCCCGCGCCCGGGAGGCCCATGCCAAGTGGTCCCAGCGGCCCCTGGAAGCCCGCTGCGCTCACCTCGGGCGCTTGCGCGATGCGCTCTATGCTCGGCGACGGGAGCTTGCCGACCTGGTTACACGCGAGACCGGCAAGCCGCTCGTCGAGTCGCTCTTTGCCGATGTACTGGTCTCCATCGATGCCGCTGCCTATTATGCCTCGCGGACCCCGCGGCTCCTGCGCCCCGAACGTGTTCCGCACCATAACCTAGCGGTGAAGGCCAAGACTGGGCGGCTCGATTACGAGCCCTTTGGCGTGATCGGCATTATCTCACCTTGGAACTATCCCCTGGCGATCCCGTTAGGCGAGATGATTCCTGCCGTGGCGGCCGGCAATGCCGTGGTTTGGAAGCCGTCGGAACTGACGCCCTGCTGCGGGGCCCTCGTTGGAGAGCTCTTTGCTCAGGCGGGGTTTCCGCTCGGGCTCGTCGAGGTGATCCAGGGCGGCAGTGAGGCAGGCGCGGCCCTGATCGAGGCGAGGCCGGACAAAGTGATCTTCACCGGCAGCATGGTCACCGGCCAGCTCGTAGGGGAAGCCTGCGCTCGCCGGCTGATTCCGAGCGTGCTCGAGCTGGGCGGAAAGGACGCCATGATTGTTCTCGCCGATGCCGATCTCGAGACGGCATCAAGTGCGGCTGTCTGGGGCAGCTTCACGAACTGTGGTCAGGCGTGCCTGTCGGTTGAGCGCATCTATGTTGAGCGTGCCATCGCGGAACGCTTTGCCGAACGCTGCGCTGCGAAGACGCGGGCGCTCAAGCTCGGGCCGGGAAGCGATCCCGACGTCGAGGTCGGCCCCATGATCCGCGTCTCAAAGGTAGAGCGCGTCGAAGAGCAGTTACGCGATGCGGTGGCGCGCGGCGCGCGGATTCTGGTCGGCGGGCACCGCCGGCTGGATCTTGGTCCTTCCTACTTTGAGCCCACCCTGGTGATCGATGTAGATCACTCCATGCGCCTAATGCAGGAAGAGACGTTCGGGCCGGTGCTGGTTCTCAGCCGAGTAGAGGACGCTGAAGAAGCGGTAGCTCTGACCAATGATTCGCCCTTCGGCTTGTCGGCCAGCATCTGGACGGGCGACCGGCAGCGGGGCCGGGAGCTGGCCGCGCGGCTCAAAGCCGGCGCGGTGATGGTGAACGATGTGGCCAGCTACTTTGGCATCTGCGAGGCGCCGCACGGGGGGCGCGGCGCGAGTGGCTGGGGCCGGACGCATGCGCGGCTTGGGCTGCTCGAAATGGTTCAAGTAAAATACGTAGATGTGGATATGCTGCCCCGGTATCCGAAGGCCTGGTGGTTTGGCTACGATGATAAACTGGCAACGGCCGCGGACCATTTCATCGAGTTCCTATTCGCGCCCGAGCGCCGGCGTCGCTGGGCGCGTGGCTGGGGAACACTCCGCCGCCTTTTCTTTCGCGGCCATCGCATCTAGGGCGGCGCGGAAATCGAATTAGCGAGGTAACCAGGCGAATGTCGAAAACCACCGCCCCCGTTGCTCAACCGGAGCAAGCCACTCCCAAAATCAAGATCCGCAAACCGAAGCAACGCGCCTGTGACGAAAAGGACGCCAAGGGCAAGCTCTGTAACGGGCACCTGAAACGCTGGTACGACTACCCGAAGGAGATCGAAGAGCTGATCGGCCCCAAGGCCGAGATCTATCGCTGCGAGTTCTGCAAGACGCTTTACAAGCCGGATCTGAACGAGATGCCCCACAGCTACACGTTGCGGTACTAGGGGCGGGAGGCTCGAAGCCGCCGGCAGGGAGCAAAGTGAACAGCGACGAGCTGATCTACGACTGGAACGCGGTGAGTCCCTTCCAACTGCCGCACGGGCGCAAAGTCATGCTCGACGATGAGACTCTGCGCGACGGTCTCCAGAACCCTTCTGTGCAGGACCCCACCATCGAGGAGAAAATCAAAATTCTTCACTTGATGGAGGCGCTGGGCATCGACTCGGTAAACATCGGCCTGCCGGGAGCTGGTCCGAGGGCCTTCGCAGATACCGAGGCCCTGGCCAAGGAAATTGCCCGTGCGAAATTGAAGATCCGTCCGAACTGCGCCGCGCGAACGCACGAGAACGACATCCGTCCCGTCGCCGAGATTTCGCAGCGCGCAGGGATTGCCATCGAGGCGGCCACCTTTCTGGGCTCGAGCCCCATTCGCCGACTGGTCGAGGACTGGACCGTCGACCACCTCCAGCGCACGACCGAGCATGCGGTGCGCTTCGCGGTGGCGCAGGGCTTGCCGGTGATGTACGTCACCGAAGATACCATCCGCACCGACCCGGACACGATCCAGAAGCTCTACACGACGGCCATCGGCTGCGGGGCGCGTGCGATCGTGCTCTGCGACACCGTCGGCCATGCGACCCCCCTGGGCGCCCACAGCCTGGTGCGCTTCGCCTTCGAGAAGATCGTGAAACCCTCGGGCGAAAGGATCCGTGTCGATTGGCACGGCCACTGTGATCGCGGCCTGGCGATCGCGAATTCGCTGGCGGCCGTCGCGGCCGGAGCCGACCAGGTGCACGCTGCGGCCAACTCCTTGGGCGAGCGCGTCGGCAATACTCCGATGGAGCTGATGCTGGTGAACCTGCGCTTGCTCGGCCTGATCGACCGTGATCTCTCGCGTCTGCGGGAGTATTGCGAAACCGTGGCCCGTGCCACCCACACCACCATTCCGCCGAATTATCCGGTCATTGGCCGCGACGCTTTCCGCACTGCGACCGGTGTCCATGCTGCGGCCATCATCAAGGCCTTCAAAAAAAATGATCCCATGCTGGCGAACTCGGTCTATAGCGGGGTGCCCTCGCACCTTTTCGGGCTTGAACAGGTGATCGAAATTGGCCCGTTGAGCGGACGGTCGAATGTGATCTACTGGCTGGAGAAGCGCGGCATTCCAGCCACGGAAGAGTTGGTGAATCGCATCTTCAACGCGGCGAAGAAGTCCACCAGCATCCTTACCGAGGAGGAGATCCTTTCCTACTGCGGCGAAGCCTCGCGGCGGTAGACCGATCCTTCGTGCGCCGCGCCGGGGCAGCATGCGATTGACGCCGGGCAGCGCTTGTCGGAGACCGGCACGCCCGACGAGCACCGAGCCGAAATTGGACAAGCTGAACCCGTGAAAGTTGGCCTTCTCTCCTGTATTCTGTTGGCGATGGCTGCCTCCGCCCAGACGGTTGCACATCGCGATCGCACGACGCCACATCCGCTTGCTGCTGATCCGCGAGTCGTGCGAGCACTCGAGTGGCTGACCAAGAACGTCGGCTGGATCACCGCGGAACAGATCCGCATCACCGAGATTCCCGCGCCGCCCTTCCACGAAGCCGCGCGCGCCGCCTACCTGCGCAAGTTGCTGGCCGGAGTCGGCCTCCATGTGCGGGCAGACGAACTCGGCAACGTGATCGGAGAGCGCCCCGGCGCGCAGGCCAACGAGGTCGTGATGCTTGTCGCTCACCTGGATACCGTCTTCCCGGCAGGAACCGAGGTCCACGTGCGCCGCGAGGGCTGGCGCCTGCTGGCGCCCGGCATTTCCGATAACAGCACCGGGCTTGCGGCACTGGTGGCTGTTGCGCGGGCGCTGCACGAAAGCAAGCTCAAGACCCAGCGCACCATCCTGTTCGTTGCCGATGTTGGGGAAGAAGGTGAAGGTAATCTGCGCGGCATGCGCAAGCTGGTGGAGAGCTATCGCAGCCGCCTGCGCTACGTCATCGCCCTGGACGGCTCGACGACCGATCACGTCACCACGTCGGCGCTGGCCTCGCGGCGCATCGAGGTGGCGGTAGCCGGTCCGGGCGGCCACAGCTGGTCCGATTTCGGCATGCCCAATCCAATTCACGCTCTCTCGCGCGGCATCGTGCGTTTCCTCAAAGTGCGGGTCCCGGCGGAGCCGCGCACGACCTACAATATCGGCGAGATTGAAGGCGGAACTTCGGTGAACTCCATCCCATCCCGGGCGGGGATCAAGGTGGACCTTCGCTCGGAGTCGGAGACGGAGCTCGATCGCCTGGAGGCCGCCTTCCGCGATGCCCTGCAGGCCGGTGTGGACGAGGAGATCTCAGCGTCACGCGAGCGAGCAGGAAGCAGTCGCAGCGCAAGCGCAAAGTTGGAGATCAAATTCAGCGTTCTAGGCGTCCGCCCGAGTGGCCAACTTCCGGAAAACTCGCCCCTCCTGGCCGCGCTGCGCGACGCGGATCGCTCGGTGGGCAACCGTTCGCGCGAAGAGCGCTCTTCGACCGACGCGAACATTCCGCTCTCGCTCAACATCCAGGCCATCTCGATCGGGGCCGGCGGCAACGCTGGCGGTGCGCATTCGCTTGGCGAGTGGTATGACCCGAGCGGCCGCGAGATGGGCCTCCAGCGTGTCCTGCTGACCCTGCTTGGCGTTGCCGGTGTCGAACCGCTGCCCAAGAAATGATCGCGTCGCGCACCCCACTCGGAAATGACCTTCCTTTTGGCTCCGCCTTCCTGGTTTTGGCCTTATTGGTCTGCTTGGGCACCGCGCTGATGAGCCTCGAGCCGGGCCAGGCAGCACAAGAACATGTACGCGAGCCACCCCATTTGATTCTCATCAACGGGGTGATCTACACGGGGGATTCCGCGCGACCGCGCGCTCGAGCCATCGCCATCCACGGCGAGCGCATTGTGGCCGTCGGCTCGAACCGCGAAATCCGCACGCTCGCCGGGCCGAAGACGCGTGTAACGGACTTGCGTGGCCGGTTTGCCATGCCCGGCTTCAACGATGCCCACATCCATCTGGCCAGCGGAGGCCAGGCCAGGCTCCGGATTGATTTCGAGGGAGTCAAGTCGCTGGCCGAGTTCCAGCAGCGCATCCGCGCGCGGCTCAACGAATACCAGCCGGGGGAATGGATCACCGGGCGCGGCTGGGACCATACCCTCTGGCCTGAGCAGCTCTTCCCGACGCGCCGCGATCTCGATGCCGTCTCCGCGGCTCATCCCATGATTTTCTGGCGCGTGGATGGTCATGTGGCGGTCGCGAACTCGCTGGCCCTCGAGATGGCCGGAATTGCACGCGAAACCAAGAACCCCGACGGCGGGGAGATCGAGCGCGATGCGGCCGGCGAGTCCACCGGGATGCTCAAGGAGAACGCCATCGGACTCGTCGAACGGCGCGTGCCTCCGCTCACGGGCGCGCAGCGCCGCCACGCAATCGAGCTGGCTCTCGCCGAGGCCGCTCGCTTCGGCGTTACCTCGCTGCAGGACAACTCCTCCTGGGCGGACTTCCTGGTATACGCGGAACTCAAGGAGGAAGGAAGGCTGACGGCACGCATCACCGAATGGCTACCATTTCTTGAACCACTCGATCGGATCGAGCAGATGCAGCGCGAGGGCGGCACCAGCGACCCGTGGCTCAAGACCGGGGCGCTGAAAGCCATCGTTGACGGCTCGCTTGGCTCGCGTACGGCGGCCATGCTGGCCCCCTACTCGGACGGCCCTTCGACCAGCGGCATCCTGCGTATTGATCCGGACGAGCTCAAGCGCATGGCCGTCGAGCGTGACAAGGCGGGCTTCCAGCTGGCGTTTCACGCGATCGGTGACCGCACAAACCGCGTGTGCCTCGATGCCTTCGCCGCC
>DATFXF010000004.1:0-3261 GCA_035258565.1 Candidatus Acidiferrales bacterium
CGCCCGGCTCTGCCGCCGGCGCCCGCCGCGTGAGCTCGAGCGAACGTACCGCCATTTCTCCTTGGCCCGCTCCACCGAGCGCCGCGCTCTCGGCCTCAAACACCTGCGCGCGCGGCGCCCGATCATGCCCCCGCAGGGGAAGGTTCACGACCTCACGCGCCTATTTGGGAAACTGAACCGCCGCTATTTCGCCGGGCGGCTGGCGCGGCCGCAACTCGGATGGAGCGTGCGCGGGTGGCGCACACAGCTCGGCTGCTTTGATCCGGTCCTCGACCGAATCGTCATCAACTCGCAGCTGGACCGGGCGCGCGTCCCCGGCCTCGTGATCGAGTACGTACTCTTCCACGAAATGCTGCATGTGAAGTACCCCATGCGTGTGGCGAGCTGCGGCTTCGAGTTGCACGCCGCGGAATTCCGGCGCGAAGAGAAGCAATTCCACGGCTACGAGCGGGCCCGGCGGTTTCTCGCGCGACTAGCCTGACGGCCGCCGTTTGTCGCGCGCCAGATCGCGCGAGAGCTTCTCGATGCGCTTGCGGGCCTTCGCGGCATCCTCGCCTGCGGGCAAGATGTCCAAGTAGTTCCGATAGGCCTTCACGGCCTCGGCCTTATCTCCCTTTTTCTCGTAAGCCTCACCCATCAGCAGATAGGGCTTCGCGAATCTGGGCTTGTAGCGGACGGCGTCCTGGAAACGATCGATGGCCGCGTCGTAATTTCCTTTCTTCAGGTAGAACTCACCGATCTCCACGCTCTTTTCCGCGTGATAGGGATCGAAGTCGGGCTCCTGTTTCAACTCCCGTTTCGGCTCTTGTTTCTGCTCTTGCTTGCGCTCAGGCGGCTCTTGCGGGAAGAGGTGCCCGGACGAGAGTAGCAGCGAAACAGCGATCGGCAAGGCGTGTCGGCGGGTCATTGTGGCTTTCTGGATGCGGTTAGATTCGCTCTGCTATGATGAAAGTTGTGCGGGTGTGCGTGACGGTACGCGCACCGATTCTGTGCCGCCATGGAACTCGAACAAAAAACGGCAAGCCTGCCCGCCGAGGCTGGTGTGTACCTGTTCAAGAACGCCTTGGGGACCATTCTGTACGTGGGCAAGGCTCGCTCGCTGCGCAACCGTGTGAAATCGTACTTTCTGGCGTCGAAGCTCACCGACGCGAAGACGGGCTCGCTGGTGCGCGAAATCGCCGACCTGGATTACATTGTCGTGGACAACGACAAGGAAGCGCTCGCGCTCGAAAACAATCTGATCAAGCACCACAAGCCCAAGTTTAACGTCTTGCTGCGCGATGACAAGACCTATCCCTACATCCGTTACACCGCGTTTGAAAAATATCCGCGCATTTACGTCACCCGGCGACTGAAGAAGGATGGCTCCATCTATTTCGGGCCGTACTTCCCCGCCAGCCTGGCCTATCGCATTGTGCATTTCATTCACAAGCGCTTCCTGGTCCCCTCGTGCACCGTGGACCTGACGCGAACCCACCCGCGCCCCTGCCTCCAGTACTACATCAAGCGTTGCCTGGGACCCTGCGTGGCTGGGCTCACGACCGACGAGCGTTACGCTGAGGCGGCACGCGACGCGCGCCTCTTCTTGGAAGGCCGCCGACACGACTTGCTCAAGAGCCTTCAAGAGCGCATGCAGAAGGCTGCCGAGGAAGAGCGCTTCGAGCAGGCAGCCGCCTATCGCGACCTGATGCGCACCCTCGAAGAGATCGAAGAGCGCCAGAAAATCGCCGCCGCGCAGGGCGACGACACCGACGTGCTGGCCTGGTACGCCGAGCCGCCGCTCGTGGCCGTCAACCTATTCCACCTGCGCGGTGGCCGCGCGGTAGACCGCCGGGATTTCTATTGGGAAGACCTGGAAGAGCTGGTGCCGACCGAATTCCTCCCGGCACTGTTGAAACAGCTCTACCTTGATGCCGCTTACCTGCCGCGAGCGATCCATGTGCCCGTGGACTTCGAGGAACGTGCGCTGCTCGAGGAGACGCTCTCTGAGCGTGCTGGGCGGCGCCTGGAAATTCTCACGCCGCAGCGTGGCACCAAGCGCGCATTCCTGGAGTTGGTAGAGAAAAACGCGAAGCATTCGTTCGACCAGCGCTTCCGCGTGCTGAAGCCGAGCTCGAAGGCCATCGCTGAGGCGCTCCAGAACGCTCTCACCCTGCCGGAACCGCCGAATCGCATCGAGAGCTTTGACATCTCGCACATGCAGGGATCGGACACGGTGGCTTCGTTGGTGGTGTGGGAAGAGGGGCGGATGAAAAAGTCGGAATACCGGAAATTCATCATCCGCGGCCTGGCCGGCAACGACGACTTTGCCAGCATGCGCGAGGCCGTCGAGCGCCGCTATCGCCGGCTCCAGGAAGAGCGTAAGCCGTTTCCGGGCCTGATCCTCATTGACGGTGGCATCGGCCAACTCCACGCGGCCGCGGCGGCGCTCGAAAAACTCGAAATCATCAACCAACCGCTCGTCAGCATCGCCAAGAAAGAGGAAGTGATCTACGTGTACGGCCAGGAGGACGAGCCCATTGTGCTCGAACGGCACTCGCCGCTGCTGCGCCTCATCCAGCAGATACGCGACGAAACCCACCGCTTTGCAGTGACCTTTCACCGCCAGCGCCGCGCGCGGCGGCACCGGCACTCGGAGCTCGTGGATATCCCCGGGGTTGGCGAGCGCACCGCGGAAAAGTTGCTGCGGCAGTTCGGCAGTGTCGCTAATCTCCGCCAGGCGGGCCTCGAGGAGTTGTCGAAGGTGGTCACGCGCCCCCAAGCGCAACGCATCCTCGAACAACTGCGCGGCGCGCGCCCTTCGGAATAAAGCGCCGGAGCTTCGGCCACCTGGCAGAGACTCCACCGACGGGCCCAGATTGAAGATTGGCGCGCGGACTGCTTGCTATGGCCTCGCTCGTGTGCTAGTTTGACAAAGGAGGCGTCCCATGAGTGACAATGCCGGAGCAAAGATCAGCTATTTTCTGGTGGGGGTAGGCATCGGGGCGATCGTGGGCATCTTGTTCGCTCCGAAATCAGGCGAGGAGACGCGCGAATACCTCTCGCAGAAAGCCGATGAGGGCAAGGAGTACGCGCAAAAGAAGGCGCGAGAGCTGCGAGAGCGCGCCGATGACCTGGTCGAGCGCGGCAAGCAGGTAGCGGCGCGGCAGAAGGACCAGATTGCGGCCGCGGTCGATGCCGGCCGGGATGCGTATCAGCGGGAAAAGTCCAAGGCCCAATAGAGGCGCCTGAATGGCAACCTGGCTTCCGTTTTTTGTGATC
>DATFXF010000005.1:0-2624 GCA_035258565.1 Candidatus Acidiferrales bacterium
GGGGCGCCCAGTTCGCGCACCGTGGTCGGCGGCTTCGTGCTCAAGGCGCAGACCATCATCGTTACCTCGGGCGGCATCGGCGGCAACCTCGATCTCGTGCGTAGGAGCTGGCCGAAGCGGCTTGGAACCCCTCCTCAGAGCATGATTTGCGGCGTGCCCGACTATGTCGACGGTCGCATGCTGGGCGTCACCGAAGCAGCGGGCGGCACCGTTATCAATAGCGATCGCATGTGGCATTACACTGAAGGCATCCACAACTGGAGGCCGATCTGGTCCCGGCACGGCATCCGTATCCTGCCCGGGCCCTCTTCATTGTGGCTCGACGCGCGCGGCGAGCGGCTGCCCCCTCCTCTATTCCCCGGCTTTGACACGCTGGGCACGCTCGCCCATCTCATGACTACCGGTTACGATTATTCTTGGTTCGTATTGAGCAAGAAGATCATCGAGCGCGAGTTCGCGCTGTCGGGCTCCGAGCAGAATCCCGATCTCACGAGTGGTCGTTGGCGCAAGGTTATCCGGGCGCGCCGAGGCGGCGGTGCGCCGGAGCCGGTGCGCGCCTTTATGCAGCGGGGTGCCGATTTCGTCGTCGAGTATAAGTTATCGGATCTCGTCCGGCGCATGAACGAGCTGACGGGCGAACAGCTTCTGGACTTCGCTGCCATAGAACGCGAGGTATGCGCACGAGATCGCCAGATCGACAATGCCTTCACCAAGGACGCGCAAGTAACGGCCATTCGCGGTGCGCGCAACTATCTAGGTGACAGGCTGCTCCGCGTAGCAAAGCCCCATCGTCTGCTCGATCCGGCGGCGGGGCCGCTAATCGCCGTGCGGCTATGGATCCTCACGCGCAAGACGTTGGGTGGTTTGCAAACCGATCTTTCTGCGCGCGTGCTCAAGGCCGATGGCACAGCGCTCGGAAACGTGTTTGCCGCGGGAGAAGTGGCAGGCTTTGGCGGGGGCGGTATGCACGGCTACCGTGCGCTCGAAGGCACGTTCCTTGGAGGTTGCATCTTCTCGGGTCGTACGGCGGGACGCTCTGCCGCCAAGCTATGAGGCTGGCCACATCGGCCGTCGCGCACCTCAGCCCCGACGGGCGGGCGTGGTCACCCTTTGTCTCGAAGTGCATCCACGAGACTGGCCATGTCGGCCGGTAGAGGGCTCGTGAAACGCAGGCGCTTGCCAGTGACCGGATGGACGAATGCAAGCTCGCCGGCATGAAGCGCCTGGCGACCCAGTGCGTCCAGCGCTGCTTGAGCAGGGGGTGAGAGGTTGCGCGCGCTCGCCTTGAAGCCTGAGCCGTATGTCATGTCACCGAGGAGTGGATGGCCGATGTGGGCGAGGTGCACGCGGATCTGGTGCGTGCGTCCAGTCTCTAGGGTGAGCTGCAGAAGGCTCGTGCTCGGCTTGGCTGGGGCACCGTACGTAGCGAGCACCGCGTACCGGGTCACGGCGTGCCGGCCGATTTCCTGGCTAGCGACCGTGATCTTGGTGCGGTTGGCGTTGCTACGGGCGAGTGCCGCTACGATCGACCCGCGCTTGCGTTCGGGTACGCCCCAGACAAGCGCTAGGTAGCTGCGCTCAAGCTTTCCGTCTGCGCCGTGTGCTGCGAACTGACGGGCGAGCCCGGCATGCGCCGCATCGGTCTTGGCCACGACGAGGAGTCCCGTCGTGTCCTTGTCGAGCCGGTGCACGATGCCCGGCCGTCGGACGCCCCCGATGCCTGAGAGGCTCGTGCCGCAATGAGCTATGAGTGCATTGACCAGGGTGCCGGTTGCGTGTCCTGGCCCGGGGTGGACTGCAAGGCCCTTGGGTTTGTCGACAACGATCAAGCTTGCATCCTCGTAGACCACCGACAGGGGGATTGCCTCCGGTGCCGGCGCTGCCGGCTCGGCTGCCGGCACGTCAACTACGTAGATCTCTCCGGACTTCACCCGGTGCCCGAGCTCTGCGATGGCGACACCGTTTCGCGTGACCTTGTGCGCGCGAATGAGCGCCTGCAGGCGTGAGCGGCTGAACTCGGCCAAACGAAGTGCGAGCAGCCGATCGAGGCGATTGCCTGCCTCGTCGGCACCAACATCGACAGCGAAGCGTTTATGTGCGCCTTGTGTGTTCACGGGGCCCCAAGTCGTATGCGTCCGGCAGCCGGGCACCAGCAGCCTTGCCTGCCGAACTCGGCTCTCCTATAGACAAGGGGTAACTCGCCCCGTTCGTCTAGCGGTCAGGACGTCAGCCTCTCACGTTGAAAACAGGGGTTCGATTCCCCTACGGGGCGCCAATGGGCAACAAATAATCTTGTTGCTTTTCAGGGAGTTCACGGCACAATCGTTGCCCCACTTCGCGGCACGCGCCGTTCGAGGTGCAACAAACGGGGCAACAAACACGTATGGCACGGCCCATCGAAGCGGCCCGCCCGCACAAGCTCAAGGGCTATTGGTTCCTAGTGCGGAGAGTACCGCTTCAGTTCAGCGCGTTCGACAGCAGGAACCCCGTTCGCATAAGCACTGGCATTCGCATCTTGGATGACCCGCGCGCTGTGAGAGCCGCAACCGTCGTTTCCAAGTTGGATGCGGACCTCCTGAAGTATTGGCAAGATAAGCGACGCGGCCGCGACCGGGAGGCAGAGG
>DATFXF010000006.1:0-2413 GCA_035258565.1 Candidatus Acidiferrales bacterium
GCGCGAGGCGATAAAGGTCTGCCCTAGGCTCCCCCCCCGCCGGCGCGCCGACTACGTCTCGGCGCTTAACACCGTGGGGCGCCTTCATCTCCGGCCCGGCGAGGAGGATGTTGATTCAGCGCTTACGAACCTGGACGCCGCGCCTTGGCGAATACTCCCGCACCTGCGCGGCTTGTGCCATGCGCGGCACGGCATCCAGAGGGCGAGCTGGAACAACGTCGTTTCTCGCGTGCGCAAGGCGCTGCAGGTGGCCGGAGTACGGGTGCGCGATGGTCGCCGGCAGTCCCATCTGCGGCCCGAGTGGTCGGATATCTTCAACCCGCTTCCCCAGCGGCCGTTCAAGCTGTCGCTCGGGGGCTTCGTCAGCTGGTGCTCCGAGACAGGGATTTTGGCGGATCAGGTGTCGCAAGAGACCTTCGTGCAATATGAGAAGGTACTCGAACAGTCGCGCATGCGCAGGGCCGCGCGACGTACGCTTCTACTGACTAGGCGCAATTGGAATCGCGCGGCAGATCAATTCACGCGTTGGCCAAAGGTGAAGTTCACCGTCCAGTACAAGCTGGACCATCGTTACGCCTTGCCGTGGGATGCCTTCGATCGCCAATTCGTTGTCGAGGTCGAGCAAAGGGCGCATTTGCTCCTGCACCCCGACCCCACGGACGAGAGCGCGCCGCATCCCATCAAGCAGGTCACCGCAGATCACCAGCGCTACCGCATTCGCAGGTTGGCCTCCGCACTCGTCGCCGCCACCGGACGGGATCCCAGATCCATTACCTCGGTTGCGGACCTCGTTGACGTCGAAAGCGCGAGGACCGTGCTGACGTTCATTTTGAAGAGATTGAAGGGGCGCGATCCTAGCCTCCAGACCAGCATGGATACATTCTTGATCGCACGTTTCATCTGCACGCTGGCTAGGCACTGGGTGGGAGTACCAAGGGAGCATCTCGAGAAACTGAAGGGCATGGCGCGGAAGCTGAGGCCCATACAGAGCGGCATGCGGCCCAAGAACCGGAGCATGCTGCGAGAATTCCACGATGAGAAGCTCTTGGCGCGGTTCCTCGATCTCCCGCAACGGCTCTTTGAGCGCCTGCTCAAGAAGAAGAACTTGAAGCGATCGGATGCCACGAAGCTCTCTGTCGCGTTCGCAGTGGCTCTGCTCTCGGTCGCTCCCGTACGCCCGAAGAACGCGGCACGCATCATGCTTGGGCACAACATCATTCAGACCGGCTCCAATGGAACGCGTCGTGTGCACCTTCACTTCCCGCCCGATGAGGTGAAGAATGGGGTGGAGCTGGAATTCGAGCTCACGGGCGTGGTCCTTGAATTATTCGACGCCTACGTCAGCCGCGTGCGGCCGCTCTTGACTGACGCGAAAAGCGCCTACCTGTTTCCTGGGCGCGGCACTCGCAACAAACACGAGTCTTTCTTTAGCAAGCAGATCGCCGATCTGCTGCGCAGTGAGATCGGCGTACCCGTCACGGCCCATCAATTTCGGCATCTGATCGGGTTCATCTATCTCAACGAGAATCCTGGAAACTACGAAGTCGTACGCCGCTTTCTGGGTCACAAGAACATCGCGACAACGGTCAAGTTCTATGCCGAGATGGAGATGCGGGACGCGGCTAGGACCTTGGACGAGGCGATTGGTCGACGCCGAGCCGCGCTCGCCAACCTCGCTCGCGAGCCATCCCGGGGCCGAAGTGGCTGACATGCGCCGCCAGGGCAGAATAGTTCCTTGCTCGGAGTGGCCGACACGGGACAGGACCTTGTGGGATGCCGGCGTTCGTCCAACAACAATCTTGGAAGGTAACGGAGCGGCAGCGCAGTGGCGCGCACGGACGATCGAAGCCTACGAGTTTGCCTACGGGCGCTGGCTGGGTTGGCTCGAGGAGACCGGGCAGCTTGATCCCGCATCGGGTCGTGGTGCGCGTGCGGATCGTGATCGCCTACGGGCCTACATCAGAAAGCTCCAGGCAACCAACAAGCCCGCTACGGTCTTTGGCCGCGTGGTGGGGCTTGAACGGGCACTTTCGGTAATCGACCCGGAGTTTGATCGCAGCTTCTTGCGGGTTGCACTCAACAAGCTCCCGCGCGGCAGGGATCCCGCCCGAAAGCGTGCCCTTCTTCAGGAATCGGCTGCTCTTGTCGACCTTGGCGTCACGCTCATGACGCGCGCCGATGAGGCGAGAGGTATCGTCGATGTGCGTCGCAATGCATCCCATTTCCGCGATGCGTTCCAGGTTGCGCTGCTTGCCCTGCGGCCCTTGCGCATCAAGAACTTTGCTGAAATGGCGCTCGGCTCGAATCTCATCCAGCGCGGACCGGTGTGGTGGTTCATCTACTCTCCCGAGGAGACCAAGAACGGCAGGTTCCTCGAGGTGCAGTTCCCCGAAGCGTTGCTGCCATGGCTGGC
>DATFXF010000007.1:0-2146 GCA_035258565.1 Candidatus Acidiferrales bacterium
GGTGCGGCCCTACGTGATGGCGGAGCTGCGCACCAGGTTCCGCCCGGAGTTCCTGAACCGCGTCGATGAAATCATCCTGTTCCACCGGCTGAAGCGTGAGCAGATGGCCGCCATCGTCGACATCCAGATTGCGCGCCTGCAGAAGTTGCTGGCCGATCGCAAGCTGACGTTGGAGCTCGACGACGCGGCGCGGACCTGGCTCGCCAACAAGGGCTACGATCCAACTTATGGCGCCCGGCCGCTCAAGCGCGTGATCCAAAAGTCGGTGCAGGACCCGTTGGCCGAGCAGATCCTGGCAGGTCGGATCCGCGACGGGCAGAAGGTACCGGTCACAGTGCGCGGCGGTCAGCTCGTGCTCAACGGCCAACCGGTGAAGGCCGCCGCTTGAGAGCGCAAGGCGCCTGCTTGAGCGCTGTTGCGGCTTGCAGCCAGGCGCCACCGCCCTCACGGCGGCGCCCGCTGCGGGTGCACTTTCAGTTCTGGTCCTCGGGTAGGATGGGGAGCGGGTAGAACTCGATCCCCTCATCCTTCAGCGCCTTGGCCTCTTCCGCAGTTGCTTCACCATGAATGCCGCGCGCAGGGACCTCCTCATAGTGGATCTTGCGCGCCTCCTCGGAAAAACGCGCACCCACATATTCGGACTTGGCTTCGATCTCGGCGCGGAGCTTGCGCAAAGCCGTGACGAGCTCGCTATGGGCGGCCACCCGCTGCGTTTCTGGTTTGGCCGATCCTGTCGGCTGTTGCTTTTCCGGAGGCGCCGCTTTGCGCTTGCTGCGCGGGGCGACGTTGGGTGCCATCAGCGCTTTGGACACGCTCTTCGTCCCGCAGCTTGGACAGGCCAGCTGACCCTTCTTCTTCTGCCGATCGAACACGTCGCTACTGGCGAACCAGGCCTCGAATTCGTGGCCCTTCTTGCACTGGAGCTTGTAGAGGATCATGAGGCTGCCTTCGCCTCGAGGGTCGGGGCATGCACCACCTCCACCTGGAAGGGGCGGTCATGCCGCAGCGAGGGGATGCGCTGGCGCGCGGCTACAACATCGGCGGATCTCACGTCTGCAACCACGACGCCCACATCGCTGCCGGCGTCGGCGATGATCTCACCCCACGGCGCGACGATCAGGCTATGGCCGTAGGTCTCCCGCCCGCTCTCATGTTTGCCGGCCTGCGCGGCCGCGAACACGAAGCAGCCATTTTCGATGGCCCGGGCGCGCATCAGCACGTGCCAATGCGCCTCGCCGGTTTGGCGCGTGAAGGCCGACGGAATGGCGAGGAAGTCGGCCCCTGCCTTGGCGAGCGCCCGGTAAAGGTGAGGAAAGCGCAGATCGTAGCACACGGTGAGGCCCAGCGTGCCCCAGGGCAACTGAGCCAAAACGGCCCGATCCCCGGCCGCATAATTTTTCGATTCGCGGTAGCTCTCGCCGCCCGGCAGTTGCACGTCGAACATATGGATTTTGTCGCAGCGAGCCTCGATCTCACCCGCCGGGGAGATCAGGAACGAGCGGTTGGCGATCTTACCATTGGCCTCCAGGATGGCCATGGAGCCCACGTGCAGCCAGACGCCAAGCTCGCGCGCAAGCGCGCCGAAGTGGGCGATGGCCGCGTTGCCCTCTTGTGGGCGCACGGCGGCGAAAAGACGCGCGCGGTCCATCTCCATGAGCGTGGTGATCTCGGGTGTCTGCACGTAGTTAGCGCCTTGTCGCGCGGCCTCACGGATAAGGGAGCTGGCCTGGAGGAGATTCTTTTCCACGTCTCGGCCCGTGCACATCTGCGCGAGGCCGACGCGGAAGGCACCTGTCTTCGGCTGAGAGCCTGTCATCGGCTGAGACATGAGTTGGCTCTGCTCCCCACGATCTTGCTCACCCGGTTCATTTGCTCCCCCGGCACGCCCGCCCGGCTCCCGGGGTGGTTGCCCCCGCGGCAACAGAAAGGGGGCTGCTCAAAGCCTCAATCCCGCAAAGCCTCGATTTTGTCGCCCGAGACCGGGGCGAGGTTCACCGATTCACCGCAGCCGCAGGCTCCCGTCTGGTTCGGGTTGGTGAACACGAATTGCGACGCGAGCTTGTCGGTCTTGTAATCCATTTCGCTGCCGAGCAGGTAAATCACGGCCTTGGCATCGACCAGCACCCTTGCACCTTCATGCTCGACC
>DATFXF010000008.1:0-2600 GCA_035258565.1 Candidatus Acidiferrales bacterium
TCGACCTCGTGCAACACCTTCAGGCGATCCCGCTCTCGCTGGCTCAATGCAATGCGCTCCAGTTCCATCGGCCTCCCCCCGCCCGATGGAACCGGACATTTCTATTTTGCACAACCCGGACATTCTCATTTTGCGGCGACATGTGTCTTGCTCTGCTTGACTTCCATACTACATTCTGTTATTCGAGCGCAGATTTCATTCTGCTCTCCAGATCGCCAGGGAAGCGATTGTGTCTTAGAACGGTCGAGGAGCAAAGCATGTTGACAGGAAAGATGGTATTTGCCTCGGGACAGTATGGGGACTTCGACATTTTTCATGACGTGGACGGCCTAATGCGCTTGAGAGCCGTATGCCGCGAGGCCCTCGAACTACTACCCCGTCTCGCCTTCTACCTAGGGGAAAAGGAGCGCGTTCGCAAATTTCAGGAAGCGACCAGCCAACCCTTGGACTCAGAGGCGGGCCAAGTGATTGCCGAGATCATCCAGGAAAAGCTGGACTCGGATCAATTCTGACGGAGGAACCCCGGGCAGGTTCGACCGCGGGGAGGGCGGTGCCGAAAATCGAACGTACGTCGAGGAGGAAGCCTTAGCCGTCACTTTGGGCGGCTGAAGAGGTCTGCCGATGTTGATTGCATTGGTTGTGCTTGCGGCCCTGGTGCTCATCGTCATCGGGATGTACAACAGCCTGGTGCGCCTGCGGGTGCAATGCGACAACGCCTGGGCCGACGTCGACGTGCAGCTCAAACGCCGCTACGACCTGATCCCCAACGTGGTCGAAACGGTCAAAGGGTATGCCGGGCACGAACGCGGCACGCTCGAGGCCGTGGTCAACGCCCGGAACCGCGCCATGACCGCCCAGGGGCCCGCGGCCAAGGGGGAGGCAGAAGGCATGCTCGCTGGGGCGCTGCGCCAATTGTTTGCGCTCGCCGAGGCCTACCCGCAGCTCCGCGCCGTCGAGAGCTTTACGCAACTCCAGAGCACGCTGGCTCAGATCGAAGATACGCTGCAGAACGCGCGCCGCTACTATAACGCCGTCGTCCGCGACCTCAACACTCGCATCGCGCAATTCCCTTCCAGCCTCATCGCTAGCATGTTCAACTTCAAGCCGCGCGAGTTTTTCGAGATCACCGCGCCCGCCGAACGCGAAGCCCCCAAGGTGAGTTTCGGCTCTGCGACCCCCTAGCCTCGACCGGGAAGAGCGTGAGGCAGACCCGATGAGGAAGAGATGGAATCGACGCCAAGCGCTCGTCCGGCAAGTCGCGGCTCTGCTTCTGCTGGGAATCTGGTTGGCTGCGGCACCTGCTGCGGCGCGCCAGCTCGTCATCCAGAACTTTGACGTCGTTGTGCTAGTGCTGCCGAACAGTACGATCGACGTCACCGAAACCATCCGACCGCGCTTCACCGGCTCGTGGCGCGGAATCTACCGCACGATTCCGGTCGAGTATCACACCCCGCAAGGCTTCAACTACACCCTTTTTCTCGAGCTACTCGGCATCACTGACGAAGCCGGCCGCCCGCTCCGCTCGGAAAGCAGCCGCGAGCGACACTATCGCAAGTTCAAGATCTATGTTCCAGGCGCCGAGGACTCAGTTCGCACCGTGGTCCTGCATTATCGGGTACTGGATGCCCTGAGATTCTTTGAGGACCACGACGAGCTCTACTGGAATGTCACCGGCGACGAATGGGATGTCCCCATCGAGTCGGCGAACGCGCGGATCGTGCTGCCCACCGAAGTCACCGGGCTGCGGGCCCTGGCTTTCACCGGAGCCTATGGCTCGCACGAGCAGGACGCCAGAGTGGATATCGCGGGCAACGGCGTCGAGCTCCGCATGCGCAGGCCCCTTGCCTTCCATGAGGGTCTAACAGCCGTCGTGGGTTGGGACAAAGGATTCGTGAAGGAACCGGGCGCCGTCGAGAAGGCCTTGCTATTCTTGCGCAGTAACTGGTTCTTCTTCATTCCCCTAGCCGCCTTCGGGTTGATGTTCTGGCTGTGGTACACGCGCGGCCGCGATCCGCGGCGGCTGCCTATCGCCACGCAATATTCGCCGCCTGAGGGGTTGACACCGGCCGAGGTCGGCACGCTGGTGGATAACTCTGCCGCCATGCGCGACATCACCGCCACAATTGTGGACCTCGCCGTTCGGGGCCACATCCTGATCGAGGAGAAACGGAAAGAACACTTGATGGGACTGTGGTCGAACAAGGAGTACACCTTTCACCTGCGCACGAAAGCCGCGGACTGGAAGGATCTGAAGCCGCACGAGCGCGAGTTGCTGGAGGCGCTCTTCGCGCGCGGCACGGCTGAGGCCGTCGATCTCTCCGATCTCCAGAACAAGTTCTACAAGAACCTGCCCGGCATCCGGGACCGTATCTTCGAATCTCTGAGGGGACACGGCTACTACCTGCACCGGCCCGACAAAGTCAAGCAGGCCTATCTCGTCGGGGGAGTGATCATCGGAGCCGGAATGCTCTGGGCAAGCAGCCTCCTGGCGCATGCCCTGGGAATCGCTTCGCTGACCACCACCCTGGCCGGGATTGCCACGGGCGGCATCATCTGCGGCTTCGGCTTCTTCATGCCTGCGCGGACCATGGCGGGGGCAC
>DATFXF010000009.1:0-14083 GCA_035258565.1 Candidatus Acidiferrales bacterium
GTAGCCGAGCGCGGCCACAATCTGCGGCTGGTATTTCCGCGCCAGCTGAAGCATCTCGGAATGAAAATCCACGCCGATGACGCGACCCTTCGGCCCCACCATCTGCGCGGCGATGTAGCAGATTTTTCCCCCGCCGCTGCCCAGGTCAAGAACCGTATCGCCCGGCGCCAGATAGCCGGTCGGATCGCCGCAGCCGTAGTCCTTCTCGAGAATTTCCTGCGGGATGGCTTCGAGATATTTGGGGACGTAGGGGACCGGGCAGCAGAGCTTCTTCTCGCGGGTGCGCGCCGCCCTTTCGTAGCGCTCGCGCACCGCGGCTTCGGTGTTCAGCGTGGCGGCCTTTGGAGTCATAGCTGCCTCCCAGATCGAATTCCCAGATTCGGGTGCCTCGAAATTCTATTGCCGGAGCAGCCGGTAAAGCAAAACTGCCAGCGCCGCGCCCACCGGCAGCGTGCCGAGCCAGGCCAGCAGGATATCGCGAACGCGGTGCCAGTCGGCTTCCTTGCGCCGCAGCAGGCCGATGCCGAAGAGCCCGCCGCTGGTCACATGCGTGGTGGAAACGGGCAGCGCGAAGCGCGAAGCCAAGGTCACGAGCATGGCCGCCACCAGATTGGCGCCCACGGCCTCGGGCGCGGCCATCGGCGTGATCTGTTTGCTCATCGTCTTGGCCACGCGGGCCGCGCCGAGGAGCCCGCCCGTGGCCATAACCAGCGCAACCAGCAGATAATTCGTCTTGATCCCGGCGGCTACGGGAAGGACCAGCAGCACTGCCGTAATCTTCGGTGTGTCATTCAGCCCGCGGGCAAAGCTGATCGCGGCACCGGAAAACCAATGCAGCGCGTCAGTGACGCTCATGCGCAGTACCTCTTCGCCCGTCTGACACTCGGCGGCGGGGGCCCATCGTAGCGCAGGAGTTGCCGAAAGGATGTCTCCTGCCGCAGTTCCCCCGGGGGCTAGGCGGACCATAGCGGGCTCGTCAACGCAGATGCAGTCGCGCCCGCCCGCGAGCTTGCTGACCAGGGGGTAGATGGCCAGGGTCAGGCCGAGCGCTGCCAGGGGCGAAAATAGCAGTGGCGCCACCACACCGCCTGCAAGCGACGCGAACTTGACGTGCCCAAACCCGGCCGCAGCAATTCCGGCGCCGACCAGGGCTCCGGTAAGCGCGTGGGTCGTTGAAACAGGCAGGCCGAGCCGCGAGGCAAGCAACACGCTGGCCGCGGCTGCCAGCGCAACTGCAGCAAGAAACGGGAGTTGCTTCGAGATCTCCGCGCCCACGAGTTTGGACCCGTTGAATTTTGCCGCGAGGCCGCTCGCGGTCCACACGGCCGCAAGCGATCCAAGAAAGGTGAAGAGCGTGGCCCAGGCCAGTGCGCGTTTGTAGCCCGTACGGCCAGCGCCCCAGAGCGTAGCGACGCCCTTGAAATTATCATTCGCTCCGTTGACGAAGCTCAGCAGGCCGACTGCGGCGATCAACAGAAAATTCAATTTGGCTCCTCGGAAGCGAACTCTATCACGGATAGGCTGCGCGCTACAGCGCGCCTTGACCTTACTAGGCCCGCGCCAATGAGCGGGGAGGGTGGTCGAGCTGGGCCGCTTCGTGTGCCCGGCCCGTCCACGAATGCCAGGCCTCTCGAGGTGTGGTACTTTTTCTCGAGCGGGCTGTTCATGCCTGAGCTGCCTGAAGTCGAAACGGTTGTGCGCGGGCTACGCGCGACGCTGCCCGGCTGCCGCATCGTTGCCGTGCGCTTGGGCAAGACCGATTTCCTAGACGACCCGGCAGCGCTCAAGCGCGATCTTCCCGGCACGCGCATCGAATCCGTGGCCCGCTACGGCAAGTTCATTCTCTTACATCTCCAGCCCGAGAACAGTGCCGGCCGTTGCCTCTGCCTCGTCGTGCATCTGGGGATGACCGGTCAACTCACGCCGCGGCGCGCTGAAGAGCCGGTGGCGCTGCACACGCACGCTTTTTTCGTGCTCGACGACGGCCGCGAGCTGCGCTACTCGGATATCCGCCGCTTCGGCCGCCTGGCTCTCGTGGCGGAGGCGCAGCTTGGAGCTTTTCTCGGCGCGCTGGGCCTCGATCCGCTTGAGGTCACCGAGGCAGAATTCGGCGCGCGCCTCGCCGGCCGGCGCGCGATGATCAAGGGTCTGCTGCTCGACCAGCGCGTCTTTCGCGGGATGGGCAACATTTACGCGGATGAAAGCCTCTGGCGCGCGCAGATTCATCCGGCGCGGGACGCCATGCGGCTCACGCCGGGCGAGGTGACGCGCCTCCGCCGCGCCATCCGCGACGTTCTGAGCAGGGCGATCCGCCTACGCGGCTCGTCCGTTTCGAATTACATCGACGCAGACGGCTTGCCGGGCGAATACCAGCGGCGGCATCGCGTCTATCGCCGGGAAGGGAAGCCGTGCTGGCGCTGCCGTGTGGCGATCCGCCGCGTGATCGTGGCCGGTCGCAGCAGCTACTTCTGCCCGCGCTGCCAGCCCCAGCCGCGCCGGCGTAGACGCCGGTCATCTGGTGTGAAGTGATTAACGGGCGTTTGCACCCTGAGTGCGCTCAGCGGGGCGCAGGAGCGGCCCGGTGGCGGCGAAGATCAGTTCGCCCCAGACGCGGCGATCGCGCCGCTCGAGCCACAGCACGCGGTCGCGCAAGGGATCGAAGGGTGCCTCGGAGAGCAGTTCGTTGAGCAGGAGGTGGATGCGCTGCTGAAACTCGAGGTTCTCCGAGCGGAAACCATCGGGGGGGATGCCGTCGGCGAGCGGAGGCACGGCGACGAGCAAGGAGTAAGTCTCCATCCACCATGCGAGCCACTGCTCGAGCTGCGGCTGCCGGCCGAACTTGTTCACCAGGTAGCAGTAGTTGTCGAGCACCGCTCGGTCGCAGATGACGTTCGAGGCGCGCGCGGCGGCGTCGAGTTCCGCGGCGATCTGGGCGTGTAGGATCCAGAGCTGTCCCTCGAGCGTTGTTACCTCATTGACCGGGAAGGGCGAACGGCGTGCCACCTCGGTTACCAGCTCGACATTGTGGTCTGCCTTCTTGAGCAAGGAACAAATTTCGTAGGCTAGGGTGGTCTTGCCGACGCCGTGGGTGCCGATCAGTGCGAGTTTCAAGGAAGCCCGTTTTTCTTCGGAGAGTCGCTTTCTTCTAGCACAGTTTTAGCGCGGTGAAAACAGGATTTGCTCGAATCGGCGTCGGCTTCCCCGCGTCCAAGGGATTTGGTTCTTGGATCGAGAGTACGTCGAGTGACAAGTCTTGCTTCGCCCGAGCCCTGCAGGCGTAGAATCGGGCGGGCGGTCGGGCCAATGAAAGCGGAGGAATAAAGTGCAGAAGCAGCGAAGAAATCTGACTGCGCTCCTGCTGTTCGCGCTCGGGCTATCCATGTCACGCGCCACCGCGCAGGAATCCAGGGCGGCCGCGTCAGCCGCGGACCCCATGGTCGCCACCAGTCACAGGATTGTCAGCGAGATCCAACAGAACAACGAGGTCATGGAGAATCTGGAATACCTTGCCGACCTGATCGGCCCGCGCCTCACCGGCACGCCAAATATGACCCGGGCCAGCCGCTGGACAATGGAAAGGTTTCACAGATACGGTCTGGCGAACGTACATCTTGAGTCCTGGACGATTGCGCGGGCGTGGTACCGCGGCACGGCGCAAGGGCGGATTCTGAGCCCGGCCGAGCATCCGCTGACGCTGGCGTCGGCCGGCTGGTCACCGAGCACGGCCGGTGCAGTGCGCGGGCCGGTGGTGTATGTCTCTGCACGGCGCGTGGAGGATCTCCAGCCGTTCCAAGGCAAGCTGAAAGGCGCCATCGTCATCGTCGCCGAACCGGAGATTTTGCCCGCTCCCTTCGAAGCCCCGCGCTCGCCTTTGCTAACTCCCATGCCGCCGCCACCGTCGGGGCCGGATCTCCGCACACACGCCTTCGAGCGCGCTCGCGACGCCTTCTTCAAGGCCCAAGGGGTAGCCGCAGTCCTGCGCGATTCGGGCAAGGACCACTCACTGCTCAACATGGGCGGTGTCGGCGGGCGCCACTATGATGTTGGCACCGTGCCCACCGCTTTTGTCACTGCCGAGGGCTACCGCCAGATCTGGCGCCTGTTGAAGCGCGGCCCGGTAGAAGTGGAAGTCGAACTCAAGAATTCCTTCAGTGACAAGCCGGTCGAGGTGTACAACACGGTCGCTGAAATCCGTGGCCGCGAGCGGTCTGACGAAGTCGTGATCCTAGGCGCACACCTCGATTCCTGGGACTTGGGTACAGGCACCACGGACAACGGCACCGGCTCCATGGCCGTGCTCGAAGCCGCCCGTGCCCTCCAGAAGTTGGACCTGAAGCCAAAGCGCACGATTCGCTTCCTTCTGTTCTCCGGCGAAGAACAGGGCCTGAACGGCTCGCGCGCCTACGTGGAAGCGCACAAGTCGGAGCTCGGGAAAATCTCAGCGGTCCTGGTACATGACACCGGCACGGGGCGCGTGCTGAGCATCGGTTTGCAGGGCAATTACCAGGACCGTGAAGTGCTGGACCGCATCCTGGCTCCGCTGCGCGATCTGGGCCTCTCGGAGCTTAGCCTGCGCAGCGCTCGCGGCACGGACCACGTGTCCTTCAATGATGTTGGTGTGCCCGGCTTCTTTTGCGTTCAGGATCCGGCCGAATACGCCAAGACCCATCACAGCCAGTCCGACACGTTCGACAAGGTCTGGAAGGGCGATTTGGTCCAGGGCGCCCAGGTGCTCGCGGTGTGGGCCTACGGCGTCGCCGAGTGGCCGGACATGCTCCCGCGTGGCCCGGCGCCAACCGCCGCCGGCGGCTCGGAGTAGCCGGGATGAGTGTGAGGGGTCGACTGGCGACTGCCAGTGGCTGGCCTGTGGAGTCGAGTTCGCCAAGCCCTCCCGGAGAAGGAATGATTGCGAGCGGTGGTCGAACGCGTGACTCGCGCCCGCGTGGTGGTTGACGCGCGCGTCAGCGGGGAAATCGGCCGAGGCCTGGTGGTGCTGCTGGGCGTCGGCCGTGGCGACACCCGCGAGTCTGCCGCCTACCTGGCTGAGAAGATCGCGCACCTGCGCATCTTCGATGACCAGCAGGGCAAGATGAACCGCTCGCTGCTCGACACGGGCGGCGCTGCGCTTGTGGTCTCGCAGTTCACACTCTACGGAGATGCGCGCGGCCAGCGACGGCCGAGTTTCGTGGCGGCCGCGCCACCCGAGGAAGCTGTGCAGCTTTACGAGGAGTTCGTTCGGTGCCTGGGCGCGCTGGGCGTCCGCGTCGCGACCGGTGTTTTCCAGGCGCGCATGTCTGTCGAACTCTCGAACGACGGCCCGGTCACTATCCTCCTCGACTCCGACAAACACTTCTGAGGCGGCCGGGATGGTCTCTCACCGTGCAACTGCGAGCGAGGTCCTGGACAAGCTGAAGGCGCTGAGCGATTCCCGCGCGCGCGCGTCAATGAAGCGGTTCGGCATCCACGTCGAGGACGCACACGGTATCTCTGCACCCGTCCTGCGCCGGCTGGCTCGCCAGATTGGCATCCAGCACGAACTGGCTCAGCGATTGTGGGATTCCGGCAACCATGAGGCCCGCATCCTCGCGGGACTGATTGATGACCCTGCGCGCGTCACGGCAGCACAGATGGAGCGCTGGGCGCGAGGTTTTGACTCCTGGGACGTTGTGGACGGGAGTTGCTGCCACCTGTTCGTCTTCGCTCGGCCGGCCTGGCGCAAGGCGGTCGAATGGAGCGGCCGCAAACCCGAGTTCGTCAAGCGCGCTGGCTTCGCCCTGATGGCCTACCTCGCCTGGCATGACAAGCAGGCCGCCGACGCGAGGTTCGCGCGCCTGCTTCCGCTCATCCGCCGGCATGCAAGCGATGAGCGCAACTTCGTGAAGAAAGCCGTGAACTGGGCGCTGCGTGAGATCGGCAAGCGGAATCTGCACCTGAACCGTCTGGCCGTCCGCACTGCCCGGCAGATCCGGGCCATGGATTCGCCTGCGGGGCGCTGGGTGGCTGGAGATGCACTGCGCGAATTGAGGAGTCCGGCCGTCCAGCGGCGCCTCCGTGGGCGGGCCCGCCGCTAACCGAGTGCGGCGGCTTGCTCGAGCCGGCTGCGCTGGGATAGGCTCGACTTCCGAGCTGCCATGAATGCGCGCGCCAGTCCCGCACAGGTTGTGGTGCGCAGGGCGATCGTCGCCGACGCCCCGCGCATCGCGGAGCTGTCCGGCCAATTGGGCTATCCCACCTCACCCGAGGAAGTGGCCGAGCGACTCGGATCATTCGAAGCGGATGCGCGGCATGCCATCTTCGTGGCCGCACTGCCATCTGGAGAGGTGATTGGCTGGGTCCATGCCGTGGAGCGCCAGGTCCTAATGGCCAACGTGCATGCTGAGGTCGCCGGGTTGGTTGTTGCGGAAGGCTTTCGCGGCTGCGGCGCAGGGACCAGCCTGATCGAACGCGCCGAGCAGTGGGCGCGGTCGAGAGGTTGCACCGAGGTGTTGCTCCGATCGAATGTGTTTCGCGTCGCCGCGCACGAGTTTTACAAAAAGCGTGCTTACGCCACGGTTAAGACCCAGAAGGTTTTTCGCAAGGACCTCTGACATCCCGTGCGAATAGACCTCGAGCCCATCCCCACCGCCGTTTTCTTCGGCGTGATGGTGTCCTGGCTGATCTTTGCGGGGATTTTTCTTCTCCGCAAGAAGGCTCCCAGGGCACCCGAGCGCAGGCGGGACCGCGCGTCCTTCGTCGGCATTGTCCTCCAAGGCCTAGCGTACGCCCTCGTGTGGTCCATCCGGCGGCCTTACTTTTCGCCGCTCTTCCCCATCCCGCGAGCCCTGGAGGCTGTGCTGGCCCTAGCCACGCTAGCCCTGGCGGCCGGATCGGTCTGGGTGGTCCTGGCGGCCGTGCGCACACTCGGCAAGCAGTGGAGCTTCGCGGCGCGCCTGGTCGAAGAGCACAAGCTGGTCACCGAAGGCCCTTATGCCCTGGTGCGCAATCCGATTTACATGGGGATGCTGGGCATGTTGGTAGCCACGGGGCTGGTCCTTAGTCGCCCCGTGGGGCTCGTCGCAGCGCTCGTGCTGTTCGGCGCCGGCACGTTTGTACGCGTCCGCAGCGAGGAAAGACTCCTGCGGGAAGCCTTCGGTGCCCAATTTGAGGCCTACGCCCGCCGCGTCCCCGCCATCTTCCCGCGGCTTTACTGATTCGCATCGGGCGGGCCCGTGGAGCGCTTGGCCTGCCATGTCGCCGCACGATATCATTTGCGCCATAACTGCCCATGAAACCCCAGCTCAGCTCTGACGATTACCGGGCGCTCGCGGAGTTCCGTTATCAGATCCGCTGTTTTCTGACCTTCAGCGAGCAGGCCGCGCGGTCCGCCGGGCTTGAGCCGCAGCAGTACGTGATGCTCCTGGCGATCCGCGGATTGCCCGAAGGGCGGGAGGCCACCATCCGTGCCCTTGCCGAGCGATTGCAGATCCGCCACCACAGCGCCGTGGAACTGATTGACCGGCTCGTCGGCCGCGGCCTGGTGCGCCGCGTCCACTCTCCTCAAGACCGGCGAAATGTGCTCATCCACCTGACCGCTCGCGGCGAGAGAATCCTGGAGAGGCTCGCGCAGCTGCGTCTCGAAGAGCTTCGCGCCACCGGCCCCGCCCTGGTTCGGGCCCTCGACGCGCTGATTGAGCGCACGAGAGAATCGAAACCGCTGCCCCAGGTGGTGCGTGCCGGCTGACGCGGGGAAAGGCCAGCGAATATCTCTCCGGTGGGCGTCCTTTCCCGGGCGAATTGATCGAGCCCGGTGGATTCCTTCGTGGCCACGCAGACTTGGAGCACGCGCCCGGCAGGGTTTAGTGGGCGCGCGAGAAATGCTCGTGCACCACGCGCCAATCCTTTCCTGCTCGCACGAAAACGTGTGTGCCCCGGCCGCGCACTCGGCGCCCCTCGCCGAGACCTACGGTCCAATAAAAGGTGGCCACGGCAATGGGGCCGCTTAGGTGCACCTGCGGCTGCTCGATCTGATAGGTCATCTTCGGCGCGCGTCGCAGGTAGTAGTGGAAGGTCTTCTGGAGCGCGCCGAGACCTCGGATGCGGCCGTGTCGCGTGGAGGAGAACCCGACAAAGTTCCGGTGAAACATTTTCACCGCCCCGCGGATGTCACCACGATTGATCGCGCGCGCCTGTTCGCGTTCTGCTTCGAGGATCTTTTTTCGGATGCCATTGGCCATGGTTCACCTCGCCGGCCCGTGTTTGGGATGAGAGAACAATTCTATCAGCTTGGCCTCGCCGCTGCCGCCTCGGGAGAATGAGCGCCCGCTGACGTTCTCTCTCTTCAGGTCATTGCTCAATGGTCTCCTTCGAACGAGCGGGAAGGATGATTCGTTACTGCTTCTTTCGCGCCACGGCCAGGATGTGCGCGCTTTGCCCCATCAGTGCCGGTTCGGTTTCGGTGGCCTTCACAATGGTGAGGAGCCTGCCTCGCAAGACAGGATCGTGCCAGACTTTCTTGAAATTGGTTAGCAGCCAGCCAGGTCCTTCGATTGCGTATAAATGCGGGGTTTCGAATCCCGCCTCCCGGATTTCATCTTTCAATTCATTAGGATGGTGAAAAAAAGCGGTTGTGAAGTATTCTGGACGGCCGGTGGGGTTTCGATGCTGTCCGCTCCTCAGGTCACGTCGGACAATTCTAAAGAACGCAGGGTCTTCCATGAACCCTCGAAATAGACCGTCAAGCGCGGAGGCAGATCTCGAAATCGCCGCGGCAAAAAGCAGACCACCCCGCTTCAAGGTTCGGAACGCTTCCGATAGCGACCTTATCCGGTCGCGTTTTCTAATTAGGTGATACAAGGGCCCTAGGAATAGGACAACGTCAGAGGATTTGGTTCCGAACCTCAGAGTTCGTGCCTCTCCCAGAGTAACACTGGCCAGGGGCCGGTCGGGTTGAGCATTCGAGGCACGCTTGGCCTGCTCGAGATGTACGGGAACCGGATCCACCAGATGAACCGTGTGTCCCAGCTTCGCCAACCAGCAAGCATAGGCACCGGGTCCACCACCGATATCCAACACCGTGATCGGCTTCCTCGGAAGGTAGCGAGAGATTAGTTCTTTCGTGCGGTAGAACTCTAACTGACCGGCCTGCGTAAATAACCTCGAGCGTTCCTGAACGGTATCATAGTGTTTCCGAATCTCGGAGGGCAATTGAATGGACCTGGAAATATGCGATCTCATTTCCGGGCGAAACTCTAGTGCACTGGTCACGCGTATTCAACCCCAGGTTCTGCTGCTGAAAGTCAACGGGGAACGTGGGCCTTTACCTCTCCAATCCATTGAATCCGTTTTCATCATTGTCAGCAACTATAGTTCGAGCGGGGCTTCGAAGCTTCCCTCAGGATCCGCGAGATGGGATTCTACTGAGGCGCTCTCGAGGTGTCCCCGGCTGCGGGGATACGTCCACTCCTCGATGGTCCGCATGATGCGCAAGCGCTCTCGTCCTGGTCCCAGAAGCCGAGATTCTATGGAGTGGCGCGGTGGTGATCGTCACGCCGGCCGCGGGTGAACCGGCCCACGCCGAGGCGGAGCTGGACGGTGTTGATTCCGGGATTGGGCGTGGCCAGCCCGGCATTGGAAATATGCAGGTAGCGAAGTTCGATGCTCCAGTTGAACCGGTTCTGGAGGATGTCGATTCCGAGCGCCCCGCCGGACGTGAAATTCACTCGGGAAGTTCCGCTGGGCACCTGGTGGTTGGTGAAGAGGACCCCGCCACCGAGTTCGAGGTAGGGCATAACACGACCGCTGGTTTCAAGGTTCCATTTCAACGCCATGGGATTGAGGCCCAACCCATAGGCGGTGTTGGCGGGCTGGAAGACCAAGAAGACGGGAACCACATCCACCGCATATTCAAAGCTGCCGCGCAGGAAGCTGGGGCCGTGCGGCTCGGTCAGGATCCAGCCATAACGCGCCCCGACGTTCCACACAGTGGTGTTCGAGGGACTTCCGTTCGTGCCGTGCCCGCCGCCAGTCCAAAACTCAATCTGGTGCCCACCCTTTTCCGGGTGTCTCTGCGAGCGGGCAACTGGGGCAGAGAGCAGCATGGCCAGCAGGAGCGCCGAAAAAATCCTGCCGGTTCGATAATGAGCCAGGAGCAAGGTCTCCGACCGCTGCGAAAATAGTCTCCGAACGCAACCGTGCGCCATGCTATACGATTTCGAGATCCTTGGGGAGCCGAATTAGGTTTCCGCGCTATTCTCTGGGATCTTACTGCGGCGTGTGAAACTCTCCTCGATCCTCGAAATTTAGTGGACAATTAGCGGCTTAATTTCCATTATCCTAATGGCCCTTGTCGGCGCCGACGATTTGTTTGAGAGGATTTCAAAGTGAAGGAATTTTTGCTCACAGCCTCTTTGATCGGCGGATTGGTCCTCCGCCTCGGCCATAAGTGATCGGTTCCTGAATCGGAACGGAAGCCCTCTCGCGACTGCCCTCTGCTCGGAATACAATCTTCAGGAGTCGTGTTTCGGACGCACCCGTCCGGGTCTCTCGTGAGAAGCGGGCTGTCGCTTGCGTCGCCCGATTAAACCCGCGAGGCGAACCGGCGGCGGAGCAGCCCCAGCAGCGCGGCCCCGGGGGCAAGGAGAGTGAGCGTAGCCGGTTCGGGGACTGGGGAGGTGTTCGGCGGCTTCCTCTCTATGTCATCTATCTGGGTGCAGTCCCGGGGGGCAGTGTAGGTCAAAGAGCCCACCAGCACGTTGCCTGAAGTGGCCGTGATCCCCACGAAGGGGTTTGCGTTGGTCCAGTTAATCGGGAAAGGCATGTTGTTCAGATTGCCGGTGAAGCAGTTCAGTGAACCAAGTTGCCCGGCAGCCGGGCCGAAGCAAATCTTGTAACCTTCCTGTGACTGCACGCAGTCGAAACTGACTACTCTTCCCGGCCCGTCGGCGCGCTCGAGCGCCGGGCGACCGTCTTCTCGAGGAGGGGACAGAGGCCGGGCGAAGCAGAAAGGCGGGAGGCTTCCATTGACTTGCCCTGCGCCGCTATGCTACCCATACGGGGCCTTTCCTGTGCCCCTCAACGGCCGGATGAGCTCCGAGACGAAGCGGATCGAAGTCACTTTAGAGACGCTGACCGACAGCGTCGCTCTGGCCGAAGCGATTGCTCTGCGCATCGCCGGCGCCGCGGGGTTCAGCGAGGACGACAGCCACAAGATCAGCATGTCGGTTCGCGAGGGGATGATCAACGCCGTCCAGTACGGCAATGGACAGCAGCGCGACAAGAAGATCGTCTTGACGTTCGAGCTTACACCGGAAAAATTGGTGATTCACGTCCTCGATCAGGGCCCCGGTTTCAACTTGGCCGATGTGCCCGACCCACTGGCGGAGGAGAACCTGCTGAAGACTTCCGGGCGTGGCATTTTCCTGATGCGCGCCTTCATGGATGAGTTCGATGTGCTGCGCGGCCGTGAGGGCGGGGCCGAAGTGGTGATGGCCAAGCGATATCCGGCGTCGCGAAATTCAGACCCCGGAGATAACCCGGGCAGCGCGAGGAGGGAATAACCTGTGAGTTTCAAAGCCACCGCCCGGGAATCCGGAGGCGCGACCGTGGTGGACCTGAGCGGCCGCATTACGCTCGGCGAGGGCAGCGCCATGCTTCGCGAGATGATCCGCGACCTCCTCAACAAGGGCCAGAAGCGCATCATCCTGAACCTGGGCGACGTCAACTACATCGACAGTTCGGGCATCGGTGAGCTAGTCAGCGGCTTTACAACCGTCAAGGGCCGCGGCGGCGAGATGAAATTGCTTCACCTGACCAAGAAGGTCCACGACTTGCTCCAGATCACCAAGCTCTACACCGTTTTCGACGTGCATTCGGACGAGGATACGGCGGTGCGCAGCTTCCACTAGCCGTCGCGGTCCCTTGCCCCAGGGCCGGCGGGCCACTGGCCAGAGGAAACCCTAGACACCGCTTTGGTTTTGTGCCAGCATAATCTTGCGTTTGTCGCTCTTGTAATTCCGTGGGTGTGCGAAAAGCCGCTTGAGCGGCTTTTCTTGTGCAACCGACTGGCGTTACAGGCAGCAAATGGCACATCTTTGAAACAGGAGTGAGAAGTTGGCGAGAGAACAAGGTGTGGTGAAGTGGTTCAACGCTTCGAAGGGCTACGGGTTCATCCAGCGCCAGTCGGGCGAGGATGTCTTCGTGCACTTCTCGGCCATTCAGATGGACGGCTACAAGACGCTGACCGAAGGCCAGACCGTCGAGTTTGAAGTCCGTCAGGGACCCAAGGGTTACCAGGCCGAGAACGTCACGCGGGCGTAGGCGAAACCAAAATTCGAGGGCCCTGTCCCGCTCCGCTTCCGAGTTTTGCGATCGGAGGCCCAGGACAGGGCCTTTTTATTACTCTCTGCTCTCTTCGCTGCTCGGGCGCCGCAGGGAGGTTGAACGTGATACGATCATCTCCCGAGGGACGCACTCCGAGAAAAGGCCATGGCGCACATTTCGCGCAAGGAACTGAAGAAGGACGAAATCCGGGAAACCTTGGCGCACGGCGCGGAAGCGGTGATTTCCCACCAGCGCATTGTGAGCATGATCGTGGCCCTGGCAGTCGTCGTCGGCCTGGCAGTCCTGGGCTGGCGGTTTTACAGCGAGCGCGAGACTGTAAAGGCTTCGGCGGCGCTCGATGACGCCATGCGTGTGTACGAAGCGCGCATCCGCGCCCCGGGCGAGCGGGCGGAGCCCGCCGAAGTGACTTATGTGGAGGAGCGGAACAAATACGAAGATGCCACAAAGAAGTTTCTGAGCGTGGCCCAAAGCTACGGGCGAACGCGTCCCGGGCAGGTGGCCCGTTACTATGCTGCGCTCTCCGAGCAACGCCTCGGGCGCACGGATCAGGCGGTGAAGGAACTGAAGGAGCTCGAAAGCGGTGGCATGGACGAGCTAGCTGCTCTGGCGCGCTTCCAACTCGCTGAAATCTACGAACAGACCGGCAAGGCCGACGAAGGAGTGAAGCTCTACCGGCAGCTCGCTGACAAGCCTACGGTGCTGGTTCCCCGGCCGCTGGCGCTGCTGGCCCTGGCCCGCCACCTCAGCAAGGCCAACCCGCAGGAAGCCGTAAAGCTCTACGACCAGATCAAGAAGGACTTTCCAGATTCGGCGGCCGCCGGTGAGGCCGACAAGCGCCTGGAACTCCTCAGCGGAAAGACGTAGCGCGACGATGAGGCTGGCGGGCTACGCAATGGACGTAAGCCGCTCCCGTGGTCGCCATTACCCCGAGCCAAGACACGCCTACCGCGACGACTACTCGCGCGACCGCGACCGGGTGATCCATGCACGCGCCTTCCGCCGCCTGGAAGCCAAGACGCAGGTCTTCACGACGCGCTACTCCGACCATTTCCGTAACCGCCTGACGCATACACTCGAGGTGGCGCAGATTGCCCGCACCGTTGCCGGGGCCCTGGCACTGAACGCCGACCTCGCCGAGGCGCTCGCGCTTGTTCACGACATCGGCCACCCGCCCTTCGGCCACGCGGGCGAGCGCCGTCTCGACGAGCTCGTGCGTCCATTCGGCGACCGGTTCGACCATAACCTCCATGCGCTGCGCATCGTCGAGCGATTCGAGCAGCGCTACCTCGATTTCCCCGGCCTGAACCTGACCTTCGAAGTGCGCGAGGGCATCATCAAGCACTCGCGGGAATACTCCCCAGCCAAGTTCCCCGAGCTTGTGGAGTATGTGCTCGACGAGCGCCCACCGCTCGAGGGGCAGTTGATCGATGGCGTGGACGAGATCGCCTATAACACCGCGGATTTGGACGATGGCTTTGAGGCGCGACTGCTCGATCTTGAGACCATCCGCGAGGGTGTGCCCCTGTTCCGAGAGATGTATGCGACGGTCGAGCGGGGGCACCCACGCGGCCGCACCCAACTCAAGTTCAACGAGGCGCTTAAGCGCGTGCTCGACCGCCTGGTCACGGACCTGATCGAGCACACCCGCGTCCTGATCCAAGCGAGCGGCGTGACAACTGTGGAAGACGTGCGGCTCCAGCCGGAGCGCTTGGTGCGCTTTAGCCAGGAGGGCGCCGAGCGAAATGGGGAGCTGAAGAAGTTTCTA
>DATFXF010000010.1:0-28225 GCA_035258565.1 Candidatus Acidiferrales bacterium
GAGCGATTTTTGCCGTCGTCGGGCATCAGGCTGAAGACGTCGCTGCCATCGTTGAGCCGCTCGGAGTCCGCACCGTATTACAGCAGCCGCAGCGCGGCACCGGACACGCCATGCTGGTGGCGCGCAGGGCCCTCGGACGCACCCCGTACGCCCTAGTCATTCCTGGCGACGCTCCGCTGATCCGCACGGAAACCCTCAAGAACCTCATGCGGGCCCACCTGGCGAGCCGAGCAGCCGCCACGATCCTCTCGGCGGTGCTGGCGGACCCCACCGGCTATGGCCGGATCGTGCGCCGACAAGACGGCAAAGTAACTGCCATCGTGGAGCAGTCGGCACTCGGCGACGACCAGCAGGCCATCAACGAGATCAACTCCGGGGTGTACTGCTTCACCCTCGAAAAGCTGTGGCCGCGCCTCAGCAACCTGCGTCCGCTGAACGTTCACCACGAGCTCTATTTGACCGACGCGATTGCCTTGCTTGCTCAGGCAGGTGAAACCGCGCTCGCAGAGATCGTGGCCGACTCGCAGGAGGTTTTGGGGTGTAACACGCGCGCGGAGCTTGCCGAGGTAGACCACATCCTCCGCCAGCGGAAGGGTGCTCGGCTGATGGAGGCGGGCGTAACCATCTATCTGCCTGAGACGGTGCTGATCGACCCGGAGGTCGAGGTTGGCTCGGACACGGTCATCGAGCCCGGCGTACAGTTGCTCGGCAAGACACGGATCGGCTCGGGCTGCACCGTCCGCACTGGCAGCGTGCTCGCCGATGCGTGGCTCGAAGATCACGTCACAGTGAAACCGCATTGCGTTGTGGCGGCGAGCCGCCTGGCTTCGGGCGCGACCGTTGGCCCGTTTGCACACTTGCGCGATGGCGCGCAATTGCGCCCCGGCGCGCGCGTCGGCAATTACGTCGAAGTCAAGAAGAGCGTGCTGGCCGAGGGCGTCAAGGCCATGCACTTGAGCTATCTCGGCGACGCGAGCATCGGCCGCCGGACCAACATCGGCGCCGGCACGATCACCTGCAACTATGACGGCGTGCGCAAGAATCGCACGACAATCGGCCAGCGCGTCTTTGTCGGCAGCGGCACGGAACTGATTGCCCCGGTAAGGATTGGCGAAGGCGCCTACATCGCTGCTGGCTCGACGATTACCGCAAGCGTGCCGCCCAACGCCCTCGCCATTGCTCGTGGCCGACAGGAAAACAAACACGGCTGGGCAGCGCAGCGCCGGCGGGAAATGGCCGCCGCCCTAAACCAGCGCAAGAAGGCCCGGCCAAGCAGCCGCAAGGCCGCGCGCACCCGCAAGCCCTCTGGGCGGCGCTAAGGGGCTTGCCTGTTGTTCGGAGTTCTGGGTCTGCCGCCGCAGACAAAGACTCACTCACGCACTGCCGTCGCTAAGGTCACGGCTCAAGGATCGAGTTCCGGAAACCTTCTGGTCAGCTCTTCTCATTTTTTGGCTGGGACGCAACCTCACGGCGCACCCGACGCGCTGTGTTAGAATGGCCGCGAGGGGGCGGGCGAATGAGATTCGGAGTTGTGGTTTTTCCCGGATCGAACTGTGATCATGACGCTTACTACGCCATCGGCGCGGTGCTGGGCCAGCCGGTCGAATTCATCTGGCACCAATCGGAGAGGGTGGACGGCTTCGACGCCGTGATTCTCCCCGGCGGGTTTGCCTATGGTGATTATCTGCGCACCGGCGCGATCGCCCGCTTTTCGCCAGTGATGCGCGGCGTCGAGCGCTTCGCACGTAGCGGCGGTCTGGTGCTGGGCATCTGTAACGGATTCCAAATCCTGCTCGAGGCGGGACTGCTGCCCGGCGCGATGCTGCGCAACCAAGGGCTTCGGTTCATTTGCCGCCACGTTTATGTTCGCGTTGAAACCACGCGCACGCCCTTCACTTGCGCGGCGCGGCCCGCTCAGGTGCTGAAGTTGCCCATCGCGCACTCCGAGGGGAATTATTTCTGCGACCCGGCCACGCTCCTCGAGCTCGAAGGCCACGACCAGATCGTCTTCCGTTACACGACGCCCGCGGGCCGCGAAGACCCCGCGGCAAATGCAAATGGCTCGCTCGCCAACATCGCCGGCATCTCGAACCGCGAAGGCAATGTCGTGGGCCTGATGCCGCACCCGGAGCGCGCCTCGGAAGCCGGGCTCGGCTCCGCCGACGGCCTGGTCATCTTGCGCTCCATGGTGGAGAGTCGCGTGCTCCGCTCGAGCCCCGTGCGGGTGGGCGAGCGTGTCCCGGTCTAGTCAGCGCCGGACCGAGCGAGCGCCATCGCGCGGTTCAAGGGAAGCCGCAGGGACCCCGCGTTCGTGCCAGTCGTTTGTCCCCAAGCTGATGCCGTCCCGCAGCCTGCGAAGGCGAGGCCGAAAATATAACCGTCGAGCAGTGAGAGTGTCTGGCGGAGCCCACGAGAGATGCCATGCTTGATGCCGAAGTCAGAGTGACACCGGAGATCGCCCGGGAGCATGGCCTGACGGCTGAGGAGTACTCCCGCGTTCGCGCCATCCTCGGGCGTGAGCCGAACCTCACCGAGCTCGGCATCTTCAGCGTCATGTGGAGCGAACACTGCTCCTATAAGTCGAGCAAGGTACACCTCGCGCGCCTGCCCACGCGCGCGCCGCAGGTGCTCGAAGGGCCGGGGGAAAACGCCGGCGTGGTGGACATCGGTGACGGTCTCGCTGCTGTCTTCAAGATCGAGTCGCACAACCATCCGAGCTACGTCGAGCCCTTCCAAGGCGCAGCCACCGGAGTCGGCGGCATCCTGCGCGACATTTTCACCATGGGCGCGCGGCCGATCGCTGTGCTCGACGCGTTGCGCTTCGGGCCGATTGTCGCTGCTGCGGACGCTTCCCGCAATCGTCGCATCCTCGACGGCGTGGTGAGCGGCATCGCATTTTACGGCAACTGCTTCGGGGTGCCGACGGTCGGCGGCGAAGTCGGCTTCGAGTCCTGCTACGCGACCAACCCACTGGTGAACGTTCTGGCGCTCGGCATCGCGCGCAAAGATGAGCTCTTTCTGGCGCGGGCGCGCGGCGCGGGCAACCCGGTGATTTACGTCGGCGCCAAGACGGGTCGCGACGGCATTCACGGCGCGTCCTTGCTGGCCTCCGCCGAGTTCAGCGAAGAATCGCAGCAGAAGCGGCCCAACGTACAGGTGGGTGACCCATTCCTCGAGAAGCTGCTGCTCGAGGCCTGCCTCGAAGCAATGCAGACCGGCGTGATCGTCGCCATTCAGGATATGGGTGCGGCGGGACTCACCTGCTCAACCTCGGAGATGGCTTCGCGCGGCGGCACCGGCATGGAGATCGAGCTCAACCGCGTGCCGCAGCGCGAGACCGGCATGACACCGTACGAAATCATGCTGAGCGAATCACAGGAGCGCATGTTGCTGGTCGCCAAGCGGGGCCGCGAGCGTCAGGTGCTCGACATTTTTCGCAAGTGGGGACTCGATGCGGTCGAAATCGGCCGCGTGACCGAGGACGGTCTTCTGCGCGTGCGCGAGAACGGCCACATGGTCGCGGAAATTCCTGCGCACTCCCTGGCCGAGGAGGGACCCTCCTACGAGCGGCCACTCGCGCCTCTGGCTGAACCACAGAACCAACAACGATTCACGTTCGCGCCGGAAGGCAAGGATCTCACTGAATGCTTTCTGCGCCTGCTGGCCTCCCCGGCAATCGCCTCGAAGCGCTGGATCTTCGAGCAGTACGATCATATGGTGCGCACGAATACGCTCGTTGCGCCGGGTGCGGGCGATGCCGCTGTGCTGCGCGTCAAAGGGACGCGGCGGGCGCTTTCTCTCGCCGTGGACGGCAATGGCCGCTGGTGCTGGCTCGACCCTCGCGTGGGCGCGATGCATGCTGTCGCCGAGGCTGCGCGCAACGTGGCCTCGACCGGCGCGCGGCCTTTGGCCGCCACCAACTGCCTCAACTTCGGCAACCCGGAGAAGCCCGAAGTGATGTGGCAGTTCAGCGAGGCGGTGGATGGCATCGCGGAAGCGTGCCGAGCGCTGGGCACGCCGATGACGGGCGGGAATGTCAGCTTTTACAACGAAACGCTGGGCAAATCCATTTATCCCACGCCAACGATCGGAGTGCTGGGCCTGCTGGACGACGCATCGCGTGCGCTGGGCATGGCGTTCCGCGGCGAAGGCGATGCCCTGGTGCTTTTGGACGGCTATCCCCCGCGACCTTCTCCAGGAGACCAGGCCGAGGAATTCTCTTCCTCCGAGTATGCGAAGACGATTCAGGGAGTAGTTGCCGGCGCGCCGCCAGCAATCGACCTGGCGGCCGAAAAAAGGCTGATCGATGGCCTCGTTGCGCTCGCGGGAGAAGGCCTTCTGCGCTCGGCGCATGATGTCAGCGAGGGGGGGCTGGCCGTAACCCTGGGGGAGTGCTATTTTGCGAGTGGAGACCTCTCGGCAGACATGTCACTCGAGGGCCAGGAACCGGCCGAGGTGGCCCTGTTCGGCGAATGCGGCGGTCGAGCTCTGGTCTCGGTTGCGCGCGAGCAGCTTGCTCCGCTTCGCTCGATTGCGGCACAATATCACCTGGGGACGCGTGAAGTCGGCAGGGTTACCCGCGGCGAATTCCGCATCCACTACAATGGCCGGACGGTAGTCAGCGCGGCGGCGGAGTCTCTGCTCGGCACCTGGGCAGAGGCCCTGGAACGCGCTCTCGAAACCGAGAGGGCCCAGACCTGATGGCCAGGCAAGACCATCTCGCCGACGATCACTTCCACGACCAGTGCGGAGTGTTCGGCGTCTTTGGCCACCCCGAAGCGACGAAGCTCACCTATCTGGGGCTTTACGCCCTACAGCACCGCGGCCAGGAGTCGGCTGGCATCGCCTCGACCGACGGTGCGGACCTGAACATCCACAAGGGCATGGGCCTCATCGAAGAGATTTTCAAGCCCGATCTGTTGGCGAAGCTGGCCGGCGGAGCGGCCATCGGCCACACGCGCTATTCGACGGCGGGTGATACCTCGCTCAGTAACGCCCAGCCCATCTTGATTGATTGCAACAAGGGTAAGCTGGCGCTGGGCCACAATGGCAACCTGACGAACGCCAGTGATTGGCGCCGCAGGCTGGAGCACCGCGGTTCCATCTTCCAAACCACCAGCGACACCGAGGTGATCGTGCATCTGGCGGCGCGCAGCGCGGCACGGAACCTCTCGGGCGGTATCGCTGATGCTCTCAATCAGGTCGAGGGCGCCTACTCGCTGTTGCTGCTTACGCGGGACGAGCTCTACGCCATCCGCGATCCGCGCGGTTTCCGTCCGCTGTGTCTCGGCAAGCTAGGCGGGGCTTGGCTGGCAGCCTCAGAGACCTGTGCGTTCGACCTGCTCGGCGCCGAATACCTGCGCGAGGTCGAGCCGGGCGAAATGGTGCGCATCTCGCGCGCCGGCATCGAATCGGTCCGCTTTGCCCCCGCCAAGGCGCACCAGTACTGCATCTTCGAGCACGTCTATTTTGCGCGGCCGGACAGCGTCATCTTCGGCCGCCCGGTGAACCACAGCCGCGAAATGCTCGGCCGCGTGCTGGCGCGCGAGCATCCGGCCGTGGCGGACGTGGTCGTGCCCGTGCCCGATTCCGGTGTTCCTGCGGCGATCGGCTATGCGCTCGAGTCCGGCATCCCGTTTCGCATGGGCCTGATCCGCAACCATTACATCGGGCGCACGTTCATCGAGCCGGAGCAGTCCATCCGCGATTTCGGCGTAAAGCTGAAGCTGAACCCTGTGCGAGGTCTGCTCGAGGGCAAGCGCGTCGTGCTGGTGGACGATTCGATCGTGCGCGGCACCACCAGCAAGAAGATCGTGCGGATGGTGCGTGAGGCGGGTGCCAGGGAGGTGCACATGCGCATCAGTTGCCCGCCCACGGTTTCCCCCTGCTACTACGGCATCGATACGCCCACACGCGAGGAGCTGATCGCTTCGCAGCACTCGGTGAACGAAATCCGGCAGTTCATCGGCGCCGATTCGCTGGGGTACGTTTCGCTCGAAAGCCTGCGCCGCGCAGTGGGCGATAGGGAAGGAAGGT
The DNA here is from genome assembly GCA_035258565.1 of Candidatus Acidiferrales bacterium. Classification (GTDB taxonomy): domain Bacteria; phylum Acidobacteriota; class Terriglobia; order Acidiferrales; family UBA7541; genus DATFXF01. Next base: position 6,037 of record DATFXF010000010.1, read on the forward strand.
TCTGCACGTCCTGCTACACGGGAATCTATCCCACGGAGCCGGTACAATTGGAAGTGGCGCACCGCGAAGGCGAACCACGGGTGACGGTCATCCATGAGCCCTGAAACGAAACTTTCTCTACGCCGGCGCATCGTGCGCGAGATCGTCTCCTGGCTGTGGGTGGCGGCAGCGTTCCTGTTCATCCACGGCACCTTGATGCAGGCGCGCGTGATCCCCTCGGGCTCCATGGAGCGCACGCTGCTGGTCGGCGATCACCTGCTGGTGAGCCGTTTTGGCTACGACGCCGAGGTGCCTTTCACCGGCTGGCACAGGCGGCTGTGGCGCGAGCCGCACCGCCAGCAGGTGGTCGTCTTCCGGGCGCCGCTGCCCGGCTCGCCCGACTTCATCAAACGCGTGATCGGCCTGCCCGGCGACACGGTGGAGATCCGCCACGGGGTGGTGTGGGTCAACGGGAAAGCCCTGGCGGAGCCCTATGAGAAGACGCTCGATCGGCTCGAGAACTTCCGCCCGCTTAAGGTGCCGCCAGCAAGCTACTTCGTTCTGGGTGACAACCGCGAGAACTCCTACGACAGCCGCTACTGGGGCTTTGTGCCGCGCTCGGCGATTGTGGGCACGCCGCTCGCGATCTACATGTCCATCGACGCATCGGAGCAAGCCTGGCAACCGGGGCAGATCCAGGAGCGGCTCTACGCCTATCTGAACGCACTGCTGCACCCGCACCTGGTGCGCTGGAGCCGCTTGTTCGTGACGTTTTAGGGCAACGCAGATTCGGCCTCCTCTTCCAGCCCAGCGAAAGAGAGCTTCCGGGATGCGATACGTTGATGCGGGCGTCAATCGCTCGCTGGCCGATCAGGCCAAGCAGCGCATCCGCCATCTGGCCCAGCGAACGTTCACCCGCGGCGTGCTGGGGCAGATCGGCTCCTTCGGCGCACTCTACCAGCTGGACCGCAAGCGCTGGCGGGATCCCGTGCTGGTCTCGAGCGCCGACGGGGTAGGCACGAAGCTGAAGATCGCGTTCGCCATGGGCGTGCATGCCACGGTTGGTGCGGACCTGGTGAACCATTGCGTGAACGACATCCTGACACAGGGCGCAGAGCCGCTCTTTTTCCTCGACTACCTGGCGATGGGAAGCCTGGACCCCCAGGTTGTGGAACAGGTGATGGAGGGCATGAGCCGCGCCTGCCGCCAGGCAGATTGTGCGCTGATTGGTGGCGAAACCGCGGAGATGCCAGGGTTCTACCCGCCGGGGGAGTACGACCTGGCGGGATTCATTGTTGGCGCGGTCGAGCGCAGTCACATGCTTTCCGGCAACGGCGTCAAAGAAGGCGATTACCTGCTCGGTCTGCCCTCGACGGGACTGCACACAAACGGCTATGCGCTGGCGCGCAAGCTGGTGTTCGAGGTCGCACGGCTGAGCCCGAAGAGCTACGTCGCGGAAGTGAACAACAAGATCGGCGCCGAGCTGCTCAAGCCACATCGCTGCTATCGGCCGATGCTGAAGACGATCGTCCGGCGAGGCTGGGTCTCGGCGCTGGCACACATCACCGGCGGAGGTATCCCCGGCAACTTGCCCCGCGCTCTGCCACGCTCGACCGCCGCGGTTGTGGAGCTGGGCTCCTGGCCGGTGCCTCGCATCTTCGCTTACCTCGCGCGGCTGGGCCGCATGGATCGCGAGGAGTTGTTGCGCACGTTCAACCTCGGCGTGGGCATGATCCTGGTCGTACCCGGCCGGCACCTCCCTAAGGTCGAAGCCGAGCTGAAGCGCCGCCGAGAGAAGTTCTTCCGCATCGGCCATGTTGGGCGTGCCGAGCCGAGCAAGCCGCGCGTGATTTACTCCGGCAATTTGCTGCTGTGACCTCTCCGGGAGAGGGAATCGTTCGTGTTCGCCTCCTCCTCGGTATAGCGAATTCCTGCGATCGCTCGGCGCCCTTTCGTCCGGAGAGAAAGTTATGCTAACGTGCGGCGCTTATGACCAAGCGCATCGGAGTGCTTCTTTCTGGCCGCGGTACAAATTTCGAGGCCTTAGCGGAGAGCGTGGCCGCCGGGCGAATCCCGAACGCTCGCATCGCCATTGTGATTAGCAATCGCGAAGGCGCGCCGGGCATCGAGCGCGCGCGCCAGCGCGGCATCGAAACGCGGGTGATCCCCTCGAAGGGTCTCGAGCGCGAAGCGTACGACCGCCAGGTGGTCGCCGCACTCAACGAGAGGCAGGTGGACCTGGTGTGTCTGGCCGGGTTCATGCGCTTCCTCTCCCCCTATTTTGTGGCCGCCTATCGCAACCGCATCCTGAACATTCACCCCTCGGTGCTGCCGGCGTTTCCGGGACTCGAGGCGCAGCGGCAGGCGCTCGAATACGGCGTGAAGTGGAGCGGTTGCACGGTGCACCTGGTCGATGAAAACCTCGACGCCGGGCCCATCCTCGTGCAGGCGATCGTGCCTGTCGAGGACGACGACACGCCGGAAACCCTTGCCGCGCGCATTCTCAAGGAAGAACACCGCATCTACTCGGAGGCGGTGCGCATCGTGCTCGAAGGACGCTTCCGCATCGAGGGCCGGCGCGTCATTCACCTGCCGATCGAAAAAGCGCAGCACAATGACGCCTAGCACCAAGTTCAAACCCGTGGACGAGCAGCTCGCCTACCTGCGCCGCGGCGCCGCAGAAATCATCCGCGAGGACGAGCTCCGCGCAAGGCTCGAAAGCTCGCTCCAATCCGGAAAGCCGCTGCGGGTGAAGCTCGGCGTGGACGCAACCGCGCCCGACCTGCACCTGGGGCACACCGTGGTCCTTCGCAAGCTAAAACACTTCCAGGATCTCGGCCACACGGCCATCTTTCTGGTCGGGGATTTCACCTCCCTGGTGGGCGACCCCACCGGACAGTCTGAGACGCGCCCTCCGCTCTCGCGCGAGCAGGTCGAGGCGAACGCGAAGACCTATCTCGAGCAGGTTTACAAAATCCTGGACGAGGAGAAGACCGAAGTCCGCTTCAACAGCGAATGGCTCGGGAAACTTACGAGCGACGGCATGATCAAGCTCTGCGCGCACTATCGGCTGGCACGCATGCTCGAGCGCGAAGATTTTCGCTCGCGCCTGGCGGGCAACCAGCCCATCGCCATCCACGAATTGCTCTACCCGCTGCTGCAAGCCTACGACTCGGTAGCGCTGGCCGCGGATGTCGAGTTGGGGGCTACCGAACAGAAGTTCAATCTTCTGGCGGGCCGCGAAATCCAACGCGAGTACGGCCAGGCGTCGCAGGTAGCCCTCACTGTGCCGATCCTCGTGGGCACCGATGGCGAGCGCAAAATGTCAAAGAGCCTGGGGAACTACGTAGGCATCACCGAGCCAGCCGGCGAGATGTTCGGCAAGCTGATGTCCATTCCTGATGCGCTGATGTGGACGTATTACGAGCTGCTCACTGAACTGGCACCTGACGAGCTCGCCGCTTTGAGGCAACGCGTCGAAGCCGGCCAGGCACATCCCAGGGACGCAAAAATGGACCTCGCCCTAAGAATTGTTGCGGAATTCCACGGCGAAGCGACGGCCCACAAGGCGGCGGAAGAGTTTCGGCGCGTCTTCCGCGAGCGCCAAGCGCCGGAAGAGGCGCCGGTACGCAAGCTTGCCCCGGGCACGCCGAAGCGCCTCGTAGCGCTGCTCGTGGAGCTGGGTCTTGCCGCGTCGCGGAGTGAGGCGGAACGTCTGGTGAAGCAAGGCGGCGTGGAAATTGATGGCACTCGCGTGGACGACATAAAAAAACAGGTGCCTCTCCGAAAGTCCTCGGCCTTTCTGGTGCGCGCGGGAAAGAAGAAATTCCTCCGGGTGGTCGTGGAATAAGCTTCGCCTTTCTCCCATTAGCTAGGGTGGCGCGCGACCATGGACTTTACCGCCTTACTTCACGCGAACACGGGTCACGTCTTCCGTAAAAGCGTCTTACTGGTCTTTGCGGAAGGTCCACTGCGCTTTCGGATGCTCGCCGTCCAGAAAGGTGTATATCGCGTGGTGCATGTGCCCGTCATGATTTACCTCCTCGCCCCCAGACTCGCAAGTTCGTCAGAATTCACTTTGCGTTCGCGTCCGCTTGCATCACGCCGAAAAGATTTCCCTCGGTGTCCTCGCAGTAAGCGAAATACCCTACGCCGGGAATCGGCGTCTTCGGCATAATCAATTTTCCGCCCGCCTTCGTCACCGCCGCGACGGACGCGTCCACGGAGTCCACACCGACCGTGTTGGTCGTCGTGGTCACGTCTCCTCGCTTCATCATTCCGCCATTAATCCCTGGCGTTCCATCTGCACCCGTGCTCACCATCCAGTACTCCATCGGGCCGTCCCACTTGTCGAATTTCCACCCGAACACTTTTTCATAGAACGCCGCCGCGCGATCGGGTTCGTTCACCGGAATTTCAAAATGTATTACGCGTCCCATATTTTCCCTCCTGAATTGAGTGGCGAGTTGCCTCTGAAAATCCGAGCAGCCTTAGCCTCTTTGCGCCGCCGTGGTTGCATAGCCGTACCGCTGCGTGGCCCATCCGACGATCATTCCCACAATACTTCCCGGCAAAATGATCTCTAAATAGTAGCCGTGCTGCTTCAGGGCCACAAGAAACGCCAGCAGGAATCCGACACCAAGCCCGAAGAGAATTCCCAGCGGCACAGAATTCACTTTGCGCGCGAAGATTCCTGCCGCGACTCCTGCGATTAATCCTTTAATGGTCGACCCGAACATAATTCCCACAATCATCCCGCGAACAGCCGGGGTGAACCACGCCGTTGCACCGTCGATGGCTCCGAGCAGCGTTCCCAGCAGCAGGCCAATGAGAATCTTGTTCATAGAAGAACCCTCCAAATGGGGGCGGCATTTTCTCCCGCTCTGACGTTCTTTACAACAACGCGCAGGATTCCTTTAAGCCTATCGGCGGAAAAGGAGCAGCACCAGTGCGCGCATGATTAAGTAGGCTGTAATCAATAGGATAGCGATCTGATGGCGCTTATAGAGGCGCCCGAGACGCTCGAAAAGGTTTTCCGAATAGGCGCTGACCGGCAGCCCGTCCAGGTAGAGGGAAAGGTCGGCGGCAAGCGCAGAGACACTGCCGTAACGCGCGTTCGGGCTTTCCGCCGAAGCCTGGGCACAAATGGCCAAAAGCGGCCGCGGCAGCGCGGGAGATTTCCGTTCAGCACCGCCGACAGCGATAAATTTCAACAGTGCGCCGAGCGAAAAAATGTCGCTGCGCACGTCAATTTTTCCCGCTTCGCCACGAGCTTGCTCCGGAGACATATAGCCGGGCGTCCCCATGACCGTGCCGTGGCCAGTGATGACTGCAGACTGTGTTGGATCATTTTCTGAGTCAGCCTTTCGGCTGGAACTGAGAACCGTTTCGTTACCGGTGACGCCATGCTCCCGCAAAATCTTGGCGAGGCCCCAATCCATCACCAGGACTTCGCCGAAGGAACCGACCATGATGTTCGCTGGTTTCAAATCGCGATGGAGAATTCCGCGCGCGTGGGCAAACGAAACTGCGTCGCAGACGCGAAGGAACAGACGCAGGCGCTGCGGCAGAGAATCGAGTTGCGCGATGTATTTATCGAGACGAAGTCCTTCAACGAACTTCATGGTGTAAAAGACGCGACCGTCCGGCAGCGCGCCGACATCGTGCACGGGAACGATGCCAGGATGTTCGAGCTGCGCGAGGATGCGCGCTTCGCGCATGAGCCGCCTGGTGAACTCCCCATTTGCATCGGGGGTGTCAAGAACCTTGAGCGCGACGCGGCGGGAAAGTTTTTCGTCGTCGGCCGCGTAGATCACGCCCATACCACCGCGCGCGATGAGTTCGCGCAGCGTGTAGCGCGTGCCGGAAAGATCCGGAGGTTCGAAGCCACGAAGGCGTTCAAGAGTTTTGTCGCTCAGAAATGTCATTGTGTCGATACGCCAAAAAGAGTCTTTGCTTCGCGGGCAAACTCTTCCTCGCTGCCGCAAAGAGCATGCAATCGCTCCAATGCGATGCGGCGAAATTCGCGGCGCGCCCAGGCGAGCTGGTTGTTCACCTCCGTGAGGGGCAGCGCGAAGCTCGCGGCAAGTTCCGCGTACGAAACATTTTCTTCGTCGCTGAGATCGTAGGCTTCAAAAAGCTGAAAAGCTTTTTGCTTTTCTCGCGCTTCACAAACGCCGCGAAGCTCTTCGACCGCAGAAGAAAACAGACTGCGAATCCATTCCTTCTCGAAAAAGTCCTCGAGCGATTCGGGAGAAGCAATGGAAGCCGGATCGACCGCTTGAGCGCGCAGTTCGGCCTCGGCGGCGAAGAAATCCAGCGCGACGTGCACAAATTCGCCGCCGCGTTTCTTGCGGGAAGCTGCTTTGATTTCATTGAGTGCGAAGCTGTCCGCGCAAAGCCGGAGATAGCTGCGCAGCCGGCTTTTGGCGGGATCGAAGCGAGACAGAAGTTCGCGTTCGAGCAGCTCGGCGAAAAACCCCTGCGTGAGGTCCTGGGCATCTTGTGCCGACTGCGAGAATTTTAGGCAAATGTATTTGTAAACCGGCTTCCAATAAGCGGCGAAGAGAATATCCAAGGCGCGAGCGCGTTCTGCCGCATCCTGGCTGCGTGCGGCGGCGAGAACGGAGAGACGAGTCAGGGGAAAGGATTCGCCAGTGGCGGTCATTGGCAGTGTCGTTGACCTATCTCCCAGGAGTCTACGCAGGCTCTTGAGGAAGAGGCAAGCAGAATGGAAGGGTGTCCTTGCCATGATTCGATCTGGGCGCGAACACGACTGAGAATGCACCTTACACGACTGTCGTTCGCCAAAATTCCCTCAGAAGGCTGAAGCAGTGTCCCTATTGAGATCGGCGAGAAGAGGTGCGTCCGCAGGACGCCGCTGCCCGTGCCAGGCACACGGAAGGCTCGACGAAGCCGAGAATAACGCGTCTTTCCATCAAAGACTGGTTCATCAGAAATTCCCATTTTCGTTGCCGCGTGACATTTTGGCGAGGCACAGGGAGGACATTATTCGCGAAGACGGATCGCTGGGAAGGGTTCGACGGTTCGTCACTCTCGGTGAAATTCCAAAGCACGGGGCTCAGAGGATACTTGATCCCCGCGGAGATGCCGTTGCTCCTCGGTGGGATCCTCGCGCTCCGTTGGGGCCCCGTGGACTTTCTCCGCGGGACGATCTCTGTCGAGGAGAGCTGCTCAGACAGGTTTGGGCCGCCAAAAACGCGGAGCAGCAAGCGTGTTCGGTACGCATAAAGGAACGCCCCTGAGTCCAAACAACCTGTGGAACCGCGTGCTAGAACCTGTAAGAAAATCACTCGGCTTTCCCCGATTCTCGTAGTTAGGCCTGTTCAGCAATTCTCTTGAGGCGCGCAAGATCGCGGAGGTCGCGGCGCCGAACGGCATGGCGGGTCACCAGCCGATCGAAGATCCGGCCGAGTGCACCCGGAAGCTCGTACTCATCGCACATCCGCACACGCGCGCCCAGCACTCCCGGCTCAATCTCCCAGCGCTGCAAGCCGCGGATGCCGTAGGCATCCTGGAAACGCCATTCGAGCAGGCGGCCCCAGTTAAATCGCGTGATCACGGCTGTGAGCGAAACCGCTCGCCGTCCGAGCCGTCCGGCAATGTGCACCTTCAGCCCCGTGCGAAAATCGGCGGCTCCCCCTTCTACCTCGAACTCGCACCTCATCTCCGCACCGTACCAGTAAGGCATGCGCTGGGGCACGAAAAACACGGCGACGCGGTCGGGCGGGGCGGTGATTTCTACAACGAACTCGAGCTTGGCCATCGGAAGGCGGCCCTACCAGGAAGCCAGCCTCTCTCCGCGCCCGACTGAACTCGGCAGCGCGTGGGGCGCAGGTGATCGAGTCGAGAGATATATGGAAAGGAGGCGATGGCCGCGGAGTAGTGTTCCCACCCTCGCGGCGGCTCTTTCCTACCCAGGGCCCTAGCGAAGTTCGACGAGCACAAGGGAGATATCGTCGGTGATCGGGCCGTCGCGCCAGGCCGCAACCTGATCGAGGATAGACTGCTTCATCTCCTCCATCGGCTTTCGCGCGGCCGTCCGGACGATCTCCTCGAACCCCTCGACGCCCAGGATTTCGCCGCGCTGGTCAAAGGCATCGGTGAGCCCGTCGGTGTAGAAGGCCAGCCGGTCGCCTGGGCTAAGCTCGATCTCCTGAGTCGGCTCTTCGACCACGGCTTCTTCGAGGCAACCGAGGACAGCGCTCTGCGGCCACAGCCGTCGGCAGTTGCCGTCCGGCGAAAGCCAGAGCGCCGGCGGGTGCCCGGCGAACGCAAACGACATCCGGCGACCGCCCTCGGCCCATCGCGCCGCAGCGAGGGAGAAGCAAAAGCCGGACATGCGAATCTGGCGCAACACGAAGTGATTCAGCCGACGCAGCAGGTCGCCAAGCTCCACGCCAGGCTCAAGCAGGGACATCGTTTCCGTGTAGATGCGGTTGGCCATCAATGCGGACCCGATGCCGTGGCCGGAAACGTCGCACAAGACCAGATTCAATTGGCCGTCTCCCAGCGGGGAGACCACCCCGAAGTCGCCCCCGATCGTGCGCACGGGCATGTAGTAGGTCTCCACGGCGATGCGGCCCCAGCGCAATCCCTGCGGCGCCAGACTCTGCTGCACGCGCGAGGCCAGCGCGAGCTCTTCCTCGATCTCCTTCTGCCGTGCCTCGAGTTGCTGATTGGCCTGCTTGAGTTGCCCTTCGGTGCGCTTCTGCTCAGTGATATCGGTGAAAGTGACCACCGCAAAGCGGAGCCCGTCCGGGTCTTCGATCACACGCGAGCTGATGACCACCGGCACGCGCCCTCCGTCCGGGCGTACCACATAAAATTCAAATCGGTTCTGGCCGAGCTCCTCACCCCGGGCGATCTGCTGGTTCAAGAACGCCAAGTCTTCCCCGGCATAGAAATGAGCGGGCGTGCGCCCGAGGATTTCTCCTCGCGAGAAGCCAGTCATCTCCACGAACGGCTCGTTGGCGAAGATCATGCGGTTGCAGTCGTCCAAGATCAGCACGCCCTCATTGAGCGCCTCGAGGATGCCTTCCATCTGCACGACCCATTCGGGTTTTGCGTCTTCCACGGCCAGTTGCCTCCGCTCCATGCGCCGCATCAACGGGCGGCCAGAACCCCATTCTACCTGAGTGCACGGCGAGGTTCAGTGAACAAACTGCGGCGACTCGACCTTCGACCAGGGATCGTAGGTACGGGCGAAGACGATGCGCTCGTTGAGCGGCGGATGCGTGTACAGCCAGAACTTGACGAAGGGTGGCGGAGCAGGATCCTCGAGGTCGATCTCTCCAAGGATCTGGAAGGCTTGTGCGGCTGTTTCCGAGGCATCGGGCAAAATACCGTGGGTCACCTCGAGGGCGTAGATGTCCGCCTGGTGTTCGAGATAGCGGCTGAAGGCGTTATCTACCGGCGCCGACAGGAAGCTGAATACCAAAAGCAGGAGCAGGAGCACGGGCAGTGAGGCCCAGTCATCTGCACCACGGATTCCCCATTGCTTGCCGCTGCGCGCGAGCATCCGGCTGAGCGCGCATTGGCCCAGGTAGAGAAAGACGAGCAGCACACCGGCAAAGAAGACCATGCCTTTCCAGACGTGGTCCAGAACATAATGGCCCATTTCGTGGCCGAAGACAGAAAGGATCTGCGGGGTGGTCATCTTCGCGATGGTTGTGTCCCATACCACTACGCGCTTCGAGGCCCCCAAGCCCGTCACATAGGCATTCACCTCGTTCAGCTTTTTGCTGGCTTTCATCTCGAAGAGATGGTCCGGCGGGATCCGCAGCCCCGCATGCTGGACCAGGATCTCTATCTGCGCGGCGAGTTGGGGCTGCGTCTTCGCGAGCGGCTCGAAGCGGAAAAAGAGCGGCTCGATCACGAGGGGGAAGAGAAACACGACCACCACAATCACCGGAAGCGCCCCCAGCCAGAAATAAAACCACCAGCGGTGTGGGCTGCGCCGCATCATCCAATAGAGGAAGGTAACAACCAGCGTGCCGAACGAAATCACAATTAACTCGTTCTTGGCCCAGTCCCCGAGCCAGGAAATCCAGCCCTGCACCGACTGGTGGTAGTAAAGCGAGAGCCAGTGTCCGTAGAGATGAGTGGGCAGGGCGAGGAGGTCCAACGTCAGCAAAAGCGGTGGAGCGAACATCAGCGCCTGAACCGCCCTGCGCCTGGAGCGGCGCTCGGCCAGGTCGCGGAAGCGCGGCGCGAGCCTGGAGCGCAGCACCGCAAGCAAGACCACGAGACCGTAGCCGAACGAGATGAAATACAGCTTGTACCGCGCCCGGGCATAGGTCACTGCGCGCCGATATGTTTCGGGAGGAAGCGTGTAGCCCTTGACTTCCTTCTGCTCAGATCTCGCGGCCTCGGGCGGCGAGTCCGGCGCCCGAAGCTGCGGCCCAGGCCAAACTGCTCCCGCCGGCACCGCCGCAGCGGTCCCTTCGAGGCAGCCTATCCCGCCTGCGAGAACGAGCAACGCGACAAAGCACGTCGCCATGAGTGGCTTTGCATGCGTCACCATGCTACCTGGACCACGGTTAGGCAGCATGTCTCAACCCGCGCCGGCGCGCAAGCCCGCGCCTTCGATGGACCCTCCCGGGCCGCGATTGTCGATTGACAGTCTTTCTTGTCTCGCCTATAAGCTCGCCAATCAGGTGGCCCAAAATCCAAACAGAGGAGAAGCAGACGATGAAGAGAGATTCCTTGCTCGTTGGGGTGTGCGGGGTGCTCTGGCTGGCGACGAGCGCGCTTGCGCCCGCCGAGCAGGGCAAGAAGGCCTCGCCGGCGGATGGTCACGACCTCCACGTTGTCGCCCCACACGTTGTGGAAGGCAAGGTGATGGGGCCCTATCACCATTACTGCAAGCGCGTCTCCGATACCATTCTGGAGTGCCTGATCTACGAGTCCACCGAACCCAGTGCTCTGTTGGTTCAGGTGGAGTACTTCATCGCCAAGAGCGTCTCTCGCCCCAACGTTCCGCTCGCCACCTGGAACAAGTACTATCACGATCACGCACTGGAAATCTCGAGCGGTCGCGTCCAGGTGCTCGATCGATCCGATGACGAGGCCAAGAAAATCGCGGAGGCCGCTGCCCAGACCGACGGGATCATCTTTCATCTCTGGTGGCCTCACGACGCGAAAGCGCCCAGCGGCGAGGTGAAACATCCTCAGGCGATTAGCCACAAGCCTCGCCGGGAGTAATTCGGGCGGCCCGCACCTGCTTCAGATCGAGACAGGATAGATGGGGCTGGCTGGCCCAGCTAAAATATTCGTGTGAGTATGACCAGCAGAGGCATCCTCGCCCTGGTCTTGAGCCTTGGCTTTTTGGCCGGGCGGTCTGTGCCCAGTGCCGCCCAGTCCGAGAAGGAGGCGAGCACCCCGGCGAAGCTCACGTTCGAGCAGATGCTCGCGCGCCTCCCGCAGCGCGTGAAGTCCAAAGAAGGCACGCAAGGCGACATGGTGAACTTTCTTCTGATCGGCTCGAAGGCGAAGGTGGAGGAGGCCCTCCGCGCGGCAGGTTGGGTGGAAGCCGACCGCGATCCCCAGCAGGCCATCCGGCACGCGATAGAGAGCACCATCAACCAGCAGGGTTTCACCGAAATGCCCATGAGCTTGCTCTACCTCTTCGGCCGGATGCAGGACTACGGTTTCGCTCACGCCATGCCGCTCCAGGTTGCCGCCGAGCGTCACCACTTCCGCTTGTGGCAAGCACCCTGGACGACTCCAGACGGCCAGACGGTGTGGATCGGCGCCGGCACACACGACATTGGCATCGAGCGCAGCATCGAAGGCAAGCTTACGCACCAGATCGATCCCGATGTGGACCAGGAGCGCGAATACGTGGCCGACTCGCTCCTCCAGGCGGGCCGGGTGTAAGTGCTCCGCTACCTCACTCCGGCTCAGCCTGTGCTTTCGGCCACCACCGCCACCGGCGCCTGGTATCATTCCGACGGCCGCGTCCTGGCCGTCTTCCTGAAATAGCACTGGCCGGAAGTGTTATCTTTTCGCGCTTCGGACGTGCCCGGCCTTTGCGCAACCTCCGGCGAGGGGTCTAGCATAACAACAGGGACCGCCACAGAGGGTTGGCGATGAGTCCGTTCCGAGGGCAAGCCTTGGTGTTCCTGGCCTGCGTCGCTTCGCTGGCTGCGGCGCTATCGCCGGCGTTTGCTCAGGACCAGCAAAGGTCGCTCGGGGACCTGGCACGGCACGCGCGCGAGCAGAAGAGGCGCGGGCGCAACCCCGCACGCGTCTGGACCAACGACAACCTCCCATCCGCTGAGCGCGCCGACGTGAACGTCGTGGGACCCCCGGCGCCTGCCGAAGCTGCCAACCAGCCCGCGGAGCCGGCTCGAGCCGGCACCGACAGCCAAGGAAAAGACCAGGAGATCAAGAAAAAGGAAGCGACGCTGAAGGAAGCCCAGGAGCAACTTGCGCGCGCCGAAAAGGAGCTCAACCTGGTCGAGCGCGACCTGGACCTCGACCGGCAACAGTTCTACTCGAATCCCGATTACGCCCGCGACGACCCTGGAAAACTACGGCTCGACGACCTCCGCCGGCAAATCGAAACAAAACAACAGGAAGTCGAGCAGGCCAAAGAAAGAGTCACCCCGCTCGAGAGGGAACTCGGAGAGTTGAAGCGCACTTCCCCTCTGAGCAAGCCCGCCACACCCCCCGCAGAGAAGTAGCACCCGCGGTTTATTTCGGCTCGAGGATCAGCGGCAGCCCGCTCTTCGGGTTGCCGATCAACACCACTTTGGCGTTGGAGCTTGTGGCCAGCCGCTCGGTGGCCTCGATTCCTTTCCACTCGAGCAGTTGCGCGCTGATGCCCTGTGCCACAATGCGCTGAAAATCGGCGATGCCTTGCGCCTCGATGCGTTTGCGCTCTGCTTCCTGCTTCTCTTTTTGCAGCACAAAGTTCATCCGCAGTGCGTCCTGTTCAGCCTGCTGCTTGGCCTCGATGGAGGCTTTTAGCATCGGCGGCAACTGGACATCGCGCAGGAGCACGCTCTCGACGACAATGCCGCGCTGACTCAAAATCTTGGACAGCTCCTCCTGAATTCTGACCGCCACCTCTTCCCGCGCGCCGGTATAGAGCGCGTTGGCGCTGTGCGCCGCGGTCACCGCGCGCACAGCCGAGCGAAGATTGGGCTCGACCACGATACTTTCGTAGCGCGGCCCAATGGTCCGATAGACGTCGGCCGCCTTCTCGGAGTTCAGGCGATATAACAGCGAGGTGTCCAGCGTCATGATCAAGCCTTCGTTCGAGGGCACGGTGGCTGTTTCCTTCTTCTCCTGCGTGCGGATGGACAGTGTGTTGTTGACCTTGAATGGATTGACCAGGTGCGTGCCTTCCGACAGCACGTCGCCGGTTACTCGCCCGAACAGCGTCAGCACGCCCACATGGCCCGCCGGAACATAGGCCACCGACGCGTAAAGAAGAACCAGCACCACGATCACTCCCAGGATTTTCCCGATGCCCAGCTGGAGCAAGTTCCTCCCTGGTACCATGCGTAGCGTGCCCCCGTTTCCCGACCCTTTGCCAAAGACCATCATCGTCTCCTCCCGTCATTGAGGTTTTGTCGTCCCCGATCGACGCACATCATTCTACAGGCCAGCGGAGATGCTTTCCGCCGAGAAACCAGGCGGTGGCAACCGCACCCCTACTAATTGTACGGTTTCCCCTTGACACACCAGCGCCTTTATTTCAGAATCCCGCCAACTTTTCCCGGATGGCCGAGCTGGGGAGAGTCTGAGGGAAGACCGTGCAGTACTTACCCGGATGGACGGTGCAATGCATCAACCCGGAATGCCGGGCGCGGGGGCAGTGGTTGCGAGTCGACGCTACCCAGTCGGAGCGGTGCAGCAACTGCGGCTCGCCGCTGCACAACGTCCCGCCCCCGCTGGGGCCGCGCCTGCGGCTGCGGCCTCGTTCGCTCGGTTCCTACCGGCCAGCCGGACGTCCAAGGTAAGGCCCCCGGCGACTTGTTTGGGTAGCTCGCTGCCCCGGTGGTCCGCGGCCAGGGGACTGGGGAACCTGCCCGCGAAATTTCTCAGCCGCAAAAAGAAGGCCCCGAGAGAACCGGGGCCTTCGAGGTGGCGGAGTGTTTTCGGAGAAGCTTAGAAAGTGATCTTCGCCGCCAGCTGAACAATACGCTGTGAGTCCGGCACAACGCTGGTGATCTGCCCGAACAAGGTGGCGTCAGTGATATTCGTGTTCGGGATGTTGAATTGCGCGTGGTTGAACAGGTTGAAGAACTCGGCGCGGAACAGCAGATTCAGGCGCTCACCGACCAGCGGCGTCTGCTTGGCAATCGCAAAGTTCACATTGACGCGGCCGGGACCCGTGAAAGCATTCCTGGGCGTCGTACCATAGGTACGCAAGGGGAGCAACGCAGCGGCCCCGCCCTCGAGAAGAAGAGCGGCCGGGGGGTTGCCGGCCGCTCGTGGGCGTGGGGCGACGGAGGGTAAAGTGACCGGAACTAGCGCGACGAATCCGAGCGTCCTACCATGCTTAAGACCAGCAGGACAAAGCACAGGAACAAACATACGGCCACGATCATTCAACTGCTCCGGCGGTCGTGCTGAGCTCCGAACGCGAGGCTAGCTTGTCATGCGGGGCCCATCGGGTCGATGGCCCGCGGGTTCCAATCTCGGAGTACAATAGTACCCCGTTCGGGGGAGGTGTCGTGATGTCCCGGCCAGCCCGCGTATTGTCTCTATACCTCTTCTGGTTGCTCACCTGGCCGATCTACTCGGGATACGCGCAGGATGAGATTGCTGCGCCGCGCGCCCAGCTCGTGCTTGGCCTCGAAACCGTCAAACCGAACGCCAAAGGCAAACTCATCCTCGCGGACGGGGCACTGCGCTTTGATGCCGGCAAGGCCAACGGGCAGATTCCCATCGCCGCAATCGAGGACGTCTTCACCGGCGACGACAGCCGGCGCGCCGTAGGCGGGACGCTGGGCACCCTCGCGATGTTCGCACCATATGGTGGCGGGCGCTTCCTTAGCCTGTTCCGGTCAAAGATTGACGTCCTGACCATAAAATATCGAGATGCCAACGGCGCGCTGCACGGTGCGATCTTTTCGATGCCCAAGGGCGAGGCGGCAAAGGTCAAGGCTCGGCTCGTGGGCCAGGGCGCGCACGTCAGTATTCCCGTCGAAGCCGAAGGGCAATCCGAGAAGCCTCAGCCGGAGAAGAAACCATGAAACGCGCCACCCGCTTCGGCATTCTCACTTTCTTGCTGGGAGCCTTGGTCCTCCTCGGCGTCAGTCGAATGCAGCTCGAGGCCCAGACACCGACCAAGCCCGGACCCACGGCCATCCAGATCCAGATGATCGAAGGCGAGGAAATCAAGTTGCCGCCCGACTTCCAGATGGCACTCTACGAGAATCTGGTCCAGGAAGTGAGACGGACGGGAAAGTTCCAGCAGGTGTATCGCGACGGCGATAAGCGGGCAGCGGAGGTCCCGGACCTGGTGACGCTGCGCAGCACCGTGCGCGGCTTCAAGGAAGGCAGCGCCCGGGCGCGCGAGGTGACCACGGTGGCCGGGGCCACGCACATCAAGGTGCACGTCGAACTTGCCGGCCACGACGGCAAGGTGCTGCTTAACCGCGATGTCGAGGGCAAAGTGCGCTTCTTCGGCGAAAACCTGCGCGCCACCTACGACTTCGCCAAGAAAGTTGCGAAGCTCCTCCAGCAGAGCAGCTAGGTGGTCGGCTGCCGAAACCTCCTAGTTCCCTCGCCCTGCAGGCATGCTCGAGCGGCTCTCGAACGGTGAGAAGCCGCGAGCAGGGTCCCCTACCGGCGGCCGCGCTCGCGCGCAGCTTCCGGCGGCGCCACACGGATATGCGGGATGCCCGCCTCATTCATCATTTTATTCAGGTTGGCAAGGTCCTCATCCACAAGCTTCCTGAGGCCCTCGCTCGTTTCGCCGAGTAGCTTCGAGAGCGTCTCGAACTCGTCCATCTGCTGGGAAGTCGGCGCGGCTGTATAGCCTTCAATCGCGTTCCTCAGCCGCCCGACTCGCTGCCCGAATGCCGGCGGGGCATACTGGAGTGGCGGGCCGGCACTGCCCAGGGGCTGCTGCGGCGCGACAAATTTGCCGTGGATCTCCTCCACTTGCTTGGCCAGCGCCTCGGCGGCCTTCCGGATGTTCTCCGGGATGCTCGGGGCGCCTGGCTGTTTCCACGACTCCATCGCGGCAGTCAGGGAATTCTTGAGGCCTGTGATTGTTTTCTGGCCGCGTTCGGCTGTCTTGGCGAGCTCGTAGAGCTCCATCAGCACCTTGCGCCGACTGGCCCGGTCGCTCGGTGAGATTACGATGCGCGGGTCCTCTTCAACTGTGAATGTCTTCGAGGCTTCGCTCTTACCTGCGGTGACCTTCACGGTGTACTCTCCCGGTTCTACCATCGGGCCGCGCGGGCCTAAGCCAAAACCCTGTGCTGCAGCCTCGCGCTGTTCCGGCGTGGGTTCGGCTGGCGTCGGGTAGCGCAGGTCCCAGTTGGTGCGGTTGATCCCCGGCTTCGGCTCGCAGGGCGGTTGATCAAAGCCCGGCCCGGCCGCGCCTGGCCCGGGCGCCGCGGCATCTCTCGCGCTCCCCGGAGCGCCGCCGCAGGTGAGCTCGCGAACTGTTTTCCCGTCCTTGTCCAGGATGATGATCTTCACGGCTTCTTTCTCTGCCGGCTTCGACTTCAAGTAGAAACTGATCAGCGCCCCGTAAGGTGGATTGTGGGCGATGTAGAACTTGTGGCCGGTATTGCCCTTGTGCCCATACAGGCGCCACGCCGTGGCTGGGCGAATGTCGAAGAGGTGGAGATCAGAGCCCAATACGCTGCTGTCGAGTTTTTCGAGCGGGGTGATGTCGTCGAGCACCCAGACAGACCGCCCGTGCGTGCCGAAGATCAAATCATTCTCGCGCGGGTGGATGACGATATCGTCCACCGGCACGGTCGGCAGGTTGGTCTTGAGCGATATCCAATTTGCGCCGCGGTCGAAGGAAACATAGCCGCCGTACTCGGTGCCGAGGAAGAGCAGGTTCTCGTTGCGCGGGTGCTCGCGAATCACATGCGCGGTGCCATCCCTTGCGGAGAGTGCGCCGGCGAGGGACTTCCACGTCTCGCCATAATCGGTGGTCACGAACACGTACACGTGGAAGTCGTTCGAGCGGTGGCCGTCAAAGGCAACGTACGCGGTTCCCTCGGCATAACGCGAGGCTACCACTCGGCTGAGGTAAGTGCCCTTGGGCACGCCGGGGACTTTTTCGGCCACGTTCTTCCAGTTCTTGCCGGCGTCGCGGGTCACCTGCAGGTTGCCGTCGTCGGTACCCACCCACAACACCGCAGTGGTGAGTGGCGATTCGCTGATGGTTGTGATGCTGGGATACTCCTGCGTGCCGTCGTGGCGGGAGAGGGTATGCGCATCGGGCACCTTGCCGAGGATCGGCAACTTCGAGCGATCGACGCCCGTGGTCAGGTCACCGCCGAGCTTCACCCAGGTGTCGCCGCGGTCGGCAGACTTGAACAGAAAATTCCCGCCGTAATAAATCGTCTTGGGGTTATGCGTAGAGATCACGACTGGCGAGTTCCACTGGAAGCGGTAGCGCGGCTCGCCCTGCTTTGGCTCGGGACGAATGGTGCGCGCCTCGTTCGTCCGCAGGTCGCGGCGGAGCAGGTTGCCGTCCTGTGATTCGGCATATACCGTCCAAGGGTCGGTGGGATCCACCTGCACGTAGAAGCCGTCCCCGCCGTCCACGCGGAACCAGTCCTCATTGGTGATCCCCTGTTGAAAAAGGGTCGCGATGGCCCCGCACCAGCTCCCGTTGTCCTGGAGCCCGCCGCAAATCCAGTATGGCTTGCGCATGTCCACTCCGAGCTCATAGAACTGCCCGAGCGGCACGGTGTTCACATACTCCCAGGTGCGCCCACTGTCGTAGCTCCGGTGAATGCCGCCGTCACTGCCGACGATCATGTGATTCGAGTTCTTCGGGTTGATCCACATGGCGTGGTAATCGCCGTGGATGCGCCTGACGCGGTTCGTGACGAAGTTCTTGCCGCCGTCCTCGGAGAAATACATCTGTGCGCCCAGCACCCAGATGCGCAGATCGTTGTTCGGGTCAATCACGATCTGGCTATAGTAGGAGGGCCGCGGGTTGGTGTCGCCCATCTTCGTCCAGGTTTCCCCTTTGTCCTCGCTGCGGAAAACGCCGCCCTTCTCGTGCTGGACCAGCGCATACACAATGTTGGGATTGTGGCGATAGATCGAGAGGCCGATGCGGCCCACGTCGCCGCCCTCCGCGTAGGGCAGACCCTTCGTAAGTTTCTTCCAGGCGGCTCCGCCGTCCGTGGTCTTGTAAATCCCGCCGTCGGGTCCGCCGCCGTTGAATCCGTAGGGGGTGCGGCGGCGCTGGTACGCTGCGGCGTAGAGCGTGTCCGGACTCTCTGGGTCCATGGCCAGGTCCACCACTCCGGTGTCTTGGTTGATGAAGAGCGCTTGCGTCCACGTCTTGCCGCCGTCCGTCGTCTTATAAACGCCGCGCTCCTTGTTCGGGCCCCACAGATGGCCGAGCGCGGCGACGTAGACGACGTCCGGGTTCGCGGGATGAATCACGATGCGGCCGATGTGGTGCGACTCCTCGAGGCCCATGTTCGTCCAGGTCTTGCCAGCGTCGGTGGACTTATAGACGCCGTTGCCCCACGAGGAGCTCTGCCGGTTGTTCGGCTCGCCGCTGCCCACCCACACGATGGAAGGGTCCGACGGAGCCAGGGTGACGTCGCCGATGGTCGAGACCGCCTCTTTGTCGAAGACCGGCTCCCAGGTCGTGCCGGCGTTGGTGGTCTTCCAGACGCCGCCCGACGCCGCGCCTACATAGACAATGTCGGGATCGCTTTCGACCACCGCAAAATCGTCAATCCGCCCGCCCATGATGGCAGGGCCGATATCGCGCCATTTGAGATTCTGGAGCGCCATGGCGAAGTTCGGTCGCTCCGAAGAGGAAGTAGCGGCGGCCGGCGGCTCCTTTGCGGGCTTGGTGGATCTTCTCTGTGCGTGGGCCGGCACAGCCGCCACGCAGCCAGCCAAGAACAAGACCGTCGAGAACGAGACACGACGAGCGGGATCAATCATCATCAGCATACCTCATCGAACGAAGATGGAGGGGCCAGCTTCAGGACGGCCCTGCCAAAGTGTGGGGATGCTATTTCCCACAAACCGAATTTGCAAGTCAGAACTGAACCAGAGGGGCAGCCCACCGCGCGACTAGTGACGCAGCGGCCCGCTCGCAGGTTTCAACTGGCTCACTCATTCGGCAGCCGGTGCCCCTACACGCCAAGGTCGGGGTTGTTGCGCAGCGCGTCGTTAAATCGGTTGGTAAAGTTGGCGGCGCAGATCACCATCGTCAGCTCCACGATTTGCCCTTCATCGTAGAACTTGCGCAACTCTTCGAGCGAGGCGGATCGGATCGCCGCTGCGCCGCGCGTGACCCGCTCGGCGTACAGGATGGTGGCCCTCTCTTTTTCGTCAAACAGCGGACTGCGCTCGTAGAATTGGAGAGCATGGATCTGCTCGTCGGTGACGCCGATCCGCTTCGCCGAAGCGGTGTGGGCGCGGGTTCAATACTCACAGCCGTTGACCAGGGCGGTTTTTAGGTAGGCCAACTCTTTGTAACGGGCGTCAACGCTGCCTTCGTTGAGGATGGCGTTGTAGAAGGGCAGAAAATTCTTCAGCACGTTTGGGCGGTGCGCCATCATGGCGTAAAAGTTGGGCACCTTGCCCCATTTCTTGGCCAGCGCGCCGAACGTTTCGTGCACCTCTGGTGGAGCCTTTTCCTTTGTCACCGGACTCACAGGAGCCACGAAACACCTCCCCTCAGGATATTGTTGGCATCAGCGCAAACCAGTCTATACCCACGTTCGCACTTCTGTCATTCCGCCCCCCAGCTGCCCATCTGGCCCGAGGCGCCTCTCGGCCAACGCACCAAGCAGGCTGCTCGCCCGAGCCAGCTTGACCAGCTCGAACGCGCACTTGAACCCGCTTCGCGGGGCGTGCTAGCCTCAGGACAGGCCGGATACACCGCGCCCCCGTGTGGGGCACCCAAAGCTTGCGGACCTCGCCACGGTGGCGACACCCAGCGCACAACTCGATCGACCCGGCGTCCACGACCAAGTGGCCGAAGTCATTCGTCTACTGCTGGCCGAATTAGGCAGTCACCGGGGACTCCAGGCCGTGCGCCCAGACGCGCATCTCGATCGTGACCTCGGCCTCGGCAGCCTCGAGCGCGTTGAGCTCATCGTGAGGCTCGACGCGGCGTTTGGCACGCGCCTGGCTGATCAAGTGGTGGCCGAAGCTGATACGGTGGATGACCTCGTGGCGGCCGTGCGCCAGGCATTCTCAACCGGCGGCCCAACTGAAAGCCGTGCAGAGGAGCCCGCGCGCCCGGCGGTTTCTTTCCCGGTTGTCGAGCCACGCGCCACACGCTCGACCTCCAGGCCGGGACAGTTTGGCGTGGCGGCCGCAGAAACGCTGCAAGACGTTCTGCGCCACCGTGCCCGCCTGGGGCCCGGGCGGCCGCACCTCTATTTTCACGAGGAGGATGGCCGCACCGCCACGGTCACTTTCGGCGAGTTGTTCGAGCGTGTTGAAGCCGTGGCGCGTGTGCTAGCGTGTCGCGGCGTCGCTCCCGGCGACACCGTCGCCATCATGCTGCCCACTTCACTCGAGTTTTTCTACGCCTTCGGCGGAACGCTGCTGGCCGGCGGGATTCCCGTGCCCATCTACCCGCCCTTCCGTGCCGACCGCATCGAGGAATACGCGGTGCGCCAATCGGCCATCTTGCTGAATGCGGAGGCGCGCCTGCTGGTCACTTTCCGCCAAGCCGAACGCGTCGCGCGGCTGCTCGCGCCGCGCGTGCCTTCGCTCTCCGGCGTGGTCAACGCCTCACGGCTCCTCGAACCACCGGTCAACCCCGCCGAACCCGCGCCGGTCGAGCATCGCGCTCGCGGCGAAGAAATCGCACTGCTGCAATACACCTCGGGTTCAACCGGCGACCCCAAGGGCGTGATCTTGACGCACGCGAACCTACTGGCCAACGTGCGCGCCATCGGCGAGGCCGTGGACATCCGCCCGGACGATGTCGGCGTGAGCTGGCTCCCTCTCTATCACGACATGGGCCTGATCGGTGCGTGGATGGTGCCGCTCTATTTCGGCCTGCCGGTAGCGATCCTTTCGCCACTGGCCTTCTTGAGCCGCCCGGAACGCTGGCTATGGGCGGTTCACGAGCATCGCGGCACGCTGGCGGCGGCGCCGAACTTCGCCTACGAGCTTTGCGTCCGCAAGATCGCCGACCGCGATATCGAGGGGCTGGACCTGAGCTCCTGGCGGCTGGCGCTGAACGGTGCCGAGCCGGTTAACCCGGAGACGCTCGAGCGGTTTCGAGCGCGCTTCGAGGGTTACGGATTCCGCCGCGAGGCGCTGCTGCCTGTCTATGGCTTGGCCGAAGCTGCGCTGGCGGTGACGGTGCCGCCGCTCGGGGCGCCCCCGCGCGTGGACCATTGCGAGCGCGCTACGCTCGAGTGCGAAGGTCGCGCCGTCCCTGTGCCGCCTGACGACTCCAATGCCATTTCCTTCGTCTCGGTTGGGCGCGCTATCCCGCGGCACGAAGTGCACATCGCGGATGCGCAGGGTTCCGAGGCCGGGGAGCGCGTCGAAGGCACGCTGTGGTTTCGCGGGCCTTCCGCCACGCGCGGCTACTACCGTAACCCGCAAGCCACCCGCCAGCTCTTTCCCGAGGGCGGCGTGGCGGGGAGTTGGGTTGATTCGGGCGATCGCGCCTACCAAGCGGACGGCGAGATTTACATCACTGGGCGCGTGAAGGACATCATCATCAAGGCCGGACGAAACATTTATCCACACGAACTCGAAGAGCTCGCCGGGCGCGTCGAGGGAGTGCGCAAGGGCTGCGTGGTGGCTTTTGGAGCAACCGATCCGCGGGCGGGTACGGAGCGCTTGGTGATTGTTGCGGAGATGCGCGAAGGAGACCTCGCGCGTCGCGCGCAGATCAGTAGCGCCATCGCCGACGGAGTGACTCGAGCGCTCGGCCTGCCTCCGGACAGCATTGAGCTCGTTCCCCCGCACACGATTCCGAAGACCTCGAGCGGCAAATTGCGCCGCGAAGAGACGAAAAGGCTCT
>DATFXF010000011.1:0-2327 GCA_035258565.1 Candidatus Acidiferrales bacterium
CTCCTTGGGCGCGCTCATCATCGCCCTGTGTATGCTCACGGACAACGCGATCATCGTCGTCGAGGGGATCAAGGTCGGGATCGAGTCCGGCGAGGACAAGCTCAAGGTGGTCCGCGAGGTGGTCGCGCAAAACCAATGGCCGCTCTTCGGAGCAACAGCCATCGGCGTTATTGCCTTCGCGGCGATAGGCCTGTCGGAGGATTCGACCGGCGAATACTGCAACTCGCTGTTCTGGGTTATTTTGATCTCCCTGAGCTTAAGCTGGATATCGTCGATCACTATCACCCCGCTCCTGAGCTATCTGTTTTTCAAACCGATCGCTGGTGGAGCATCCGGAAGCCGCGACCCGTATGGGGGCCTGTTCTTCCGCGCCTACCGTAACCTCTTGGCTCTGGCCCTCCGCTTCCGCTGGGTGGTGGTGGCCTTGTGCGTCGGGGCTTTTGCCGCGTCACTCTACGGCTTCACCATGGTCAAGCAGAGCTTCTTTCCACCTGCTACCCGGCCGCAATTCATGGTGGACGTCTTCCTGCCGGCCGGCACCCACATCCGCGAAACGGAGGCGTTCGCCGGTGTGGTCCAGCGGCACATCCAGGTTCAGCCCGGCGTTACCCATGTCACGTCGTTTATCGGCGGCGGTGGTCTGCGCTTCATGCTCGTCTACAGTCCGGAAGGGGAGAACCGAGCCTTCGTACAGTTCCTCGTCGATGTCGATGACGGGAAGAAAATCGACGCGTTGATAGCCGACATCCAGAGATATTTGGACGAGCAGCACCCAAACGCCAACGCCTTTGCTAAGAAATTCCTCCTGGGCCCGGGTGCGGGCGGTCGCATTCAGGTGCGGCTCCAAGGTCCCGATACCGAGAAACTGCGCGAACTCGCCGACCAGGTGAAGCAAGTTTTCCAAGCCGATGGTGGGGCGGCGCTCGTGCGCAGCGACTGGCGCGAGCGTACGAAAGTCATCCGCCCCGACCTGCTCGACCTCCAGGCACGCCGTAATGGCATCACGCGCGTTGAGGTGGCCCAGGCCCTGGAAAGTAGCTTTGAAGGACGCGTGGTCGGCTTCTACCGCGAGCCAGGCAGCATCGGCACGGGAGTCTATCCACAGGAGACGCGGCTCCTGCCAATCGTCGCCCGCCCACCCCTGGGCGAGCGCGAGGACGTCTCTGTATTCAACAGTTTGCAGATCTGGAGCCCGGTTGCAGCGCGGATGATCCCCATGAACCAAGTCACGTCCGGTGCCGAGGTCGTCTGGGAAGACCCGGTCGTCATGCGCCGCGATCGCTTCCCGACCCTCACCGTCCATGCCGACCCGCGGTCTGGTCTGCCCAGCCAGTTGTTCAACCGGGTGCGCTCGAAGATCGAGCATATCGGGCTGCCCCCGGGCTATATGCTCGAATGGGGCGGCGAGTACGAGGATTCCCGAGACGCCCGTGCCGCCCTGGCCAAGCCCCTCCCCTACGTGCTGGCGCTGATGGTGTTCATCTGTGTGTGCCTGTTCAATTCGATCCGCGCTACGCTGCTGATGTGGCTGATCATGCCCCTGGTGATCATCGCAGTGACGGCGGGGTTACTGCTGACTGGCATGCCGTTCGGGTTCATGGCCCTCTTGGGAGTGCTCGCCCTGGGCGGCGAGCTGATCAAGGGCCAGATCGTCGTCCTGAGCAAGATCCTCACGGAGATTGACCAGGGCAAGACGCCTTATCAAGCGATCCTAGATGGGGGCACCAGCAAGATGCGGCCGGTGTGCATGGTCGTGTTGACCACCGTCCTCGGGTCGATCCCGCTGTTGACGGACCCGCTTTTCGGGGCCATGGCGGTGTGTATCATCTTCGGGCTGGTGTTTGCTGCCATCCTGGCCTTGATCGTCATGCCGGTGTTCTACGCCATCTTCTTTGGCGTTCGCGAGACGGCCGTCGCGGTGTCAGTAGCACAACCGATGCGGCAATCCGTGAAAGTGAAGGAGCCGTAGCTCAATATAATTGAGAGATTGACTGGGGTGGCGATGGGCGTGAGGAACGCTGATCAGCTGTCCGAGGATAGCCGTGAGCAGAAACAGGCAGGCCGCCGCCGAGCGGCGCAGTGGCTTCAATGTTTCCTATGCGCCCTACGCGGTGTGGTGATCCGCCAGTCCCTCTCGCGCGCCCTCGCCAACCAGGCACGCACCATCCGCCTCCCCGTGCACATCGAGCTGCTCCTCGGCCGGTTTTCGAAGAAGAAGGCGGGGCTGATTCAGCTCCTCGGGCGCGCTCCCATCACGGAAGCGATCGCCAAGGCCCTCGATCATCCCCTCGAGAGCCCGAGCGCCGGTGAGCTGCTCCTGCAGGTGA
>DATFXF010000012.1:0-3323 GCA_035258565.1 Candidatus Acidiferrales bacterium
GTGCTGCGAGCAGCCAATCCATGCTTCCGCAAAGGGATCTTCTCAGGGGAAAGAGATTTTCAACTGGAACAGGGGTGAGCGTGACCCGTTACGCCGAAACGACTGCCGCACCACCACCTACCGCGCAGCGGTTTAGTCCAAAGCCGTTAGAAGGAAGCCGCCCGTGGTTGCGGCGGACGCGGGCCTATGGAGATTCAATAGGGGGAAGGAGCGGTGTCGAGGCAAGCCGAGACTGTGCGGTAGAGCACGGCAGATGACACCGTGCACCCGGGAGCTGGCGACCGCGAAAAAGTATCGCCAAGAACGTAGCTGAGGAAGGTGGAAGAAGGGATTACGCGAAAGATCTCGAGTCATAGGGAGTCGTTTCATGCGGCAGTGGTGACCGCCGGTGGAGAACGAAGTTGGATTTCGGCAGGCGCGAGCCATTCGATGACCACCATCGGTCCACCACACTTGGGGCAGCGCCAGAGATCTAAGCTACAGGCCCGTCGGTTTCTATCCAGAAGGAAGTCTGAGCCTTTTTCCGGTTTAGGCTCCCTTGCCGGCACTGGAAATTGTAATGTTCTCTTAGTGCCTGCGTCTACATCGCGCAGCGAGTGGGCGTTCTCGTAAGGGGGTAAGCATATTTCGTAGTCATCAAAATGATGTGGCAATGCCTCCCGGCATCATCCAGCAGGCACCCACGGACGATCTCAAGGGGAGGTGAAGCTGAAGTCAAAAGGTCTGGTTTGACTCTTCGTGCGCTGCCGGAAGTACTTGTTCAGCGCCTTGCGAAGTTTCAAGCGCGCCCGCAGCAGGCGCGTTTTCACCGCCGGAACAGAAAGCCCCAGCAAGTCTGCCGTTTCATTGATCGAAAGGTCCTCTACGTCTCGCAACTGGAACACAATACGATGTGGTCCGTCCAACTCCCTGATCACGTCAGAGAGAATGCCCGCTAGCTCTTTCTGCCCGTAACGTTCCTCAGGACTGGGCCCCCAGTCTTCCACCTCGCGCGGCAGCAAGTCCTCTTCGGTCTCGACCGGCTCATCGAGCAGGACCTGGTTCGGCCGACGCTTGCGCAGCTCCGTGATCGCTTGATTGACGGTGATGCGCACGAGCCAACTATAGAAACGGGAGTTCCCCCGAAAGTCGGCAAGGTGTTCGAAGGAACTCAAGAACGCATCCTGCATCACATCTTCTGCATCTTCGCGATTCTTTGTGATATGTCGAGCCAGCCGAAAGATTCTTCTCTCGTAGCGCATGACCAGTTCATCAAACGAAGCGAGGTCACCAGCCTTGGCAGAAGAAATCAAAACTTGTTCGTCATCGAGCTGATGAAGCCGAGAAACCGCATCCTCAGGGTACCAATCATGATTTGAAGGTTCAAATCCCATCGCTCATCTCTCTTCTCTCTCGAGCTGCATAGGCTCGGAGCTCGAACCAACTCTCGAACTCGTGCGATCGCCATTGTTCCGGATCACCATCAGGGCAAGATCGTCTTCGCGCGGGCAGACACCGGCAAAATCCTGAGCGGCAGCGAGGACGGAGAAAAGCATGTTCGTTGCGGAAGGCCAACCAACACCTCGACAGGCTCTTACCAAACGTTCCACGCCGAATTCCTCTCCCTGGTCGTTGCGGCATTCGACGATTCCATCCGAAAAACTGATCAAGGTGTCGCCCGGAGTCAAGACGACGCGACCGGATGCGTACGACGCCGCCGGAACCGCGCCGAGCATCGGGCCGCCTGCTTCGAGAGATTCAACGCGGCCATCGTCGCACAGGACAGCGGGGGCCGGCTGCCCGGCGTTCGAGTAGATGAGCTCACCGTGCCGAGGGTCGAGCCGGCCAAGAAAAAGCGCCACCATGGGGGACTCGGGCCGCATCCTCCAGAGTTCTCGATTGATGGCCGCCGTGGCCTCGGCTGGGTCGAGACCTGAGCCCAGGTGAATGCGAACCAGGCCTGCCAAGTGAGCTAGCCAAAGGCCAGCGATAAGCCCCTTCCCAGCAATGTCGCCCACTGCGAACCCGGTCGCCGCACCGAGGTCCAACAACAAAGAGAAGTCTCCAGAGAGATGACGCACGGCAAAGATCTCACTGGCAATCTCGAACTTCCCCCGATGGGTTTCGCCTGGTGCACAAAGCTTGCGCTGCGCTTGTGCCGCGCCGGAAACCGCTCGGAGGAGCTCGCCGTGCTCCCGCTGGAGCGCGACCAGTTGTTCTTCCAGGGTCGGCTTCGACTCCTCTTGCCCGCGAGGCGCGACACGGGAATGCCCGCTTGCCGCACGGCCGAAGCCGGGCCTCATGTGCTGCCAGTCGGCCAACAGCCTCGGTGCGTCCCGTTTCGAAGTGTGCTCGAATGGCTGACGGTCGGTTCCCATTTCTCTCCTGCTCGGCGGCCCACGTCCTCAGCCGACGAATTTGTAGCCGACGCCGTGGATAGTCAGAATGAAGCGAGGTTCCTCGGGATTAGGTTCGATCTTCTGTCGCAGACGAACAATGTGCGCATCCACGGTGCGCGTCGTGGGGTAGCGCTCGTAGCCCCACACCTCGTCCAACAGGCGGTCCCGACTCAACGTCTCACCGGGATGACACAGGAAATACTTCAGCAGCTGAAACTCCTTGGCCGAAAACTCAACCGCTTGCCCGCGGCGCTGGACTTGGTGCTTGCGCAGGTCGACTTCCACGTCGCCAAACGAGAGATGCTCCTGTTCCCGGGGAAGGGTGCGCGCCCGCCGCAGAACCGCCTTGACGCGAGCGAGCAGTTCGCGGATGGAAAATGGCTTGGTGACATAGTCATCCGCGCCCAGTTCGAGGCCAACTACCTTATCCACTTCTTGCCCACGGGCAGTGAGCATGATCACGGGGATGGACGGCCGCCGGGCCTTCAGTTGTCGGCAGACGTCGAGGCCGCTCATCCGGGGCATCATTACATCGAGGACGACGAGGTCGGGTGAATCGGCAAACGCGCGTTCCAGGCCCTCCACGCCATCCCCCGCGGTGATCACTTGGTAGCCTTCGTATTCAAAATTGTCGCGCAGCCCAGCGACCATGTTGGGCTCGTCCTCCACGATCAGGATCTTGGTCCTGCTATTCGCCTCCATGCCTCTCGACCCCGATGCGCGATTATTCTGTGAGCTGCGATCCATTCCTTCCCCCTCGTTAGGCCGCTGCTGCGCCACTCGAATTGGAATCGAGCGGCAGCGCGATGGTGAACTTGCTTCCTTCTCCCGGCTCGCTCTCCACCCAGACTTGGCCACCGTGGGCCAGGACGATGTGCCTCACCAACGCCAGACCTAAGCCGCTGCCCTTTGTGTTGTGCACGAGTGGGTCCCCGACACGATAGA
>DATFXF010000013.1:0-10472 GCA_035258565.1 Candidatus Acidiferrales bacterium
GACGAAGCCCAAAGCACTGCCGGACGCCTTCGTTCGGCCAATCGGCCGGGTTGGGATTCGTTGCCTTTCGCTGTTCGAGCGTTCCCCGGGATCAGCGCAGGAAGCACCTGGCCTCTTCTGCGGGGCTCCCGTGCGAGTTGAAAGCGGGCGATCGCTTACCTATACTGAGTCCGCAACCGACAGATCCGCTTTTTCATAACGCCAATGAATATCAACACGCTCATCGTAGATGATGAAAAGCCAGCGCGTGACGAGCTGGCCTACCTGCTAAAGAGCTTTCCCGAGATCAACCTTGTCGGGCAGGGCAAAAACGGGGTGGAGGCGGTCGCGCTGATCAAGGAGCATGCGCCGGATCTGGTCTTCCTCGACGTGCAGATGCCCGGCCTGAACGGCTTCGGCGTAATCAAGAAGCTGATGGACCGCAAGCTACGGATACCGCAGATCATCTTCGCCACCGCGTACGACAACTACGCGGTGCAGGCGTTTGAGGTCAACGCCGTGGACTACGTGCTGAAGCCGTTCGACAAAGGGCGCCTCGCCAAGGCCATCGGGCGCGCGAAGAAAGTGCTCGAGGCTAAGTCCTCGCCCACCGAGCGACTGGAAACCCTGGTCAGCCAGCTGGGCACGGCAAAGCCCGCGCAGCCGGTGAAGCTGCTGGTCAAGACGCAGCAGCGGCTGATGCTGGTGGACGCCGACGACGTGGCCTATGCGTCGATCGAAGACGGCCTGATCACCGTGGTAGCCAAGGACATTGAAGGTTCCTCGAATTATCGCACGCTCGAGGAGCTGCAGGCTTCGCTCGATCCCGACGTCTTCTGGCGCGCCCACCGCTCCTACGTGGTGAACATCAACCACATCAAGGAAGTCGTGCCCTGGTTCAAATCGAGCTATATGCTGAAGATGGATGACCGCCAACAATCCGAAGTTCCTGTCAGTCGCGCACAGACCAAGCGTCTGCGCGAGCTGCTGAAGATGTAGGAACCCGGGATGGATTTTTCCCTTAGCGACGACCAACGGCTGATTCGCGACACGATTCGGCAATTCATGGAGGCCGAGGTTCGCCCGGTGATCCGCCAGTACGATCGGGAAGAGAAGTTTCCGGAAGCGGAGCTGCGCCGCCTGGCCGAACTGGGCTGCTGCGGGATGCTGGCGCCGGAGGAATGGGGCGGGACGGGGCTGGACACGATCAGCTACGTGGTGATGCTCGAGGAAGTCGCTCGCGTGGATGCGGCGAGCGCTGTGGCGCTGAGCGTGACCAATTCTGTTGTGGGCGCGCCCCTTGCAAGGCACGGCACCGAAGCGCAGAAAAAGAGGTACTTGCCGAGGCTTTCACGCGGCGAAATTCTGGGTGCTTTTTGCCTGACGGAGCCCCAAGCAGGTTCGGACTCCGCCGCGATCCAGACTCGGGCCACGCGCCACGGTGCCTGGTACAGCCTGAATGGCACGAAGAGCTGGGTCACGAACGGCGGTCTCGCTGGTGTCCACCTGGTCTTCGCCAAGACCGACCCGGAGGCCGGTGCCCGAGGAGTTACCGCTTTTCTGGTGGAGCCCATGTTTCCCGGCTTCCGCGTGAGCCGCTACGAGGATAAAATGGGCTTGCGAACGTCGCACACGGCTGAACTGGTCTTCAGCAATTGCGAAGTGCCGGTGGAAAACCGGCTGGGTGAGGAAGGTCAGGGACTGAGAATCGCTCTCGAGGCGCTCGACGGGGGACGCGTGGGCATCGCCGCGCAGGCGGTGGGGATCGCGCAGGGCGCATTTGAAGAGGCGGTTCGTTACGCCAAGCAGCGGCGTGCGTTCGGCAAGACCATCAGCGAATTCCAAGCTATTCAGTGGATGCTGGCCGATATGCAAACGGAGATTGAGGCCGCACGCTTACTGGTGCATTACGCGGCGTGGCTGCGCGACCAGGGGAGCAAGCACCTGGGGCCCTGCGCCTCGCGCGCCAAACTCTACGCAAGCGAGATGGTGAACCGCGTCGTCTACAAGGCCGTGCAGGTGCACGGCAGCGTCGGGTACTCGCGAGAGACCGATGTGGAGCGGATGTACCGCGATGCTCGCGTCCTCTCCATCTACGAAGGAACCAGCGAGATTCAACGCTTGATTATTGCCCGCGACCTGCTCGCCCAGGCAGGCGGGCTGCGTCCGGCGGAAGCGGCTCGGGAAACGGCGCAAGCCACAGGGGGCCGCTAGATTGGCAAAACGCAAGCGAGTCCTGAGCGGCATGCGCCCCACCGGGCGGCTGCACATCGGCCACTACTTTGGCGCGCTTGAGAACTGGCTCAAGCTACAGGAGCAGCCAGAGGAGTACCAATGCTTTTTCTTCATCGCTGATTGGCACGCGCTGACGACCCACTACGCCGAGGAGGCGCAGAAGCTTCGGGAAAACACGATGCAGGTTGCGATCGACTGGCTGTCGGTCGGCCTCGATCCTGAAAAGTCCACCCTCTTTGTCCAATCGCAAGTCCTGGAGCACGCGGAGCTTCACCTGTTGCTTTCCATGATTACGCCGCTCGGATGGCTCGAGCGCGTGCCCACCTACAAGGAGCAGATCGAGCAGCTCAAAGAGAAAGACCTAAGCACCTACGGCTTTCTCGGCTACCCGCTGCTTCAGTCGGCGGATATCGTCATTTACGATGCTGACCTGGTGCCTGTGGGCGAGGACCAAGTGCCGCACATCGAGCTGACGCGCGAAATCGTACGCCGGTTCAACGGCGCCTACGGCCCGGTGGATTGGAAAAGAGCGAAGCCGAAGGCGCTCGCGCAATTGGAAGAACGACTCGGGATTCCCGTACGGGCGGAAGACGCCAAGTCCGAGTCCGCCCGCGAGCGCGTGGACCAGGCTATGTGGCAGCTCCCGCTCGACCACCGGCTCTCTCTGCTGGCCAATGCGAAGGTGCCCATGCGCCGGGTCTTGTGTGAGCCTGCGGTGCTGCTCACCGAGACCCCGCGCGTCCCGGGCACGGACGGCCGGCGTATGGCCAAGAGTTATGGCAACGCCATCTGGTTGAGCGAGGAGGCAGCCTCCATTCGCGAGAAGGTGCGCAACATGATGACGGACCCGCAGCGCGTCCGTCGCACCGATCCCGGCCGGCCGGAGGTCTGCCCTGTGTTCGCCTATCACCGGCTTTTTTCCCGCCCGGATACGATCGCGTGGTCCGAACAAGGCTGCCGGACGGCGGGCATCGGCTGCATCGAGTGCAAGGCCGCCATGGCCGAAAGCCTAATCCAGTGGATCGAACCCATCCAGGCGCGCCGCAAGGAATACGAGGCGGACCCGGTGTGCGTGATCGAAATCCTCAAGGGGGGCTCCAAGAAGGCGCGCAAGGCCGCGGGCAAGACCATGCGGCGTGTGCGCGAGGCCGTTTTCGGCGAGGTGCGCGGGGCGAACTCCGCGAGCGCGTCCGCGGCAAAAACGCAGGCGGCGACGGGGAGCTAGCTTGGCCACACCCTACCGAGTCCAACTCCACGAAATCTACGAAGGCCCGCTCGACCTCCTGCTGGATCTGATCCGCAAGCAGGAAATCGACATCCACGACATCCCCATCGCCAAAATCACGGGACAGTATCTCGACTATCTGCACCAGCTGGAGCAGCTCGACATTGATATTTCGGCTGACTTCATCTACATGGCCGCCACCCTGATCTACATCAAATCGAAGATGCTGCTTCCCCCCGACCCGCTCGCAGGCCCCGAGGAACGGCTGGATCCGCGTACGGAGCTGGTCGACCGGCTGCTCGAACACGAAAAGTTCAAGAATGCAGCGCAGATGCTCTACCAGAAGCAACAGATCGAGGCGCATGTCTGGTCGCACCCTGATAAGTCGCTCTACGAGGGTGGTGAGGCGGAGGGCGAAATCGTCGTCTCGCTGGTCGACTTGGTGAGGGTGTTTCAGCAGGTACTCGAGCGGCGGCGCGAAGTGGCCAAAATCGAGCTCCAGCACGAACAGTTTACCGTCGCGCAGATGATGGAGCAGTTGCGGAGTCGCTTGGTGGCGAGCGAGGCGGGTGTCCGGCTGGCTGAATTTTTCGAGGACTGCCCCTCCCGACATGCGATGATTGTTGCGTTTCTTGCGGTGCTCGAACTGGTGCGGCTCCAGGCGGTGATGATCGTGCAAGCGCAGCTTTTCGGTGAAATCTTGCTTCGCAAGCACAAGATGTTTGACGACGTCTTTGCGGGCACGGAGGGGGGAGGCCAGGCACAAAGTGCATCGCTCAAAGAGATTGACGATCAGTATGACTGAGTATGACACCCGCAGAACTCAAATCGGCGCTTGAGGCCATCATCTATGTGGCGGACGAGCCGGCCACGCTCGAGCAACTGGCCCAGGCCGTGGGGGTGGAGAAAGCCGAGGCACGGGCGGCGCTCGACGAGCTCGTGGCCAGCTACGCCACGGACGAGCGCGGCGTTGAGATTCGCGTCGTGGCGGGCGGCTACAAATTCTATACCAAGCCACAGCACCATGAGATCCTGCGCAAGTTCATCAAGAGCCTGCAGCCGCCGCTGCGTCTGAGCATGCCCGCACTCGAGACGCTCGCAGTGATCTCTTACAAGCAGCCGGTGACACTTCCCGAAATCCAAGAGATCCGCGGGGTGAACTGCGCTGGCGTGGTCAAGACATTGCTCGAGAGACGCTTGATCACCACGGCCGGGCGCAAGGCAGTGATCGGTCGCCCGATCCTCTACCGCACCTCGCGCGAGTTCTTGATGCGCTTCGGGCTGAGCGACCTGGACGAATTGCCCAGCCTGAGGGAGTTCGAGCAACTGGCCCGCGCCGCGCTTGGCTCCGAGGAGAGCATTGCGTCCAGCGAGCCCGCCGCGGCAACCCCTCCTGCCGTCGAGGCGCCGGCGCAGGACTCGGCGGCTCGGGAAACAGCGGCTGGTGCCGGGACCGATGCCGGGGAAGGTCGCCGATAGCGGTACCGGACGCCCTGGCCTGGCTGTGCCTTTGAGGCTGCCGGCGGTGATTCCGATGCGCGAACGCCTGCAGAAGATTATCGCCCGCGCGGGGATCGCTTCGCGGCGCCACGCCGAGCAGCTCATCCTCAGCGGGCAAGTGCGCGTGAACGGGCGCGTGGTCACCGAGCTCGGAAGCAAGGCCGACCCGCGGCGCGACCACATCGAAGCGGCGGGCCGGCAGGTACGGTCGGCGGAGCCTAAAACCTATTTCATGCTTCATAAGCCGCCGCAAGTGGTGTCCACGCTCGCCGACCCCGAGGGTAGGCGGACGCTGCGGCATTTTTTGAGCGGCGTCCGGGAACGCGTCTTTCCGGTCGGACGCCTCGACTATGCGGTGTCTGGGCTCCTGCTGCTGACCAACGATGGGGAGCTCGCCAGCCGCATTTTGAAAGCGGCAGGCCGCTTGCCGCAAACTTACTGGATCAAGGTGAAGGGGCGACTCGCCGTCGAAGAGCGGCGTTACGTCGAGCGGGAAGCGCGAGCCCGCCTGCGACCTCTCAAGCAGCCCCACGCAGCGGGTCCGCAGGCGGCCAACCCGTGGTATGAGGCCACGCTCAGCGCCGCGCGGCGGGATGCGCTCGGCCGCACGCTGGTCGAACTCGGGCATCCGGTGGAAAAAATGAAGCGCGTGCGTCTGGCCGACCTCGAACTGGCCGACCTTCCCGAAGGCAGGTACCGCTCCCTGGACCGAGAGGAAGTTCTCCGGTTGCGCCAGGCGGTCGACCGGGCGGCGCAGGCCGAGCAGCCTCGAGGCAAATGACAAAAGCGATCCACGACTTGGTTCCCAGCCACATCCGCGCAATCGATCCCTACGTGCCCGGTAAGCCCATTGAGGAAGTCGAGCGCGAGCTGAGGCTGCGCGCAGCGAAGCTGGCATCGAATGAAAATCCGCTCGGGCCCTCGCCACTCGCTGTCGCCGCCGCTAAGAGAGCCATGACGGATGCAAACCGCTATCCGGATGGGGGCGGCCACTACCTCCGCGAAAAACTCGCCGGCCGCCTGGGCGTGGGGATAGAAAGCATCCTGCTCGGCGCGGGCTCCACCGAGCTGATTGATGTGCTCGCCCGCACGCTGCTCGAGCACGGCGACGAGGGCGCCACCTCGGCGGGCTCGTTCCCGATGTACTACATCTCGATCCGCGCGAGCGGCGCCCGGTTGATCGAAGTGCCGCAGCGCGACGATGCGATTTACCTGGATGCGCTCCGAGCGAGCATCACGCCGCGGACCAAGGTTGTTTATCTCGCCAATCCAAACAATCCCACCGGCACGATGTTCACCGCCGACGCGTTTGACGCTTTCCTCGCAGGCCTGCCGGAGAGCGTTGTGGTTGTACTCGACGAGGCGTATTTCGAGTACGTGGAACGCCAGGACTACTCGCGCTCAATCGAGCGAGTGAAGGAGGGCCGGAATCTGGTGGTTCTGCGCACATTCTCCAAGGTCTATGGGCTCGCTGGACTGCGCGTCGGCTACGCCGTTGGGCCGGCTGCGTTGCTTCGCGAGGTGAACAAGGTGCGGTCGCCCTTCAATACCTCGGGTGTGGCCCAGGCGGCTGCACTCGCTGCGCTCGACGACGTCGAGCATGTGCGCCGCTCGACGGCCTCGAACCGCGCGGGCTTGAAGGAGCTGGCCGAAGGGTTGGCCGCCATGGGCGTGCGCTATATCCCTTCGGCCGGAAATTTCCTTTTCGTGGATCTTGGCTTGGAAGCCCAGCCGGTGGCCGATGAGCTGTTGAAGCTTGGCGTCATCTGCCGCGCGATGGGCTGGATGGGATTCCCCAACGGCCTGCGCGTGACCGTAGGTACGCACGAGGAGAACAAGAAGTTTCTGCGCGCGCTGGCGCAGGTCCGCGCCGCAGCAGGGGCACGGCAATGAACTCGCCCACGAACCCGCTAGACTCCGGCCATTCCCGTAGCGCGGGCGACGTGGACCCCATCGCTCAAATCCTGAAGAGCGCGCGCGTCATTGCCGTCGTCGGCCTTTCTTCCAAGCGCTTCCGCCCGAGCTACGGTGTGGCGGAGTATCTCCAGTCCGCTGGCTACCGTATCCTTCCTGTAAACCCGAACGAACGCGAAGTGCTCGGGGAGAAATGCTACGCGCGCCTCGAAGACATCGCCGAAAAAGTGGACATCGTGGATATTTTCCGCCGGCCGGAGACGGTGGCCGAGGTGGTCGAAAGCGCCATCCGCATTGGCGCCCGCGCCGTCTGGATGCAGGAAGGAGTGATCGACTCCGGCGCGGCAGAGCGGGCACGCCAGGCTGGCCTGGTTGCCGTCATGGACGTGTGCATCCTCAAAGAGCATAGGAAGCGCTTCCGGCTGCGTGAGCCGTAGCCCCTCTTCCTCCCCGTCTACTCGACTGGATAAACCAACAAGCTGCGTTTGCCGGGCTGGATCACGGCGAGCGATCGGCCGTCGGGTGAGAGGGCGAAGTCGCGAAAGCTGAGCCCGTGCAGGATGGGCCGCAGCTCGCCTTCGATGATCGTCGCTTGGCCTGCGCTGGCCGGTGACGCGCGAGACGCCAGTGGCGGCAGGACCAGCCAGGCGAGATCGCCGGAGCGATGCTCGAGGCCGCGCTTCATCAGGATGCGCCGCTCGTCGGGAGCCCACTGATAGCTTCCATAGGCGACACGGAGGCGCGCGACGCGATCGGGCTGCTCCACCTCGCGAATTTCCAGGACCTGCGCATCTCGGAAGTAAGCTACCTTCTTGCCCGAAGGCGAGAGCGAGAGCCCGCCGGCATAGCCCTCGAGGGTGGCCAACTCGAGCCGGGTCTCCTTGGGCAAGTCCAGCGAGACAAGATGCGGGGGCGTGCTCAGGCTGCGATCGCGTTCGACGGCGACGCCGGACCCTTGTTTCGCGTTCCAGGCTGCGGCAGCGAAGACGTGCCCGGAAAAAATCGGGCCGCCTCGGCCCCCCAAGGGCCGCACCGAGTTGACGGAGAAGAGCAGCTTGGGCTTGACCGCTTCCTGGAGGTAAACCACAGTGGCGCCGTCCGCAAGCCACGCGGCATTCGTGCCTTCGGGGATGACGCTGTCTCCGCCGGCGATCTTGATCTCCTTTCCATTTTCGTCGAGCAAGAGCGTCATCACGCCTTCCTTTGTGGTTCCGCGCTGGTCCACCATTTCGCTGGTGAGCATCTCGACCGTGAGCCGGGCGCCGTCGGGCGACCAGCGAAGGGATTGGATTGAATAGCTGAACGGCACCAACCCCGCTCCCCTCGGACCCTGTACCAGCTTTTCCCCGTTCACTATGCGCCGCCGCTTTCCGTCCGCGGCGACCAGCCAAAGGTCGTCCCGCTGGATCTCCAGGCGCCGTGAGGTCAGGATGCGCCGGACGGCGTAGGCGAGTCGCCCGTCCGGCGCGTACGCCGGTGCCGCGCATTGCTCGTCCACGGTGAGCGTTGGCGAGTCCTGCGCGAGCGCGGGAAGAGAGAAGCAGAGGAAAGTGAGCAGGTAGGGAAGCCAACGAGGTCGGGGAACTAAACGAACAAGGCCGGGCGAAAGGTGCTTGCTGCTGGGCATCTTTTATTCTTGGGTTTCGGATTTTGCGCCTTGCTTATGACGCCTGGTAATGCGTCGGATCTCCTCGATTCTCTGGCGAAGACGCTGCTCAAAGCCCTGATCGGTTGGACGGTAGTAGGTGCGGCCGAGCAGACTTTCAGGCAAGCAGGGCATATCCGTGATTTTCTCCTGGGTATTGTGCGCGTACTGGTAGCCGCGGCCGTAGCCGATATGGCGCATCAGCCCGGTGACAGGATTGCGCAGGTGTAGGGGGACCGGCTCGGCCGGCATCTTCTCGAGATCGCTCAGCGCCTCACCGTAGGCGACTTCGAGAGCGTTGGACTTGGGCGCCAACGCCAGGTACACCGCCGCCTCACCCAGCGCCAGATTGCTTTCGGGCATACCAACGAAATCGGCGGCCTGCATGGCCGCGATGGCGATGGCCAGCGCGTTGGGGTCAGCCAGGCCGATATCCTCGCTCGCCATACGCACCAGGCGCCGCGCAATGTAGAGCGGGTCTTCGCCGGATTCGAGCATGCGCGCCAGCCAGTAGAGTGCCGCATCGGGGTCGGAATTGCGGACGGACTTGTGCAGCGCAGAGATGAGGTTGAAGTGCTCTTCGCCGGACTTGTCGTAGAGAAGGAGCTTGCGCTGAAGCGCATCTTCGAGCAGCCCACGCGAGATGACGCGCCGGCCGTCGGCTTCCGGCCGCGCCCCCTGCACGACCGCTTCGAGCGTGTTGTAAGCTGCGCGGGCATCGCCATTGGCGAACGCGGCCATGCGCTCGAGCAGATCCCCCGCGATCTCTATTTTCTCGCGGCCCAGCCCCCGCTCAGGATCAGTGAGCGCCCGGCGGAGCAGGCCCACGAGCTCGGGCGTCCGGAGGGCCTCGAGCACGTACACCTTCGTGCGCGAGAGAAGCGGCGCAATGACCTCAAACGATGGGTTTTCCGTCGTAGCTCCGATCAGGATGATGTCCCCGGTCTCGACGCGTGGAAGAAAGGCGTCTTGCTGCGCCTTGTTGAACCGATGCACCTCGTCCACGAAAATGATGGTTCGGCGGCCGACTCGGCGGCTGTGCTCAGCCGCCGCCATCACTTGCTTGATCTCCTTAATGCCAGCCAGCACAGCGCTGAAGGGCACGAACTCCGAGCGCGTCATCCGCGCGATGATACGGGCGAGCGTGGTCTTGCCGCAGCCGGGCGGGCCCCAGAGGATCATCGAGCCCAAGTCGTCGCGCTCGATCTGCGTGCGCAGCGGCTTGCCGGGAGCAAGCAGCTTCTCCTGGCCGACGAACTCATCGAGCGTTTGCGGGCGCATGCGATCAGCCAGCGGGCGCGGACCCCGCTCCTCATCCTGCTGCGGGTTGGGAAAGAGCCCCACTCGAGTTCGCACTCAATGGCTGTGCGTTCCTTTACTCCGGTCGGTCGGCACCGAGTCCCGGAGCATCGCTTCCGCGTTGTCGCGCAGCCTCATAGAGCAGTACCGAGGTGGCCACGGCTGCGTTGAGTGATTCGACGCCGCTCTCGAGCGGGATGCGCACCAGCGCGTCCGCTGAGCTCTGGAGCTCGAGGGGCAGACCCGCGCCTTCGTTACCCACCAGCAGGGCCGATGGGCCGCGCAGGTCGGCTTCCCAGGGATGGAGAGCGCGGCCTTTCTGGTTGGCCGACGAGTGCTTTCGAGGCGATGCGGCGTAGAGCTTCACGCCCGTGACCCGAAGTTGTGCGAGTAGAACGGGGGCTGCGACTCTTTGCACGAGCGGCAGCCGCAGCGCCGAGCCTGCCGAGGCGCGCAGCGCTTTGGGAGACAGCGGATTGGCCGTGCCCAGTCCGCCCCAGGCGCAGGTGGCCGCGCCAGTGGCACCGAAGGCCTCGGCGGTCCGCAGGATCGCACCGACATTGCCGGGGTCTTGTACACCCACGAGCACGACCACCAGAGGGCATCCGCGCACCAGGTCATCGAAGCTGGCCACGCGCGGGAAGACCAGGGCCGCAATCCCCTGCGGGGTCTGGG
>DATFXF010000014.1:0-2374 GCA_035258565.1 Candidatus Acidiferrales bacterium
CGGGCGGCCTATCGGACCCGGCGGAGACTGCTGAGACTGGCCTGAGATGATTAGCGCAGACGCGTCAGTGTTCTCTTGCGCCTCACGTTCCCCGACATCGGACGAGACTGCCTAACGCCACCCGCGCCGGCTTGCGAGCTGGCGCGATCCGTCATTCTTTACCGGGGACATGGAGACCTCGCATGCGGCAGACCGGAACTGTAAAGTTCTTCAACCAGACAAAAGGTTTCGGCTTCATCACGCCGGACCAGGGAGGCAAGGACGTCTTCGTCCACATCACTGCCGTGGAGCGCTCAAACATCGGCACTCTCGACGAGGGCATGCGCGTTTCTTTTGAGACCGAGCCTGACAAGCGCGGCAAGGGACCCAAGGCCGTGAATCTGCAGCCGGCGAGCTGAACCGCCGCCGCGAGCCCACGCCGCGGGTTGCGTCACCCGCCCGCCACGGGCGCCCAACAATCCACTGTTTTCCGCGCAAAAGCGCGCGACTGACCAGTGTATAAGACAGCGATCTCGGGCAATGTCCCCCAGGCTCGCTGTCTTTTTATTTTTTGGAGGGAGCGAAGAGCTATGCGCAACTACAAACGTGTGATCCTGCCGGCGCTGGTGTTCGCTGGCGCTTTGGCCGCAACGGGGACCGTGGCTGAAGCAGCGTGCGTCAGCAAGGGCGGCCGGGGCACTGGTCCCTCGCGCGATTCGGCCATGTTCCAAGCCTGGGAAGCGGTGCTGCAGGCGACGTCGTGGGGCTCCTGGGCCCAGTTCATGGCCTCTGGAGCCAGGGTGGGCTCTGCGCCCGGTTACAGGGTCAGCAACATGCGCTCGAGCTGCAAGGCTGGCGGCATGTTAGGAACGGAGTGCGTGATCTCAGCCCACCTCTGCAACTGAGGTCTAGGCGACGAAAATCTGGGGCTCCTAGGTCGGGGGGTGCTGCTTCCGCGCGGAACGGAGGCGTCCACCCGAGCAGGGCAGCAGCGATCAGGAACTGGCGCGGTTTGCGCCCAAGCGTGATGTGGCGCCGTGGCCGCGTTTCCACTGCCGAAGGCGCGTCCGCCATATAAACCGGCCAAATAAACCGGCCAAGTGTAGCGGCCAAGTGTAGCGGCCAAATCTACCGGCCAATTGTCCAGGGGCCCTGGCCCCTGGGAGGCCGCCCGCGGTGGCGGCTGCCGGCTGGCGCCAATCCCCCCGGGCTCGACGGCTGATCGAGCCATCACGGCGTTTTGTCGGCGGGCGCGTGGGCCTCTACGCCGAGTGCTAGCGCGACGTTATCAATACCTACGCCACGTCGCGCGCTGGGCGCATCAGCGCCTACCACGTCCCAACAAAGACCGGCGGATGCCAGCCCCTTCACCTCTCTCCTTCCCTTCCAACCGCCTGCGGCGCGCGGGTGACTGCCCCGAGATCGGCTGAACGGCATATAGCACAGCGCCTGCGCGCTGGAGGACGACCACCGCCCCCAATCCCGCCGGGTATGTTTACGTGCCGGCTGCCACTCCGCGCTCCGCTGCGCCAGGTTGCCGTCAATGGATCGCCATGCCGTCGGCTCACCTGTTGTAGGGGGGTACCATGTTGTTGGGCCACCATGGCGCTGTTCCCGCGGCGGGCAAATCCGCCCGCGGCAATGTCGGGGCTGCCGGCCCCCGGCGGGGACGGCAGTTGGCGCGCGTACTCGCCATCGATCGGGGCGCGTGTCACGATGGAGCGCGAAGCTTCGGTGGGCGATCGCCGGCCAGGATGTCGAGAGCAAGCGAGGAGATCATGCAGTTCGGTGAATTGGTGCAGCGGTTTGCGGCGGCGGCAGCGGCAGGCGACGGGGATGCGTTGGCCGATCTCTTCATTCCGGATGGCACCTATGACGACTACTTCTTCGGACCCAGCACGGGCCGCGAAGCCATCAAGAAGATGCTTGTGCACTTCGCCGACGGGGGGCGCGACTTCCGCTGGGAGTTCTTCGATCCCGCGATCAGCGACAACATCGGTTATGCAAGCTACCGCTTCAGCTTCGAATCCAAGCGTCCCGAGGCCAAGGGTGCGCGCGTGGCCTTCGACGGCATCGGTCGGTTCGATCTTGAGGGCGGACGTATCCGGCGCTATTCGGAGGTGTTCGACCGCGGCATGGCCCTGGCGCAACAGGAGTTCGAGCCCGAGCGGGTCCGCAAGATCGGCCTTAAGTATGCCGACAAACTTAAGGCGCGTGCGGAGTGGGCGCGGCATGCGAAATGACGCGAGGCGAGACTTTTGGGGAATAGGGAGCACAGAGGCAGCGCAATGCTGGGCGCACGCCGCAGATTGAGGAGTAGCTCGCACTCGCGCTGGGCCTGCGCGGCAGGTACGAGGAAGCGGCCAGGGCGGGCGACGCCCTCGCGCGAAGGCCT
>DATFXF010000015.1:0-34286 GCA_035258565.1 Candidatus Acidiferrales bacterium
TGGCCTTCGCCGAGACGTTCCGCGAAGCGATTAATTCCGAAGTGCGCACCACCGCTTTTGTGACCAACAACTTCCGCGGCTTCAGCTTGAACTTCAGCGCGCTCAACTACAAGAACTTCCTCAGTGCGCAGCCGGAAACGGCCGTGGTGCTTCGCAGCGCCCCAGGCGTGCGCTTCAGTTCCGTGGAGCAGGCACCCTGGCGCCGCTGGCCGTTTTATTTCGGCTTTCACGTTTTTGCTGACGCTGTCCACCGCAGCGACCCGAATATCGAAACGCCCGCCGCCGTCCCGCGCGCTGAAATCGCTCCGCGCGTCACCCTGCCCTTACACTGGGGGCCGTGGTTGGGCGTGACGCCGACCTTCATGGTGCGCACCACCTACTACGGTTCGCAACTCCTCTCCGGCAGCGTTGTGGAAACTTCCGTCCGCCGCACCACCAGCGAGCTCACCGTGGATTTTCGCCCGCCCTCGCTCGCTCGCATCTGGGAACGCCCAGTCTCGAAATGGAAGCACTCGATCGAGCCCCAGGTGGTTTATCGGTTCGTGGATGGCGTAAATCAATTCGGCCGGTTCATCCGCTTTGACGAAAACGACACACTCACCGACACCAACGAAGTGGAATACTCGATCACCCAACGCCTCTACCGCCGCGCCGGCGAAGGCCAGACGGACGAGCTGGTTTCCTGGCGTGTCGCGCAGAAGTACTACTTCGATCCGACCTTTGGCGGCGCGCTGGTACCCGGGCAGCGCAACGTCTTCCAGGCACTCGATTCGATCACGCCCTTTGCGTTTGCAGACTCGCCGCGCCGATTCTCGCCCTTGGTGAGCGAGGTGCGCGTTACTCCTGGCGGCCGATACGATGTGGAGTTCCGCACCGACTACGACCCGCTTCGATCGAGGTTGACGGCGATCGCAACGATCGTGGGCCTGCACCCCTACCGCCAATCGTTTATCAATCTCTCTCACTTCACCTTGCGGGCGGAGGACCCCGTCCTGCAGCCGAAGTCGAACCAGATTCGCGCGCTCGTGGGTTGGGGGCAGATGAACCGCCGGGGGTGGAACGCCGCATTGGCCTGGAGCTACGACCTTCGTCAGCACTTTTCGCAGAACCAAGTGATCCAAATGAGCTACAACGGCACGTGCTGCGGCATCAGCTTCGAATTTCGGCGCCTCGCGCTAGGCCCCGTGCGCAGCGACAACCGGTTCCGCGTGGCGCTGCTCCTCGCCAACATCGGCACCTTCGGAACCTTGCGTCGTCAGGAGAAAATCTTTTAGAGCCAGGAAAGTGGCTTGATCACCGAAGCTTGCCCCGCCACTTCCGGGTGGCGGAGGCCACGGCCGCGCCTGGTGGCTCGTCCGTTTGCGTTCCATTAGACGAAGATCCCAAAGGTGAATACGCCAAGCGAGGAGCATTGCTGCGTCGCCTCGTTGGTCGTGAAGGCCCACGGGGCCCTGATGCCCTGGCCATGGAGTGCAACCCGGGTAAACGCTGGTCCTAAGGAACTGCATCACTGGGGAAGAACAACAATGCAGTGTCGTTCACGTGGGCCAGAAGAAGGCCGATAAGAGCGAGGTGCGTATCGCGTTCCCCCGGCCTGCCCCACACTTCTGGCACATAGACTTTCCACCCCCTGATTGGAAGCCGTTGTTGGATTGAGATCGGTGCCTCGAATTCCGGCGGCCGTGGACAGGGGCGGCAAACCCGCTCGAGTCTTCGAGGCTTAAGTTGTTGGGCCAGCCATTCTTTCCATAGCACTTTTCTTGACCGGAGGGTGCCCGAAGCGAGGCTCGGGTGCCGACAGACAAACCCCTCCTCTCCAGCCGCGACGGGCTGGCTCCTCCGGCCAGGGGCCCAAGTAATTTTTCTATCGACCGAACGCTGCCGCAGCGCGCTTGTGTATTTCCTCTGGCGCCACATCCTCTTTGTGTGTGGCGATGTCCCACACGT
The DNA here is from genome assembly GCA_035258565.1 of Candidatus Acidiferrales bacterium. GTDB lineage: Bacteria > Acidobacteriota > Terriglobia > Acidiferrales > UBA7541 > DATFXF01. The sequence continues at coordinate 1,948 of DATFXF010000015.1, forward strand.
GGCCAAAGGGGTCCGTTAGCTTGCCGTACCGGTCGCCCCAGAACTGATCCTGTACGGGCATCAGGACCTTCGCGCCAGCAGAGGTGGCTTGTTTTGCCAGGGCGTCCACGTCCTCAACGTAGAGGAAGATGCTCACCGGTGAGCCGCCGAGCGACTCCGGGCTTCGCGCGCCCATCTCGGGAAACTCATCGGCGATCATAATTCGCGAGTCTCCGATCTGGATCTCGGCATGCATGACTTTGCCGCTGGGATCTGCCATGCGCATGCGTTCGGCGGCGCCGAAGGCTTTCTTGTAGAAATCGATCGCGCGAGCCGCATTCTTGATGATCAGATACGGTGTCGCGGTGTGGTAACCCTCGGGGATTGGTTTGACCTTGCTCATCTTGTGCTCTCCTCCTTTGTCAGGTTGGGGTGCTCGCTTGGTACCTGCTTCTCCGGTGAAAGATAACTGAACATCTTTTCTTGCTTGCTTCTCCGCGTCTTTGTTGGGCCTCCTGGTTCACTGAGGAGATGGATCTGAAGTCAGAAAAGTTGCATGAATCAGAGATTTTCAACCAGCGGTTAGCTCCTGGGCGAGCAGGCGGCGCGCGTAGGCGGGAGCTTTTCCCGCGTCCTCGTGCTTGAGGTAGACGTAAGCGTTGATTCCCTGTCGCACCCAAGCGGCGAACCGCTGCTTCCAGGCGGATAACTGTTTGTCGGTGTAGGCCTCCCGCCGCAAGCGCACATAGGCGAAGTCGGTGGTGAGTATCTCGGGTGGCGTTTCCTTGTCCGTTTCGGCCAGGCACAGCGCCGTTTGGTGCTGGCGGAGCAGGGCATACGTCTCGTCGTTGTGCCAGGAGGCGTGGCGCACCTCGAGCGCAAAGCGGAAAGCGCGCGGACGCAATTTCAGAAATTCCTCTAATACCTTGAGCTCGGCGCGAAACGTGGGCGGCAGCTGAACAAGGATGGGACCGAGGCCACCGTTCTCGGTCAGCACCGAGGCCGCTTCCAAGAAGCGTTTCAAGGTGCTTTCACAATCGCGCAGTTTCTGGATGTGGGTGAGCTGCTGGTTGGCCTTCAGGGCGAACTGAAAACCTGGGGGAACGCTCCCCGCCCATTCGAGCAGGACACGCTCCGCGGGCATACGGTAAAAGGTATGGTTGATCTCCACGGTCTGAAAATGCTGGCTGTAGAAACGCAACATCTCCTTATCGGCGAGCTTCTCCGGGTAGAAGCTGCCTTTCCACTCCTTGTAGGCGTAGCCTGAGGTCCCCACGCGCAGTTGCGCTCGGTTCGGAATGGCAGGTCTCCCAAGTCGAATGCTAAGGATACACGCACGCAGAGGCAATGGAAAACGAGGGTTCGCGATTCCGCGGCGCGGCCCCTCATCGCTTCTGAGGGGCAGGCAATTCCACGCTGAGCGCGCGAAGGGCCTTTTCGATGCGCTGGCAGCTTTTCCAGAACTCGCCCCACAGGTCGCCCTTCGCTCGCAAGCGCTCGAAGATCGTCTTCAGGTTGAATCTCTCGGGTCTCAACGTTCGGTCGAGCTCCGCCCGCTTGACGGGAGTGGAGATAGGAGCCTGGGGAAAAGGCCGCACGACATAAGCGGTGGCGAGCGGTCGGCCATAGGCGTTCTGGGAAACGTCAATGTAGATTTTTCCCGGGGGGCGCTTGGCCACGGTGCGTTCCGAAGTGACCGAATGGGGCACTTCTCTCGCCACCAGGCGGGCCACAATCTCCGCAAACATGCGCAGTTGCTCGTAGGTGTAGACGCGCTCGACCGGCACATAGAGATGAAATCCGGTGGCGCCGGAGGTCTTGAGGAAGGCTTTGAGGCCGAGTTGTTCGAGCTGGTTAGAAAGGGCTCGGGCCACGACGACCACGGTCCGGAAATCGGTGCCTTCCGAGGGATCCAAGTCGAAGAAAAAGTAGTCGGGATGTTCCAGGTCATCGCGGCGGCTCGACCAGGGATTGTGGTCGATGCAACCCAGATTGGTCAGGAAGAGAAGCGCCGCGGGATCATTCGCCAGAAGGTAGTGGATCTCTTCCCGCTTTTCCTCCGAAGGGATGGCGACCGTCTCCATCCAGTCTGGCGCAATCTCTCCTGCTTCCTTCTGGAAGAAGGAATGGCCGCTGATGCCGTCCGGATATCGACGCAGGACCAGCGGCCGGTCTCGCAGACAGGGCAACAGCCGGTCGGCAATCCGATAGTAGTAAGCCAGCAGATTCCGTTTCGTATATCCGGGTTCCGGGAAATAAACCTTGTTCAGGTTGGTCAGCCGGAGCCGCTTGCCGTCCAGCTCGATGGCGATGTTCTCCGCATGCCCCTTCGAAAGCTCAGCTTCGATTTGGCTTCGTTTCGTCAGCGCGCGCCCGGCAATCGCCGGCGCCGCCGCTACCGTGGGAGAAGCTTCCCCTCCCACCTCGTTCTCGAATTGGCAATCCTCCGGTTTCGCGTCGGCGCGCAAACCCATAAAGGCCGGTGCGCGCAAACGCCGCTCTTGCGTCCACCCGCTGTATTGCACGCGAGCAACCAGTCGAGGCTTCACCCAATAGGCTTTTTCGTTGGTCTCCGGGACGGTCTCGAAAGGGCACGTGGACGCGGTTTGCTTGATGAGTTCGCTGTGAATCGCCTTTTGACTCGCCTGGTTGAAGCCTGTGCCCACGTGACCGATGAACCGCAGATTTTTTCCTTGGTAGAGGCCCACGAGTAACGCCCCAAAATATTCTCGACTCCCTCGCGGCTCGGTCCATCCGCCCACGACCGCGTCGAGCTCCTTTCTTACCTTCAACTTCACCCAGTAGGGGCTGCGGCCACTGACGTAGGGGCTATGCGCATGCTTGGCGATGATGCCCTCGAGTCCCTGCTCGCGAGCCAACTCGAATAGCTCCTTTCCGTGCGCAGGTTGGTGATCCGAATAGCGGATGGGGTGCCCCGCATCCAGCAGCCGGCGCAGGAGTTCCTTTCGTTCGACGAGCGGGGACTCCCGCAAGTCGTAGCCGTCCGAGTAGAGCAGGTCAAAAACGTAACAGGTGACCGGCGACTTCGAGAGCACCTGCGCCGAAGGCGCCTTGACGTGCATGCGCTCCTGCAAAGACTCGAAGTCGCTGTGCCCGCGTTTATCGAGAACCACAATCTCTCCATCCAGGATGGCCTGTTTCGCTCCGAGACATCCCGGCAGCGCCTCGAGCTCCGGGTACTGCTCGGTGACGATGCGCCCTGTCCGAGAGTGGATTTCGATGCGGCCGTCCACGACGCGGCACAGCGCCCGCACGCCGTCCCATTTGATCTCGAACAGCCAGGCAGGATCGGAAAAAGGCCGGTCGGCCGAGATGGCCAACATGGGTTCGATCCGCGAAGGCATGGCTGCTTTCCGCGCGCCCTCGAGCTCCGCCGCAGTGATCGGATGCGGCCGACTCTTGGGCGGCAACTCTTTGGAGATCTCCTCGAGCGAGCGACCCGTAAGCACCGAGCCGTCATGTTCCTCGATGCTCCACTTCGGATCGGCAAAGGCGTCCTTGTGTTTGATGAGCAACCATTCGTTGCCCTTTTCGCTCCTCCGCAACTTCACGAGTACAAATCCACCGCGCAGCTTCTCACCGTGCAGGTGGAACTTGATTTCGCCGCGCGCAATTTGCTCGCTGGCAGAACCCGGGCTCTCGAGCTGGTAGGTTCCGCGGTCCCAGACCATGACCGTTCCTGCGCCGTAGCTTCCTGGGGGAATCACCCCTTCGAAGTGGCCATATTCAAGCGGATGGTCTTCGGTCTGGACGGCCAGGCGCTTGTCCCCGGGGTTGAGCGAAGGGCCTTTCGGAACGGCCCAGGACTTCAGCACTCCGTCTATTTCCAACCGGAAGTCGTAGTGCAGCCGCCGCGCCGCGTGCTTCTGAACCACGAAGGTCTGGCCGCTCCGCCGAGGTTTTTCCCCAGTTGGTTCAGGCGTGCGGTCGAAGCGCCGCTTGCGGCGGTATTCTTCGAGCTGGGTCATGGGGCCATTCTAGCGCGCCGGCCCCCGGCGGACCCCATCCCTCTCGGGGCCACCCGGTGTGACGTGTCTCGAACCTCCCCGTGTCCCTGTCTTGCAACACCGGTGCGACTCGACTAAGCTACGTTGCGGACCCAACCGGTGAGCAAGGAGGAGCGTGGCCATGGCCAGCAGCGTCTGGAAAGGACATCTCACCTTCGGGCTGATCTCGATTCCTATCCGATTGTTTACCGCCGCCCGCAGCGAGCGCATCAGTTTCAACCAGCTCCATAAGGAGTGCCATACGCGCCTGCGCCAGCCGCTGTTCTGCCCCACGTGCAATCGCATGGTCGAGCGCTCCGAAGTCATCAAAGGCTACGAATACGAGAAAGACCAGTACGTGCTTTTCACTGACGAGGAGCTGGAGAAGCTTGCCCCACCCTCGGCCCGCACGATGGAGATCCTGGAGTTCGTGAAGCTGGAGGAAGTCGATCCGTTGCACTTCGACGCGTCGTATTTTTCGGTTCCGGAAGATGCCGGTCGCAAGGCCTACCGGCTCCTGCTCGAAGCCATGGAGGAGTCCGGATATGTGGCCATCGCCAGGCTTTACATGCACCAGCGCGAGTACACCGTGATCATACGACCGCGGGCAAACGGCCTCACGCTCCATACCATGTTCTACACGAACGAGATTCGCCAGGTCGCGGAGTACGGCCAGACCGACTCGATCGAGCTGAAGGAGCAAGAGAAGAAGTTGGCGCGGCAATTGATTGAGAGCCTGGCTGCCAGTTTCGACGCGAAGAAGTATCGCGATGAATACCAGCAGCACCTGCGCGCCCTGATCGGAGCCAAGATGAAGGGCCAAGAGGTGGCCGTCGCGCCGCAACCTCAGCTCGCTCCAGTGATTGACTTGATGGAAGCCCTCAAGAAGAGCCTCGCCGAGCGGCAGGAAGTTCCAAAGAAGCCTCCGGCCCGGGCGATTCCGATGGTGGCACAGAAAAAGGCGGGAAAGAAGTCCGCAGGCTAGCCAGGATGGGGACGGCCGACCGATTTACCCGGCGCGAAGTCCAGCGCATGCTGGACGTCACTGAGAAGCAGCTCGATTATTGGGAGCGGCTGCAACTGGTGGGCCCCAGGCGCCGCCGGGGAGAGAGATTCTACGATTTTCGCGACTTGATCAGCCTGCGCACCGCCAAACAGCTCACCGCACAGGGCGTTCCCGCCTACCGGCTGAGGCGTTCGCTGGTCGCTTTGCAGCGCAAGCTTGCCGAAGTGCGGGCGCCCCTGGCTGAGTTGCGCATCCTCTCCGATGGGCGCGACGTCATTGTGGAGCAAAAGGGAGCCCGCGTGGAGCCTCTCTCCGGGCAACTGGTTCTCAATTTCGACACCCGCGAGTTGGACGACAAGCTGCGCGTGATGCCGGAGCGCAGCGCGGAAGCCTGGTTTGCGCTGGGTACGGAATCTCAGGCCGACCCCTCCACCCGGCCGCAGGCCATTGGGGCCTATCGGCACGCGCTCGAGCTGGATCCCGGCCGCGTCGATGCCCTGATCAACCTTGGAGCCCTTCTTTATGAGCAGGCGGATTTCCCGGGCGCAGTGGACTGCTTTCGCCGCGCCGTTCGCGGGGATCCGGAGAACCCGCTGGCGCACTACAATCTGGGCAGCGTGCTCGAAGAGTTGAACGAGCTCGAGGCAGCCCGGAAACATCTTCGGGAGGCGGTGCGGCTCCAGCCGGACTACGCCGACGCTCACTATAATCTGGCCTACGTTGCCGAGAAGCTGAACGCACGGGAGGAGGCGCGGCAACACTGGCGTCGATACTTGGAGCTGGATCCTCTAAGTCCCTGGTGCGGGTACGCTCGCGAGCGCTTGTCGGCAGAAACGAGCGGCCAGCCGGCGCCGCTGTTGCCGAAGCGCAGGTAGGCGCCTCGCCGCGGCTGGTGACCTTCTTTACAGGCTCCCGAATCCAAAATGGTATTCTTGGCGGGGGGATCGCTTTTTCTCGAACCGCGCGATGAGTGAACCAATGTCCGCTCCTGCTTCTCCGGCCGCCCTGGAATGGGCGCACCCCATCGTTCGGGAATGGTTTGTCAGCCGATTTGACACTGCCACCGAACCGCAGGAGCGGGGTTGGCCTCCCATCCTCGAGGGCAGGGCCACGCTGATTTCGGCCCCCACCGGCTCGGGGAAGACGCTAGCTGCCTTTCTGGCCGCAATCGATCGCTTGGTGCGCAAGGCGCTCGGGGGCCAGCTGGCCGACCGCACCGAGGTCCTCTACCTCTCGCCCCTCAAGGCCCTAGGGAACGATGTCCAGAAAAACCTGGAGACTCCGCTGGGCGAAATTATGCAACTCGCCGGCCAGCGTGGTTTGCTTATGCCAGAGATTCGCACCGCGGTGCGCACCGGCGACACGCTGATCTTTGAGCGGCGCGCCATGCTCGAGCGTCCGCCTCATATCCTGGTGACCACGCCGGAGTCCCTCTACATCCTGCTGACCGCCGAAAAGAGCCGGGCCATTCTGCGCGAGGTCGAGACGGTTATCGTGGACGAGATCCACGCCGTCGCCGACGACAAGCGCGGCACGCATCTCGCCCTTTCGCTCGAGCGGCTAGAGGCTCTGACCAAACGGCCTCCCATCCGCATCGGGCTTTCCGCCACACAAAGACCCATCGAGTTGGTGGGCCAGTTTCTGACGGGGAGCAACCGGCCAGCCCCGGTGATCGTGCACGTCGGCGAGCGGCGGCAGTTTGACCTTGCCGTGGAAGTCCCCGCCAGCGAGCTGGGGCCGGTCGCGTCGAACGAGATGTGGGACGAAATCTACCAGCGCATTGCTGAGCTTGTTGAGCAGCACCGCTCGACGTTGGTCTTTGTCAACACCCGGCGGCTGGCCGAGCGCGTGGCGCACCACTTGGTGGAGCGGCTCGGCCAGGGCGCCGTGGCGGCGCACCATGGGAGCCTTTCCCGCAGGTTTAGGCTCGAGGCGGAAACAAAGCTGAAGGCCGGTGAGCTCAGAGCGCTGGTGGCGACGGCGTCGCTCGAGCTGGGGATTGACATTGGCAGCGTGGACCTAGTCTGCCAGATCGGCTCGCCACGGTCGATCGCCGTCGCGTTGCAGCGCGTCGGGCGGGCTGGCCATTGGCGCGGGGCGATTCCCAAGGGCCGGCTCTTCGCCACAACGCGGGACGAACTGCTCGAATGCGCCGCGCTGGTGCGCGCCATTCGCCACGGTGAGCTCGATCGCCTTGCCGTCCCCGAGGCCCCGCTCGACATTCTGGCGCAACAAATCGTGGCTGCCTGCGCGGCGGAGGAGTGGAAGGAAGACGAACTGTTCGCCTTGGCGCGTCGCGCGTATCCCTATCGCGAATTGTCGCGAGCCGACTTCGACTCCGTCATTGAGATGCTCTCGGGGGGCCTGGCCGCGCGCCGCGGCCGCTACGGAGCGTACCTGCACCGGGATCGCGTGAACGGCCGCCTGCGCGCGAGACGCGGCAGCCGGCTGGTGGCCATCACCAGCGGTGGTGCGATTCCCGACAACACGCTCTACACCGTAATCGCAGAGCCGGAAGGCCTGGCGGTAGGCACCGTGGATGAGGATTTCGCCGTGGAAAGCTTGCGCGGCGACATTTTCCTGCTGGGAAACACCTCCTGGCGCATCCGCCGGGTGCAATCCGGCAACGTGCTGGTGGAGGACGCTCAGGGGGCCGCTCCCAACATTCCGTTCTGGCGGGGCGAGGCGCCGGCGCGCACCGCCGAACTCTCCAAGTCGGTTGCCGAACTCCGCGAAAAGATCGGCGTTATGGTCTCTCGCCTCCCGGTGGACTTTGACCGGCATCGCTCTCCCGAAGCCGTCACGACCGCTCGCTGGCTCGAAGAAGAATGCGGCCTCGATGAGGCAGGCGCAGAGCAGGCGATCGAATATATCGTCCGAGGCCGCGCAGTGTTAGGCGCCATTCCCACCGAGAAGAGGGTGATTGCGGAGCGCTTCTTTGATGAAAGCGGCGGCATGCAGCTCGTGATTCATGCGCCGTTCGGCGGCCGCATCAACAAGGCCTGGGGACTCGCATTGCGCAAGCGCTTTTGCCGCTCATTCAACTTTGAATTGCAGGCCGCGGCCACCGACGAGGGTCTCAATATTTCTCTCGGGGAGCAGCACAGCTTTCCTTTGGCGGACGTTTTCCAGTTTCTCCACCCTGCTTCCGTCCAGCGGGTTCTCGAGCAGGCCGCCCTGGCCTCTCCGCTTTTTAGCGCGCGCTGGCGGTGGGTCGCGGGCCGGGCCCTGGCCCTGGTGCGCTTCCAAAACGGGAAGAAGGTGCCACCCCCCCTCCAACGCATGCGCGCCGACGACCTCCTCGCTGCGGTGTTTCCGGAAGCGCTGGCCTGCCGGGAAAACGTGCCCGGCGAGATTGAGCTTCCGGAGCATCCGCTCGTGCGGGAAGTGATGAAGGAGACGCTCACCGAGGCCATGGACGTGGAAGGTCTCAAGCGCGTGCTTGGAGAGATCGCCGAGGGGCGCATCGAGTGTCTCGCCGTGGACACGCCGGTTCCCTCCGAGTTTTCTCACCAGATCTTGAATGCCAACCCGTACGCGTACTTGGACGACGCCCCCTTGGAGGAGCGACGCGCGCGCGCCGTGGAGATGCGCCGCGTTTTGCCCGAGGCCGTTCTTTCGGAGGTGGGTCGGCTGGATCCGGCGGCCATCGCCGAAGTGTGTGCGGAAGCCTGGCCGGACGTTCGCGATGCTGACGAACTGCATGATGCGCTCCAAACCCTGATCGCCCTGCCGGAACTCGAAGCTCCTCCTCCGCTCGAAGGGGGGCCGAGAGCTGGCGGTCTGGAAGCGGCTTTGCGCGATTCCATTTCCGCGTGGGGCGGTTTCTTTAGCGCGCTGGTGGCCGATCGCCGCGCTGAGCGCGCCCGCGTCAACCAGGTTGGCTACTGGGTGGCGGCAGAGAAAGCCAAGATCTTTGCTCGGATCTTCCCGGGGGCGCGCTTCGACGCGCCGCTCCCGGAAGTCGAAGTTTCCACTCCCTCGCGCGAGGAGGCCCTGCTGGCTTTGGTGACAGGATGGGCCATGCACTGGGGCCCCTTCACACCGGGAATGCTCTCGAATTTATTGGGAGTTCCGGCGCCAGAAATGGAAAGTGTTCTGCTGCGGCTGGAGGCCGGTGGGGCGGTGCTGCGCGGTCGATTTCGGGAGTTTGCCTCGGGAGAAACCGAATGGTGTGACCGGCGGTTGCTGGCGCGGATTCATCGGCTCACACTGGGAAAGCTGCGCCGGCAAATCGAACCGGTGACGGCAGCGCAGTTCCTTGGCTGGCTCGTCCGCTGGCAGCACCTTGCTCCCGGAACGCAGCTTGCCGGAGAGCGCGGCACGCTCGAGGTGCTGCGGCAGCTTCAGGGTTTTGAAGCGCCCGCAAACGCGTGGGAGCAGCGCATCCTTCGGCCACGCGTCGCCCACTATGATCCGCAGGTCTTGGACCAGCTTTGTCTCGGCGGAGCGATAGGATGGGGGCGACTTTCACCACACCCGGCCACGCTCGAGGATTCTGGGGGACTCGGCCGCCGCGTGACCCCTAGCAGTGTGGCACCCATCGCGTTCTTCGTGCGCGAGGATGCCGAGTGGATGCTTCCGCAGCGCGGCAAGACCCTAGACGAAGAAGCGCGGGGGCTCGGCAACAGCGCGCGCGAGGTCCTCGGATTCCTCCGCCAACGCGGCGCTTCGTTTTTCGCCGACATTGTGCGTGGCACGGGGAGATTGAAAGCGGAGGTGGAAACAGCGTTGTGGGAGCTGGTGGCCGCGGGTCTAGTCACCGCGGACGGCTTCGATAACCTGCGCGCTTTGATTGATCCGAAACGGAGGGCGGGGCAGGGTCGCGGCCGCAGCGCGCGTCCCCGGCACAGCGCCGGCCGCTGGTGCTTGCTCTACCCCGCCGAAGTTGCCGATCGCGCGCGCGCCTTGGAGGCCGCGTGCCAGATGCTGCTCCGCCGCTATGGCGTGGTCTTTCGCGAGCTCCTCGCGCGGGAAACCATCGTGCCGCGCTGGCGCGAGCTGCTGATCACCTTCCGGCGGCTGGAGGACCGCGGCGAAGTGCGCGGGGGGAGGTTCGTCAGCGGCTTTTTGGGGGAGCAGTTCGCGTTGCCGGTGGCCGTGGAGTCTTTGCGGGCCGGGCGCGAAATGCGGACTGCGGGCGAAACGGTTGGCGTGGCCGCAGCTGACCCGCTGAACCTGGTGGGGGTGGTCGTGCCGGGCGAGCGCATCGCGGCCAATTCCGGCCGGCTCGTCACCTTCCGCGACGGAGTAGCCCTCCCCACCGAGGAAAAAGAGCAGGCGGTGGCAGTGGCGCGCTGAGGTTGTGTAGCCGGTGTTGCCTTCTTCAGGAAATCTCTGAGAAAAACCTGCTGGCACCCATCATAGTCATCCCCACGAGTCTCCCCTTGTCATAATAGGCCATCATGCGCCGGTTTGCTGAAACCTCGGAGGCCGTTGCCGCGACGACCAGGAAAAATGAAAAGGTGCGGCTCGTGAGCGAATACTTGCGCTCTTTGCCCGTAGACGATGCCGCTCGCGCCGCCATTTTCTTCACCGGCCGGGCCTTCCCTCGGCACGAGGAGAGAGTTCTGGCGGTGGGCAGCGCGCTCCTCTGGCAGGCCCTGGGCCGGGTGGTGGGGCTCAGCTCTCGGAGCATGGAGGCGGTCTACCGCAAGTATGGTGACTTGGGTGCCATGGGTGAGGAGTTGCTAGGGGACCGAGCCGGTGATCAGGACATTTCGCTTGCCGAAGTTGCGGCGGCTTTTGAGGAGTTGGCCCGAGATTCCCGCCCCGCACCTAAGCTCGCCGTGCTGGAGGGTTTGCTTGGGCGTGTGTCTCCCCCGGTAGCGAAATACATCATCAAGATTGTTACGGGCGATTTACGTATTGGGCTGAAAGAGAGCTTGGTCGAAGAGGCCATCGCACAAGCCTTTGCCAGGCCGCCCGAGGAGGTACGGCGAGCCCATATGTTGACCGGAGACATGGGCACCACGCTACGCCTGGCCGCGGCGGGCAAACTGGCCTCCGCGCGCCTGCGCCTGTTTCATCCCCTTGGCTTTATGCTCGCCAGTCCGGCGGAGACTCCGGCCGAGGTGAGGGAAGATTTTTCGGCTGGCGTGCTCGTCGAAGACAAATACGATGGCATCCGTGCTCAGGCTCATAAGAGTGGCCAGACGGTGAAGCTGTTCTCGCGCACGCTCGATGAAATCGTTGAGTTTCCTGAGCTCTTGGCGCCCCTTGCCGCTCTTCCGGGGGAATTCATTCTGGACGGAGAGATTGTCGCTTGGCGCGGCGACCACCCTCTGCCTTTTACTGAATTGCAGAAGCGGCTGGGAAGAAAACAGCCCGATCTTTGGTTGCTCGAGAAAATTCCCGTGAGCTACGTCGCTTTTGACATTCTTTACCGGCAGGCAGAGCTGATGCTTGATCGGCCGCTCGACGAGAGACGCGTGGCCCTCGAGGAACTCTTGGCAGATGCGCAAGGGCCACTGGTTCGTCTGGCTCGGGCCCAGAGTTGCTTCTCCGCGGAGGAGATCCAAACTGCTTTTTCTCGTGCGCTCGAGCGCGGGCAGGAAGGGATCATGGCCAAGGCTCCCCAATCGCCCTACGCGCCGGGCCGCCGCGGCCGCTTCTGGCTGAAATTGAAGCAGCCGCTGGCCACACTCGACGTTGTGGTCGTGGCGGTGGAGTACGGCCACGGGAAGCGGCGCGGCCTGCTCTCTGATTACACCTTCGCCGTGCGCGATGCCGACCGGCTGGTGACGATTGGCAAGGCCTATTCCGGCCTGAAGGACGAAGAGATTCGGCGGCTCACCGATTACTTCATCCAGCACACGATCGAGGACCAGGGGTTCCGACGGCGTGTGGAGCCGAGCGTAGTACTCGAGGTCGCCTTCAACAACATCCAGCGCTCCGGTCGCCACCAGAGCGGTTATGCGTTGCGCTTTCCGCGCATTGTGCGTGTGCGCCCGGATAAGCCTGTGGAAGAGATCGACACGGTCGAACGGGTAAGGGAGTTGTACGAGCAGCAAGGCAACACACCGGTTCCCGAAAAATAGAGTTCCTTCCGCTCGGTGGCAAGACCACGGTTATGCGCCCGCGCAGGTTCGACCAGAACGGAAGTGGTGGGGTTTCTCAGGCTGGGCTGCGAGGAAGCGAAGAATGGCCTCGAGTACACGCGAGAACTGGGCCGGAGTGAGGCGGCCAGTCTGCGTGTTCTGCTGGCTCGGGTGGTAAGAGGCGAACAGCCGCGTTCCCCCGGGCAATGGAAAGCTGGCACCATGCGAGAAGGGATAGGGAGCGCGGCTCCGGATCAGGCCGCAGTCCTTGAGTAGCCGCAAGTAGCCATCGAAGGCGATGCGACCCAGCGCCAGCACGGCCCGAGGCCTGAGCAGCCCGAGCTCCTTCTCGAGGTACGGCCGGCAGTTGGCGATCTCACCGGGCAGAGGCTTGTTGCCAGGCGGGGCACAGCGGAGTGTGGCGGTAATGTAGGCATTGCGCAAGGCCAAGCCGTCTTCGCGGCGCGTGGAGGTGGGTTGGCTCGCTAGGCCGCATGCGTAGAGGCCACGGTAGAGGAATTCGCCGGAGCGGTCGCCGGTAAACATACGACCCGTCCGGTTGGCACCATGCGCGGCGGGCGCGAGCCCAATGATCACGAGCTCCGCTTGTGGATCACCAAACCCGGGCACCGGTCGGCCCCAGTAGCTCCAGTCCCGGAAGGCGCGCCGCTTCTTGCGGGCGACGCTTTCGCGGTAACGCACCAACCGCGGGCACTTCCGGCAGGAGACAATCTCCTGGTTGAGCACCGCGAGTTCCTGGGCCGTCGTCATGCCTGGCGCGTGGAGTTTAGGAAAAGCATCAGAGCGACGGCCTGATTATGCTGGTCATCTTTCGCTGAGTAGAGCAGCGTGACGGTTCGGTTTTCTTTTTCCCGGTCCAGGATCTGGCGGAGGAGATCCTTTTTATGGCGCAGCTCCTGGTGATACTTCTTTTTGAACGCCGTCCACTTCTGGGGGTCGTGTGCGAACCACTTGCGGAGCGTATCGGAAGGCGCGACATCCCTCAACCACAAGTCGATTCCGGCGGCCACTTTGGAGAGCCCTCGGGGCCAGACGCGGTCCACGAGAATCCGGAATCCGTCCCCTTCCCTTGCCGGTTCGTAGATGCGCTTTACCTTGATCAAATCTTACTGCCCAGTGCCGGCGGCCAAAGGGTCGCCGCTCGTGTTGCTGTTTTTCACCGCAACATCGAGTATGCCACTTTTTCTATCAACCGGCGGGCTTGGGCCCGACCGAGGGACGGCCGAAAGGTCCTAAACGGGGGGCGCTCTCTGGTTCAAAAATTAAAACCGCCTCCGCGCCGGGGATGGAGTGGTAAGAAGAATCGTTCGGCAGCGGAGGCGGCCTGATGTGGTCTCGGTGATGCCTAGTAGTAGCACTACCCCAATGTGATTGTCAAGGGATTTTTTTTCGTCCCGGCCGCGAGGCTCCCGCCACCGTGAAGAGAGCCTACAAGGGAGGGCTTTTTTAACAAGGGGCCTTTTCTTCTTGCACAATTAAGGACAAAGTAGTAGTTGTATCACGATGGCGCGTGCCCAGCAGAACCGCGAATCCGCGGTGGCGCCGGCAGGCGGTTCTTCCCGCGACCGTATCCTTCAGGCGGCCAAATCCCTGTTTGCCAGCAAGGGTTACGACTACACGAGCACCGTCGCCATCGCCCGCCTGGCCGGCACGAGCGAATCCCAGTTGATCAAGCACTTCGGGAGCAAGGAAGGACTCCTCGAAACCATCTTCGAGCAGTCCTGGCAGAGGATCAACTGGGGCGTCCGCCAGAGCATCCGCGCGCTGGACTCCCCCGTGGACAAATTTCAGGCCCTGGTGGATCTAACGCTCACCGCGCTAACCAAGAACTCCGAACTCAATGTGCTGCTGCTCCTCGAGGGCCGGCGCATCCTCAAAAGCGGCCAGATGATTCTGCTCGACCAAGGTTTTCTCGAGTATGTGCGCATGGTCGACGGCATCCTCCGCGAGATGCAGGCGGCCGGTCAGCTTCGTGCGGATGTGCGCGTCGAAACAGTCCGCTCGGCTCTCATGGGTGCGATCGAGGGGCTGCTGCGCGACAAACTCCTCTCCGAGCGCGTGGACTATCCGGCCCCGCACACCGTTAAACAGATCCGCGAAATATTCACTCTGCTGATGACGGCGTTCTTGTCCACTGCGGCGGGAGCGGGCCAGCGAACGGAGCCTTCTTCCTAAGCCCTCGCGACGCTCTTCGGGGCCAGCGTCATTCTCCCGGTCAGGGCGCTTCAGATTCTGCCCGCGAAGACTACTTCTTCGGGGAGGTCGGGATGACGATATCGGGCTTCAAGCTGGAAACGATACCAACCAGCTCGTCCTTTTCTTTCTGGGGTACTTTGAACTTGTCTAGCGTCGCCAGAAAATGGCCGACCATAACTTGCCAGTCACTGTCGGCGATGCCGAGGCCTTCGTGTGATTGCCTCATGCTCCTGCCGATGTAAACGCAGGGACCACCGGTCGCCGCGCAGACTTGATCCACCGCTAGTTGCCGGATGCGTTTCAGAGAATCTGTGCTCACGCCGGTGAAAAAGCGGGAAACCTGCTTATCGGCTGCCAGGCGGGCGATGAAGTCATCCAGCACCGCCGCAATCGCATCGTAGCCGCCCAGCCGCTTGTAGAGAGTGTCCTGCTTCTGTTGCGCGACAGCACCCCCGACCCCACCGACCGCCAACACCAAGGCAAGCATACACCTGAGAATTGGTCGAGCAGAAAACCGCATTGCTGTATTCCTCCTCTTGTTTGGTTCCTCATAAAAGACCGAGACGTTTGCATGGCGCGAACCAAACATTCGTGCAAGTCTCGAATGTGTTACGCAGAAAAAGGCTGTTTGGATGAACCAGTATTGCGCGACATGTTTGGAGCCCGCGCCCGTCCTTCGTGAGTGGAGAGGGTTAGCCAACAGTGCCGTAGCCACCGTTTTGCCCTCCGGTGGCGCCGGATTCTACCACCCAGCGCCACCGGCGCGCCCTCGGCCTAAAGGGGATCGCAGGGACCCGAACCAGGATGAGGCTGCGTATGCGTGCGGGCCCGCTCGTGCTATTTGTGGTTGCGGGCGTATGCCCGTGCGGCGCGGAGCGCGCGCTCGAGCTCGCCGGGTGGCAGCCGCCCCACGAATCGATAGAGTGTGGTGTGATCGGGTGCCTCGCGCAGCCCCAGCGCCGCTGCTATTTCGCGATCCTGCTGGAGCAACAACTCGGTCGCGCGCAGGCTCCATCCGTACTGGCTCTTGAGGCATAGGATGGCCAGGAGCTGTGGTTGGGTAAACTGGCGTCTGGAGAATGGTGTTCGGTAGGCGTGCAGCACGCCGTGTGCCGCCGCGAGAGCCGCTCGGGCGAACTGCACAACCGAGCGCTCGGCTGCAGATGCCCGAAAAGTCATGATCCCACCCCCCCAGGTAACCCTGTTGATGGACGTCCGCGTGTCTGAGCGCGTTACAGTGAAGGGATGGCCAGCACAAGGCGCGCTGTTGAAATCCTAGAGCGCGCCGTTGCTTCTCTCTATTATAGAATGCGCTAATCTGGCGCTCAGGCGTGTTGACACCCCTCTTTTCCAGGCTGTATATCTATCCCACCCGAGGATCCCTTGCGCGTGCCGAGGCAGGCGAACAAGGGGCCGTGGAGCGCACGACGGTGTGGGAAGCAGAGAATCGAGGCACGGGATATCTGAGCTGGCGAGACGCAGCAGAGTATGTCTTGCCAGGAAAAATATCTGCGGATCGAGCGCATTTTTCTCTTCTCGCACTATTTTCCTTCCTGATTCTGTTCGTCCCTCTTGGTCGGGGCGACCTAAATGGCTATGACGACGCGACATTTGCTCATGAAGCGAAAGAAATGATTCTGACCGGGGATTGGTGGAATGTCCGGTTCAATGGCTATCTGCACTTCGACAAGCCGCCTTTGTTCGTCTGGTGTGAAGCAGGCTCCATGAAGATCTTTGGCATTTCGGATTTCGCCGCGAAGTTCCCTGTGGCGCTCTTCGGTCTGGGTACGATCCTGTTGGTCTATTTTATCGCCCGTGAACTGACCGATCGGTTTTGGTTGCCCATCATCGCCATGTTGGTCATGACCACCACGCAATACTTCATGAAGTACGCCATGCACGCGATGACCTGTGTGCCTTTCACCTTCTTCTTTGCCCTGGCGATGCTCAGCTATCTCAAGGGGCTCAAACAGCAAAGGTATTTGCTGCTTTGCGGCCTGGCCACGGGGTTGGCCGATCTAACTCGATCTCCGATGGGATGGTTTCCGCTGGTCATCATCGTCGTTCATCTGATCGTGACGAGACAACGCCGTCTGCTCTGGTCAAAATACCTGATCGCTTGTTTTCTGATTGCCGTGCTATTGCCGATGCTCTGGTATTGGTCAGAATACCAGAGCTACGGAAGTAAGTTCCTATCCGAGCACATCGCCAACATCACCGCTCACGGGGCCTCCGAGCAGAAGCGAGGGGCAACGCAGTTTGTGCTGGGTTTTCTCGAATACCCGTATCTGCTGCTCAAAATATACTGGCCGTGGCTGCCGTTTATGGTCATCGGCTTTGCGACGCAGTTCAGAAAAATGCTGCGGGAGCGGGAGGTTCAAGCGAGTCTGCTGGTGATCTGGGTGCTCTGCGTGCTGCTGCCGTTCAGCCTGGCTGACACGAAGGTGTTGCGTTACATCTTGCCGGCCTTTCCCGCCTTTGCCATCCTTTCAGCAAGCGTTCTAGACAAGTGGATTCCGTCACTTCGAAAACCTGCGTTCTTCAAACTGCTTTATTCGCTGGGTTGTATTTTTGTTGTTTATGCCGCCCTGTTTCCGATGACCAGGCTCCGTGCAACGGACATGCGCAAGCTTGCTCCCGTGGCGGAAGCAAACACCGCTCCGCAAGAACGCGTTTTGCTCTACACCCGCGGCGTGCGGGAGTGGAATTATCAGACGCAGTTCCTCTGGTATGGAAACCGCTATTCGGAGTTGGTTACGGACTTAACCGAAATCGAGTCGAGGTTTAGGTCCGCGACGAACACCGTGGCCATCATTGATAAAGAATCTTCCGACAGGCTTGTTGCCGCTCTGGGGACCGAAAACAGAATCAGACTCCTCGCTCAGTCTGAGAATTTTGCTTGCATTAAGTACTTGGAACGCAGCGATTTAAAAGGTGGAACGTGACCTGAGGGATCCTCTTTTGTCTCGGGCTTCAGGCAACAACTCCGCTGCTTTGCTCTAGTCCTTCTCCGTTAGGACCCAACCCAAACCTTGCTGCTCACCCCCGGCCAGGAGTGCCCCTGCCCGTGTCTTACTGCAGGCAGACTTTGGGGATGCGTCCGAAGAGCGTGGGTCTCGGCGGATGTACAATGCGCCTGGAGAGGGGGTGACGGCCATGCCCAAAGCTAATCAACTCACCGTACGCTGCGAAAATCGTCCGGGGACATTAGCGCACATCGCAAAGGTGATGGGCGATCGAGATGTGAACATCCTGGGTTTCTTGCTTACCACTTCTGGAACGAGAGGCCATGTGAAGCTCATTGTCGACGACGTGGAGAAGGCGAAAGAGGCCCTGGAGGACGCAGGGCTTTCCTACGCCGAGCAGGTGGTCCTTCACGCCAGACTGGCAAACGTGCCTGGCGCGCTCGGGCGCTTGGCGAGGAAACTGGCGGCGCGGAAGATCAACATCCTTTCGGGCTATCAGACCCTCGAGAAGGATTCCAAGAAGGCGAGCGTGGTGCTGGAGGTCTCCAATCTGGGCCGGGCGCTTCGCGTTTCGCGAAGCACAGCCTCGGACCAATTGTACGAGTGAGCGAGAAACCCTCCTGGTCCAGAATGCCTGTCAGAGGGGTTTTAAGCCGCCTAGCTGGGTATATCCCTCGCACGCTCTCGTCGACGATACCAAAGCCCACCAGTTAGATCTGCTTCTGCTATACGTCTGCTTTAACTCTAAAGAAGGCCTCGGACGGTCACATCGGGTGACGGTTGCGGCGTAGCCTCACCTCTTTCGAGGGACTATGTACGCACCTTGACGCCTGCCTGATAAGGCGATTGGGCGTCAGAAACGGTCATCCACGCCGTGGGAGCTGGCCTCCCCGCAAACTCTTCATCAAGAAATGTGAGTACGCTGCCACGCCGAACCACCGCTGAACCACCGCCACCGCTGCGCTCAAATTGACATCGCCTGGACCGCAGACTAGCATAGCTCGTTTCGTCTCTAAGGGAATTACCGTACACTTGGCGCGCGGATGAAGGAAACCAGAACTCGCACCGTGCTCGACCGCATCGTCGAGGCACGCCGGACCACCATCGCACACCGCAAGCGTGTCCTGCCGGAAGCCATGCTGCGCCTGGCGGTGGGCAAGGCGGATCCGGTGCGCGATTTCGCGGCGGCATTGACGCGCGATGGGGTGAACGTCATCGCCGAGCTGAAGAAGGCCTCGCCCTCCCGCGGCGTCTTGCGTGAGGATTTCGATCCCCAGGTGCTGGCCCCGCAGTTCGAGCGCGCCGGCGCCGCCGCGCTCTCGGTGCTCACCGAAGAGGAGTTCTTTCAGGGCTCGCTGCTCGACATGCGCGTCGCGAGAAAGGCCACAGGCCTGCCGGTCCTGCGGAAGGACTTTATCGTGGATCCGTGGCAGGTTTGGGAGGCGCGCGCCACCGATGCGGACTCCTTTCTGCTGATCGTAGCGATTCTGGAGGATGAGGAGTTGAGTGCCCTGCTCGCGCTCGGTCGCAACCTGGGCATGGAGCCGCTCATCGAAGTCCACACTCGCGAGGAAGCATCGCGCGCCGCGGAAGCGAGCGCGCGTATTCTGGGCGTCAACAATCGTGACCTGCGCACGCTGGACGTCCATCCGGAAACTTCGTTCGAGGTCATGGACGCCATCCCGGACGATTGTATTGCTGTCAGCGAGTCCGGGTTGCGCTCGCGCGAGGAGCTCGAGCGCTTGCGGGCGGCCGGCTTCGACGCGTTCTTGATCGGCGAGCATCTGATGAAGTCACCCGATCCCGCCGCGGCGCTCGGCGCCCTGCTCGGAAGGTCAGCGTGTTCCTAGGGGCGCGCCATGCCGGGAGGCCACGCTCGGTCCCTGGTTCGCCTAGGGTGCGCGTGAAGATTTGCGGGATCACCAGTTGGGGCGATGCCAAGCTGGCCATCGACGCCGGCGCGGATGCTCTGGGCTTCAATTTCTATCCCCCCAGCCCGCGCGCAGTGACGCCGTCCGAGGCCTGGGAAATGATTCGGCGGCTCCCGCCGCTCGTCGAGGCAGTGGGGGTCTTCGTGAACTGGTCGCCTGTGGCCGTGGGCGCCCTAAGTCGCGCCGTGGGTCTCCACGCGGTGCAGCTCCACGGGGACGAACCGCCGGGCGTCGTCCGCGAGCTCGCGGAGACGCATCGGGTAATCAAGGCGTTCCGCGTGCGTCGCGGTTTTCGCCCGGATGCGTTGCGCCGCTATCGGCATGCGGCAGCGTTCTTGCTGGATGGTTTTCATCTCGCGCTGTGGGGAGGGACGGGGCGGCCATTTGATTGGCGTTTTGCCCAGCGAGCGCGACGCTACGGGCGCATTGTTCTGGCCGGAGGGCTGGCCCCTGAGAATGTTCGGCGGGCCATCCGCGAGGTCGAACCCTTTGCGATTGACGTATGCAGCGGGGTGGAATCGCGGCCGGGCAGAAAGGATCCCCGTCTTTTGCACGAGTTGATGCGCGAGGTGGAGAGGAGCAACCTGGGACTCTCTGAGCTGAAGGAGCGCCCGAGCGCATGAGCAGCGCCACGCACAGCTGGCCCAATGCCCGAGGCCGCTTCGGCCCCTACGGCGGCCGGTACGTGCCGGAGACCTTGTTCACCCCGGTCGAGGAACTCGAGCGCGCCTACGACGAGGCTCGCGAGGACCCCAAGTTCACGAGCGAGCTCGAATCCTTGCTGCGCGATTTTGCCGGCCGTCCCACACCGCTTGAGTTCGCCTCACGCCTCAGCGAGCACCTGGGCGGCCCGCGCATTTATCTGAAGCGTGAAGATCTGTTGCACACCGGCGCGCACAAAATCAATAACGGCCTAGGCCAAGGCCTGCTCGCCGCGCGCATGGGCAAGCGACGCATCGTCGCGGAGACCGGTGCGGGCCAGCACGGAGTGGCCACGGCGACGGTAGCGGCTCGGCTGGGGGTCGAGTGCGTCGTCTACATGGGCACCGAGGACATGGAGCGCCAGCGCTTGAACGTCTTCCGCATGCGCTTGCTGGGCGCCGAGGTGCTGGGCGTCGATTCCGGCAGCCGCACGCTCAAGGACGCCATCAATGAAGCCATGCGCGACTGGGTCAGCAACGTTCGCACGACGCATTACCTGCTCGGTTCCGTTCTGGGCCCTCATCCTTATCCGCGGATGGTGCGCGATTTCCAATCGGTGATCGGCCGCGAGGCCCGTAGACAGATTCTCCAGGCCGAAGGCCGCCTGCCGGATCTGCTTTTCGCCTGCGTGGGCGGCGGATCGAACTCGATCGGCCTATTCCACGAGTTTCTGGGTGATGTGGGCGTGAGAATGATTGGCGTGGAAGCGGGTGGGCGCGGCACGAAGCTCGGCGAGCATGCCGCGCGCCTGGCCGCCGCAGCTGGGTTTGCCGGCGCACGGCCGGGTGTGCTGCACGGCACTTACACCTATGTCCTGCAGACCCCCGACGGGCAGATTTCAACGACCCACTCGATTTCAGCAGGTCTCGACTATCCGGCGATTGGGCCGGAGCATGCCTGGCTTGCGGAGCAAGGGCGTGCCGAGTACACCGCCATTTCTGACGATGCCGCCATCGATGCCGCGCGTACGCTTTCGCGAATAGAAGGGATCATTCCGGCGCTCGAGCCGGCGCACGCCCTGGCTGCGCTCATCGAGCGTCGGTCGAAGATGCAGCGCGAGCAGGTGGTGATCCTGAACCTTTCCGGCCGCGGTGACAAAGACATGGAGATTTTGTCTCGGCATTTGTAGAGGTAACCGCCTGTGGCTGCCGCTCCGCGGGCAAGGCGCGGGGCCAGCCTTGCGAAACAGGGCATGAACAGGGCCACGACCACGACGACCACGCGCATCACACGGCGCTTCGACGAGCTGCGCCAGACCGGTGAGCTGGGCTTGGTGGCCTACCTGACCGCGGGCGACCCCACGCTCGAGGCCACCGAGCGCATCGTGCTGGCGCTCGCCGAAGCCAGGGCGGATGTGATCGAACTCGGCGTGCCTTTCAGCGACCCCCTGGCCGATGGCCCGACCATCCAGCGTGCGAGCGAGCGCGCTTTGCGCAGCGGCACTACCCTCGCGCGCGTCCTTGGTTTGGTGAAGCGCCTGCGGCAGAGCGGGGAAGTGCCCCTGATGCTTTTCAGCTACTTCAATCCGGTCTTGCAGATGGGCCTAGAGGCGTTCGCCGATCGGGTGGCCGCAGCGGGCGCCGACGGAGTGCTCATCACCGACCTGACGCCTGAAGAGGCCAGCGCGTATCGACAGGTGGTCTTGGCACGAGGCTTGGACACCGTCTTTCTCGTCGCACCCACGACCACCGACCAACGCCTCCAGCGCATCGCCCAAGCCTCGACCGGCTTCCTGTACCTCATTTCGCGGACGGGGGTGACCGGCGCGCGGGAGGCACTGCCCGACGATTTGCCTGCCCTGGTGCGGCGCGTGCGCGCGAACACGCGCTTGCCCATCGCCGTGGGCTTTGGCATTTCGCTGCCCGGTCACGTGTCCATCCTCGGAGGTTTGGCCGACGCCGCGGTGGTGGGCTCGGCGCTCGTCCAGGAAATCGAGCGCGCGACATCGGTAGACGCGGCCGCCCGCGCCGTTGCCGAGCGGGTCCGCGCGTTCAAGCAGGCAGCCAGCCGGGGCTTGAGCCGGCGGGAAGCGCGCCCATGACCATCGATGATTGGCGCCGCAAGATTGACGAGATGGACCGCCAGCTGGTCGAGTTGCTGAACGAACGCTCACGATGTGCGCTCGAGATCGGCAGGCTGAAGCGAGCGGCCTCGCTCCCGCTCTATCAACCGGAGCGCGAGCAGGAGATCCTCGCCAATGTGGAAGCTGCCAATCGGGGTCCCCTTCCGGATCGAGCCATCCGGCGACTATTTGAGCGGATTCTCGATGAGGCACGCTCGGTGGAACGCACGGCCATGGACGAGGGCGAAGCGGCGGATCGGGAGCCCCTGAAGTGAGCGCGCGGGACGGCGTGATTCCGGGCCATCGAGGGAGAGGCTCATGGTTGTGGTGATGCAAGTCGGCTCGACCGAAGAACAGATCCAGCACGTCATTGACCGGCTGATATCGCTGGGATTCGACGTGCACCGTTCGACTGGGGCCACCCACACTGTGCTCGGCGCAGTCGGCGTGCGCAGCGATTTCGACCCGCGCGACATCGAGCTGCTGGACGGCGTCCGCGAAGTCGTGCGGATCACGCAGCCGTACAAGCTCGCGAGCCGCGTGTTCCGCCCCGAGGGCACCATCGTCAACGTCGGCCAAGGCGTGCGCATCGGGGGACCCGAAGTCGTCGTCGCCGCTGGGCCGTGCGCGGTGGAATCGGCCGAGCAGATCCATACCATCGCTGAGCGCGTTGCGCGGCTGGGCGCGAAGCTCCTGCGCGGCGGTGCCTTCAAGCCGCGCTCCTCGCCCTACACCTTTCAGGGGCTCGGCAAGCGGGGCCTCGAGCTGCTCCGCGAAGCCGCGGACAAAACCAGCCTGCTGGTGGTCAGCGAGGTGATGGATCCTTCGCAGATTTCGCTCCTGCTCGACTACGTGGACGTGCTCCAGGTGGGCGCACGCAATATGCAGAACTACCACCTGCTGCGGGCGCTCGGCGAAGTTTCAAAGCCGGTGCTGCTCAAGCGCGGGATGTCCGCCACGATCGAGGAACTGCTACTCAGCGCCGAATACATCATGGCGGGCGGCAACTACAATGTCATCCTCTGCGAGCGCGGCATCCGCACATTTGAGACCTATACCCGGAATACACTCGACATTGCCGCAATTCCTGTCATCAAGAAACTTTCACACCTACCGATCATCGCCGACCCCTCGCACGGCACCGGCCGGCGCGACAAAGTGTCGCCCATGGCCCGCGCGGCGGTCGCCGCGGGCGCCGACGGTCTGCTCCTCGAGGTTCACCACGACCCCGAGCACGCCCTTTCCGACGGCGCGCAATCGCTCTACCCTGACCAGTTCGCCCAACTGATGGCGGAACTGCGGATCATCGCGCCCGCCGTAGGCCGCCGAATGGCCTGACCCATGGCTCGCTCCGAAGAGCAGTTTCGCCGCGTGGCTATCTTGGGGACTGGTCTCATCGGGGGTTCGTTCGGATTGGCTGCACGACGGGCTCTCGAAGGGGCTCGCATCGTCGGCTGGGATCACAAGCACGTCCTGCGCGAGGCCGAAGCGTGCGGCGCGATCCACGAAGGAGTCCCGGGGCTTGAACGTGCGCTCGCCGGCGCGGACCTGGTTTACGTGGCCCTGCCGATTGGGGTTGCTCTGGCACTCGTGCCTGAAATTGCGCGTCACGCCGAGCCGCATGCCTTGGTCACCGACGCATGCAGCACGAAGCGGGCGCTATGCCGGGCGGCCGCAAACTATTTTGTGACCAGTTCGGCGCGGTTCCTTGGCGGGCACCCGATGGCCGGGAAAGAACTCACCGGTGTGGCTCGTTCCGAAGCGGAGTTGTTTCGCGGCGCGAAGTACATCCTGATCGGGGAGGCTGAGGCGCGCGGCGATCCCCGCGTGGCGCGGTTCGTCGCGCTCGTGGAGTTGCTAGGCGCGCGCCCCGTTTGGCTCGATGCGGAAACGCATGACTGGGCCGTGGCTATCATCTCGCACCTTCCGCAACTCGTGTCCGTGGCGCTGGCGCGAGTGGTCGGCGAGGAGACCGACGAGACAGGCCTTCCGGCGTCGCTCGCGGGACGCGGCTTGCGGGACACACTGCGGCTGGCTGGCAGCTCGTACGAAATGTGGCGTGACATCGGCCTGACTAATGCGGAGAACATTCAGCGGGCGCTCGACCGCCTGGCACAGGCCATCGAGCACGTGCGCACGCGCCTTGAGAGCCGCGAGCTCGAGGAGGAGTTCGCCGTGGCCAATGAACTCTACAAAACCCTCGCGGAGTTCGAGTAAACTGCCGGGGGACCTTGGCGAGAGCGCCGGTCCCGTTGCGCGGGTTTTCGGTAGGGGAGAGGGGAATCTCCAAGGAACACGCGGATGGATAAGCGTGTAGCGAACGCCGACGCAGCCATTGCTAAGCTGCGCGATGGCGCCACGATTCTCATGGGTGGCTTCGGACTGTGCGGCATCCCGGAAAACCTGATTGGCGCCGTCCGGCGCAAGGGCACGAGGAACCTCACGGTGGTTTCGAACAACGCTGGCGTGGATGATTTCGGCATCGGGTTGCTGCTCCAGGCGCGTCAGGTGAAGAAGATGATTTCGACCTACGTGGGCGAGAACAAGCTCTTTGAGCAACTTGTGCTGAAGGGCGAGCTCGAAGTTGAGTTGAATCCCCAGGGTACGCTCGCCGAGCGCATCCGCGCCGGCGGCGCGGGCATTCCGGCGTTCTTTACGCCCACGGGCTACGGCACGATGGTTGGCGAGAAAAAGGAGGTCCGCGAATTCAACGGTCGGAAGTATGTGCTCGAGCGAGCGTTGCGCGGCGACTTCGCATTTATCAAGGCTTGGAAGGGCGATCGCTGGGGAAACCTGATTTATCGGAGGACAGCGCGCAATTTCAATCCGGTGATGGCCACCGCCGCGGATTACGTCATCGCCGAAGTTGAGGAGCTAGTCGAGTTGGGTGAACTCGACCCGAACTCGATTCATACACCCGGTATTTTCGTGGACGCCATTTTCCGGGGCGAGCGCTACGAGAAGCGCATCGAGCGCCGCACGGTGCGGCAGCGGAGCTAGGAGGAGCGATGGCTCAAGCGGAAGTGGACAAACGCGAGATCATCGTGAAGCGCGTGGCGGCGGAGCTCCAAGATGGCTACTACGTCAACCTGGGCATCGGCATGCCCACGCTGGTCTCGAATTACATTCCTGCCGGCATGGAGGTAGTGCTGCAATCGGAGAACGGCATGCTCGGCGTGGGCCCGTTCCCGTTCGAAGGCGACGAAGACCCGGACCTGGTGAACGCCGGCAAGGAGACGGTCTCGGAGCTCTCCGGCACCAGCTACTTCTCGAGCGCCGATTCGTTCGGCATGATCCGCGGAGGGCATGTGGACCTCACCGTGCTCGGCGCGCTCCAGGTAGATGAGAAAGGCAATCTGGCCAACTGGGCCATCCCCGGCAAGATGCTCAAGGGCATGGGGGGCGCAATGGACTTGGTCGCAGGAGCCAAGCGTGTCATCATCGCCATGGAGCACACGACCAAGGAGGGCCGGCCGAAGATTCTCCGCCAGTGCAGCCTGCCGCTGACCGGTGTCGGGGTCGTGAATCTGATTGTTACCGACCTCGGCGTGATCGAAGTCACGCCACAAGGCTTGTTGCTTGGCGAGGTTGCGCCTGGCGTCACTCCCGAGCAGGTGCAGGCGGCCACCGAACCGAAGTTGCGCATTGCGCCCGACCTCAAGACCATCTCCGTCTGACTCCGAGCCCCCACGACGAGCCAGCCGCGCTCGCGCGGAGAAGCGGTTGACGAACCCGCTACCTGCCGGGCAAGCGGAGAGGAAAGGAGATGGGGAGTGCGCTACCATGAGCCAGAGATGCGCAGCATCGAACCCAACTCCGTCGTGATCGTGAGTCTGCACAGCCCGAAGGAAAAGCTTTGGGGCGAGTTGGTCTCGATCCATCCCGCCGGCATCACCGTGCGCGCCATTGACCTGAACTCCTTTGACGATTTCATTCTTCAGGTCCTGCATCCGGAGGGCGAGCGCATCGGGCTCCCCACGCTGTTCTTCCCGATGACCCGCGTCGAGCGCATTGCCCTCGATGAGCCCTCGGGCTCCATTCCCTCGCTCGCAGAGCGGTTCGAGCACAAGGTGGGCCGCTCGCTGTTGGACTATCTCGCGCCGTTCGCCTGAGCTGCTATACCATTCTCCCCCATGGCCGCCCGCATCCTGACGGTTCCCAACCAACTCACGTTCCTGCGATTGGGCTTTCTGCCGTTCTTCATCATCCTGGTTCTCTACGGCCACTATCCTTGGGCGCTCGCCTTGTTGATTGCCGCGGCCCTCACTGACGGCTTGGACGGCCTGCTGGCGCGGCGGCTCAACCAGAAGTCCGCGCTCGGAGCCTACCTGGACCCCATCGCCGACAAACTGCTGCTCTCCTCGTCCTTTTTCATTCTGGCGCTGAAGGCGAAGATCAAGTGGTGGCTGGCAGTGCTGGTGTTGAGCCGCGACGTCATCATCCTGACCACTGCTGCGGTGATCATCCTCGTCGCCGGGTACCGGCCGTTTCCGCCCACTCTCTACGGCAAGATCGCCACCGCGGTGCAGATCCTTCTCGTGTTTGTTGTGGTGACGCAGGCGGTCGCCGACCATCCGGCGCTCGAGGTGCTTCGGGGGATCTTGGTCTATCTCGTGGCCGGGTTCACCGTTCTTTCCGGCTTCCACTACAGCGTGATCATCGCGCGTCGCCTGCAGGCGTCCTAACGGCTGGCAAGACCGCGGAAGTAGTCTACGAGCATGGCGGCGAAGCTCGCCGCAACCACAAGAGCTGCCAGCCAGCCCAGTGCGTAGGCGCGCTGGCGCTCGGTGGAATTCATCGGCTCGCGGTCGACCATCACTCGCCCGAGCAGGAAGCCGGCTGCGAGACCACCGATGTGCGCCGCATTATCGATACCACCCACGACGAAGCCCAACACGAGGATATAAGCCACCCAGCGGAGCAGTTGCCCGCGCACCATTCGCATATAGGCGCCGCCGCGCCGCGTCGTAATGGCCAGCATCAGTCCGATCAATCCCATCAGTGCGCCGGAAGCCCCAATGCCGATGCCGTAGCCGCCGTACGCAAACAGGTTCCACGCTGTACTGGCGGCGAGGCTGGCGACCCCCGTCGCGAGGTAGAGAAACAGGTAGCGGGCAGAGCCGTACACCTCCTCCACTTGTGGCCCCAGGTCCATCAATACCCAGGTGTTCATGGCGATGTGCAGCACACCGCCGTGCAAGAACATCGGCACCACCAGGCGCCACCATTGGCCCCCGAGGATGAGCAGGGATTGCCGCGCCCCCAGTCGCAGAAGCACCTGGCCGTTGATTCCTCCCAAGAGGCCGCCCTGGGGCGCGCGAGAACTCCCGACGGCATGGATCGTGGCCAGCACGCTGATGCCGAACAACAGGAAGTTCAGGCCCAGAACGGCGTAGGTGACCGGGGATTCGGTTGGCAACAAACTCGAAAGCGAGCGGCTGGCTGCGGCCAGAGAGAAGCTTAGGCTGGCGCCGCATTCGTGGCATTTCGTCGCCGTCGAACCGACCAGCGTGCCGCACGCCGGGCACAGCCGCGGCCGCGCGGGAGCCGCCTGCCGGCGGAACGCCCCGCTCAGGGAACTGCGCCACCGCTCGAGTCTCCTCTGCCAGCGAAGTGAAAGGGGCACGGCGTCTCCTTGCGAGAAGGGTAAGGCGTTCCTATAATACCGAAAATCGTTAAGCGGCAACGGCAAAGGAGCAGGAGCCGACATGGCAACCTTCGAGCAGATTGGCCGCAAGATTGACAGAGAACTCGAGAAGATGCGCCGCTACATCGGCCAGGAGCTGAAGCCTACGACCCGGCGCAAGGCCGTGGAAGCTTTACGGAAGGCATCGAAGGGTCTCGCCGACGCTGCCAACGAACTCGAGGCACGCGTGGCGCGGATGAAGAAGTGAGGCGGGGCCTCGAGTGAAGAATCCAGAGCGGCGCTCGGGCGCGTCCAGATGCGTTAGCGCCGCGGGCAGCCAAGGGGTTCGTTTCATCGGCCGCCTCGCCGTGGCGCTGCTCGCGCTCGGCACCGACGGATGCGCCCCTCACCGGCCCGTTGCCAGCCGGGCGCCTCGCCCTCCTACCCACCCGTCCCCAGGGGCAACACCATCTCGGACAACGCCTCCTCCGGCTGTTCCCGGCAGCTACGTCGAAGAGGGACTGGCCTCGTGGTATGGCGTGCCCTTTCATGGGCGCCGTGCCGCCAACGGCGAGATCTACGACATGTACAACCTCACCGCCGCGCATCGCACCCTGGCCTTTGAAAGCATTGTGCGCGTCACCAACTTGAAGAACGGTCGGCAGGCGGAAGTGCGCATCAATGACCGGGGTCCCTTTGTTGAGAACCGCATCATTGACTTGTCGCTCGGGGCGGCGCAGGCGCTGGATATGGTGGCGATGGGCATAGTGCCGGTGCGCCTGGAGCTGCTTGCCGGGGAAAGCCCACAGGTGGGGAACTTCGCGGTGCAGGTCGGCGCGTTCCTGGTGCGCGAGAATGCCGAAAGGCTCGCCGAGCGGCTCGAGAAGCGCTACCCGCCTGTATTCATTGTGGAATACGATTCGCCTGCTGGCCTGTTCTACCGAGTGCGCGTCGGCCGCGTGGTGACCCAGTACGCCGCGCGGCAGCTCGCCGAGCAATTGCGCAGCGAAGAGGGCGTAGTGCCTTTTGTCGTGCGGCTCGACGAGTAGGAAAGGGGCCCTCGCAGCTACGAGCGGACCGCCTTTCTAACGGCTCCACGCCCACGGGGACAGCGAGCGCCAGTCGAAACGCCGGCGCCGGCGAGGGAAGAATGAGCGATTGCATTTTTTGCCAGATTGGTCGTAAAGAGGCGCCAGCAAGAATCGTCTACGAAGACCCCGAGATCTTTGCTTTCGAAGATATCCACCCGCAGGCGCCGGCGCATCTTCTGGTCTGCCCGCGGAAGCACATCGCTTCGCTTGCCGAGACCACTCCCGGCGATGCTGAGTTGCTGGGCCGCATGATTAGGGTGGCAGCGCAGTTGGCCGCCGAGCGGAAGTTGACTGACGGCTACCGGATGGTCTTCAACAGCGGCCGTGGCGCTGGGCAGTCGGTCTTTCATTTGCATCTGCACCTGATGGGCGGGCGAACCTTCCGCTGGCCGCCGGGATGAGAGCTGAGCGCGGGGGACTAGTCGTGGCAGAGGAAGGTCATCCGGACGCGGCCCACCTCGATCAGGTCGCCATCGTTTAGGCGCGTGGGGCCGTCGATCGGCTGACCATTGATCTTGGGCACACGGTCGGCGCGGCCGAGGTAGTAGCCATCCTTACGCTTGTTGATTTGTGCCGCGACCTGAGGAGCGAGCCAGCCGCGCAGCCGCACCGTGGCCATCTGCGACTTTCCGATTACGGTGAGCTTGTTCGAGAGCAGATACTCCTTCCGATCGGTCTTTCCGCTGAGCACGGAGAGCAGAGGCACGCGAACGCGGGTGTGGGCGAGCGGTGAGCGCTCGCCGGCGGCCAGGGCCTGCTCGAGCATCTGACGGCGTTCCTTGGTGTCGAGCACCATGGTCTCGTCCACCTTGGGCGCGGAGACCTTACGGCCGGCATCCAAGGGGAGCGCGGCGTCGTGCGCCGTATCTACCACGATGTGGTGTTTGCCGATGACGATGGCATCGCCATCGCGCAGCGCGGCACGTTCGATGCGCAACTCGTTCACAAATGTACCGTTCAGGCTGTTCAGGTCTTCGACCACGAGGCGTCCGGCCTCTGGGTACACCCGCGCGTGGTAATTCGAGACGGCTAGGTTGTCGATGGCGATATCGTTGTCGGGCGCGCGGCCGATGCTGAGCGGACGGCTGCCGATGGGCACTTCTTTCAGCGGTGACTCCTGGAATTTGAGCACGAGTCTTGCCATCTCAGTGACCTCCGCGCAAAGACTCTTCCTCGAGCTGCCCGCCGAGGTTGCGCGACCAGCGGCGCAGTCGGTTGAACCAGACATCCGGCCTGATCCCAATGCGCAAGACCACCACCGTGGTGTTGTCTTCGCCGCCGTATTCATTCGCCAGCGCGACGAGGCGGTCGGCGGCTGCCTGCGCGGCAAGATGGGTGAGCAATGTGCTGGCGATTTCCGGATCGGTGACCATGCGCGTCAGCCCATCCGAGCAAAGCAGCAGAGTGTCGCCTTCCAGTAAGAGATGCTCGTCGGTGTCAGCTTCGACCTCCTCCTGGGCGCCGAGCGCACGAGTCAGCACGCTCTGCATCTTGCTGGACTCGGCCTCCTGAGGCGTAATCAATCCCTGGCGCAGCTGCTCGGCGACCAGCGAATGGTCGACAGTAAGCTGCTCGAGCGCGCCCGCGCGGAGCAGGTAGGCGCGACTATCGCCCACATGGGCGAGGCTGAGCTTCTGGCCATCGAGCCATGCGGCGAGCACCGTGGCGCCCATCCCGCGGTGCGCAGCGTTGCTTCCCGCCGCCTCATGAATCTTGCGGTTCGCCAGGTGGACGGCGCTGGCCAGGCGGTTGGTCTTTTCGGAAAGATCGGCCTTTGGCTCCCCGAAGAACGGCGCGGAGAAATTGTTGGCCGCCTCCAGGCAGTGCGCCGCCACACTCTCGACTGCCAGCGCGCTCGCAACCTCACCGTGTGCTTCTCCTCCCATCCCGTCGGACAGGATGAAGAGGTTGAGGTCAGGCAGCAGGCGGTAGCTGTCCTCATTGTTATTGCGCACGCGGCCAATGTCGGTGCGCGCGCCGATGTCAAGGCGCACGGGAAAACTCCAAACCTCCAGAGTCGCCTAGAGAGCAAGACCCGCCCGAGGAGAGCATAGTGCGCGAAGGTGTACTCGACGGGCCGAATCCCACAAAATTCGTGATCTTTTGCCAGGCTAACAAAGCAGCCGTCGAGGTTCAAGGGGGAGTGGAAGCAAATAGTTACGGCCTCAATTTGATAAAGGCCCGTATTGAAAAATATGGTGGGCCCTAACAGACGATTTTAGAACTCTACCGCTGAGTCAGATTGTGGCTGGCATTCCACACTTTAACGAGCTTATTCTGCGCTGACTCAACGCAGCAACCTGATTTGTCCGATCTCTCTCCTGGCCGAAACGTCCATTCTAGGGTTTTGGCAACCCTAACCGGTGGGTGACAACCACGATCCTGTCAGAGCCCGCTTGCGCGTCGGAAGCAAACCGTTTCGAAGCGAGCCAAGCGCGACCAGATGATTTGCTTGACACGGGAGCCATGCGGGCAGTAGGTTCCGTCCGCGCTGGTCGGTATCTTGGCGTAGGCCCTTCCTTTTGGATCAGTTGGAATTCGACTCGAAAGCGGCACCATGCCCCGCGATTTGTCGATTATGGTGACCAAAGATGATTCTCCGGCTACTTACGCCGGGAGATTCGCAGGCCAGCCGAGGAGGAAATTATGTTGAAACGGTTTGTTCCCCTGATCGTGGTGGGATTGCTCGCCTTCAGCGCGCCGGTAGCTTTGTCTCAAATGGAGCAGGCGCACGCCATTTATACCTACGTGAGCCAGTTCCAAGTGCCCCGCGCCAACTGGGCGCAGTACGCCGAGGAAACTGAGAAAACTGCCAATCCGATTCTCATGCGCCTGTTTACCGATGGAACGCTCGTCGGCTGGGGGAATTTTGAAAACACTGTGCACACCACTGACAGGATGACGCATGGGGCGTGGTGGTCATCAACGAGCCTCGTTGGTATCACTCGCGTGCTCGACGAACTCCGCAAGGCCGGCCCGCGGCCCGGCCAGATCGCGGCCACCAAACATGAAGACTTCTTGATGCGCACGGTGTATTCCCACACCGGCAGTGTCCCTGGGGGCGGAACCGGATACCTGCGGGTGAACTGCACCTTGACTCAGCCCGGCAAGAGCGACGATTTCGTCGCGACGATCAAGAAATATCTGGGCCCTACCTTTGAAGACCAGTTCAAGAAAGGCAACGCCACCTCCTATGGAATGGACGAACAGTATGTCTTCACTGCACCAGGGTCGACGCGCTGTACTGTTGTGACCTTCCCCAACGCCGAGGCCATGAACAAGTGGGCCGACGCCATTGCGGCAACGCTGGACAAGATGAGCCAAGACGACCGCAAGGCCTGGCAGGACGCCCTGGCAAGCACAACGGTGCCCAACAGCCGGCGCGATATGTTGGCGCGCATCACGCATTCCGCGCATAAGTGAGGCTCCGCTCCCGCCATCGTCCTGAGTGTGGGTGGTGCCAGGGAGGGAACTGGACCGAACGTCTGCCAGTGGCGTTTAGCTGGTTGGCAGCCGCATAGTCGGTGCAAAACCTAATCCCTTGGCATGCGCGTGATCCTAGATCGCGCGGCCCAGCCGAAGTGAAGTTCTCATCCTTCGTTCCAGGGTTTTGGCAGGGATTTGGCAAGCCTAGATAAGGCCCTTCGCGCGGTCGTGACTCCTACCGCCAACTTGCTCGCGATTTCGCGCCAGGAGGCTCCCTGAGCGCGTA
>DATFXF010000016.1:0-2937 GCA_035258565.1 Candidatus Acidiferrales bacterium
CGGTTGCCAAGTTTGCACAGCATTTCGGTAAGTCACCCGAGCTACTCGGGCCGGAAGACGTCCGTGCCTATCAGCAGCACCTGCTCTCCAGACAGCTTGCCTGGAGCACGTTCAACGTCAGCGTCTGCGCCTTACGATTTCTCTATCGGGTGACCCTGGACAAAGACTGGGCGGTCCGGCACATCGTGTATCCGCGCCGCCCGCGGAAACTCCCCGTCATTCTGAGCCTCGCCGAACTCCAGCAATTCTTCGAGGCCATTCCGAATCTCAAGCATCGTGCGGCGCTGATGACCGCCTACGCGGGGGGCCTACGCGTCTCCGAAGTCGTTGCGCTTAAGGTGACCGACATCGACAGCCAGCGCATGGTCATTCGCATCGAGCAGGGCAAGGGTTGATTTTGACAATGCAGCTTGGCCCACTTTGATATTCAGATTTGGCCCACCCCCTACGTTCTTTGATCGCTCTCCACAGTTTTAGTGATCCATTGCAGAGGTCATTACTTTCTCCCGCCGCCCGGCGGCGCGGTATTAAGTCTTCGTATCCGTGGTTTTGCCCTTGCGCTTCTCCATGGTACGGCGAAAGCGGTAGGACTCGGTGCCGGTCTCGATGATATTGGCGCGGTCGGTGATGCGGTCGATCAGTGCCTTGCAGAGCCGGGCGTTGGGAATCACCTGGGTCCATTCTGAGAACGGCAGGTTGGTGGTGACTATCACGGCGGTTTTCTCGACCCGTTCAGCAATGACCTGAAACAGGAACTCGGCGCCGACTTCTGCCAGCGGCACATAGCCCACTTCATCGAGCGCAATCAGATCGTAACGAGTCCAGCGTGACAGCGCACGGCCGAGTTGCAGCTGATGCTTGGCTTCGACCATTTCGTTGATCAGCGCGGCGGCGCTGGCGAAGCGCACCCGGCGCTTCTGCCGGCAGGCGGCCACCGCCAGCCCGGTCAGGAGATGAGTCTTACCGGTGCCGCTGTCACCTATAAAGATGATGGGCTCGGCGCGCCCGATGTAATCGCCACGAGCGAGTTCATGAATCTGTTGGGCCGAGACCTTGGGATTGCGTGCAAAGTCGAAGTCATTCAGCGTCTTCATGCGCGGCAGATGAGCTTCGTGGATACGCCGCTCGATCAGCCGCTGTTCGCGTTCCTCGAGTTCGGCTTGTAGCAGGGCTTCGAGATAGCCGAGATGGGTCCGCCGCTCGCGCACGGCCTGTTCGGCCAACTGAGCACATTGGGCCGCGATGGTCGGCATCCGCAACAGCCTGCACTGCTGTCGGATAGCTGCCGCTTCCAGGGAGATCCCTTCCGCATTCATGGCGTCACCTCCTGGCCGAGCAGCCCATCGTAATCCGTCATTACCGGCAAGGGACGTTCAAAGCGTGCAAGCGCGCTCAATTCCATGAGATCGCAGCGGGCATGCGCCAGGTCGGCGGCTTCCACCAGGTGCCGGATTGCCGCGGCATCTGCACAGCCCAGCGTGATCGCCTCTTCTACTCCCGCTCGCACCCGCTCGTGCCCGTGCGGTTTGATCAGGCTCAGCACCTGGATCATCTGGCGCGTGCCGCTCGACTTGCCGTGGCGGCGAATCAACTCGTCCAGCAGCCGGTCGTAACTTTGCGGCCACAGCCCACGTTCCCGCCACGCCGCCAGTGGCTTCGACCCGATGAGCGCCCCCGGCTTGCGCTCCAGCACATCGAGATAGTGTTCGAGGTCGAGCACCTGTTGGTGGCGCTCATAACAACGCTCGTGGCGGGCGATGCAGCGGCCTTCGTCCCGCACTTCAACGTGACTCGGATAAAGTCGCACTTCGACGGTCTTGCCGGGCGGAGCCGGCGCTGAATAGAGATTGGTCCGCACCCGCACACAGCCCAGTCCGTCCACGCGCGGAAATGAGAGTTCCGCCAGTTCGAAGCCCTGCTCGGCGAGTGGCAGCAGATGCGCGCGCTCCTCGATCATCAACGCCCCCACCGGTTGGCTGTGTCCGATAATCAGGCGCCGTTCATCTTCGCGGCAGGCGGTGAGCAGCTGCGCGTTAAGCTCGGCGAGATCCCGCGCTTTCGGGATCGGCACCCAGTGATTACGCCGGAAGTAGCCGGCCTCGCCCTCAATCCCGCCTTTCTCGTGTGGTTCTGCGGGGGTGCAGAAGTCGCTCTGGAACCGCCAATGCGAGCGGAAGGCGATGAAGCGTGTGGTCTCCTCCCGGCGGAAACCACGCAGGACCTTCTTCACCGCGCTCTTCAAGTTGTCATAGCGCAGGACCCGAAAAATACCCTGAAAATATTGAAATGCGTGCTCGTGAGCGTCGAGAAACGCCTGCTGGGTGGCACGATGATACGCTCGATGGAAGGCCGCGCCACTCACCATGCTGCGTATCGAGAACACCTGCAGCAGTACCGGCACGCCGCCCAACTCCGCCCACGCCTCGTACCAATCCACCTGGCCTTCCTGTCCCGGCGCGTAGCTCTGTGGCACACAGGTCGCACGAGTTGACCAGCCCAACTCCCGTTTGCGCTCTCGCACGTACAGCCGCACTGTTACCTCGGCCACCTTGTGCTCAGGCAGCTCGGTTCTGATCCGCTCGAAGATCCGATGCGCGGTGTGACGCTGCTTACGCGGCGCGCTGCGATCGGCTTCAAGGATGCCGTCGATAAAGGGTCGCAGCGGCCCGATTGCCCGTCGTTTACGTTTGAACTGCTTGCGCTCGGGCGGTTCGGCATTCACTAGCGCCTGGCGCACCATCCGGCGGTGCACTCCCAGCTTGTACGCCACTCCCTTAATCGTCCCACTACCGAACTCGTATTCCCTGCGAATCTGCTCGAACAGCTCCACCTTCGCTCTCCTCTCCATCCCGGACCTCCTGCCTCACTGGCAGGATGCTCCGGCTAGAGGGGGGTGGGCCATTTTCCAGTATCGAAGTGGGCCAATTTACGGTATCG
>DATFXF010000017.1:0-4948 GCA_035258565.1 Candidatus Acidiferrales bacterium
GACCTATGCCCTGGCGGAGCGCGGCGATTTCCCGCCGATGCTCGGAGCGATCCACAGGAAGTTTCGAACGCCGCACGTCTCGATTCTGGTTTTCGCGCTACTGGTCTGGGCGCTGGCGATGGCGGGAACGTTTCGCTGGAATGTGATCCTTTCCGCCGTGGCACGGCTGTTTGCTTACGGGTTGGTGTGCGCGGCTCTGCCCGTGCTGCGACGCAGACAGCCGCACGCTCGAGGCTTTCGCCTGCCAGCCGGCGTTCTGTTTGCCGCTCTAGGGATGGCGTTCTCCGCGGTCTTGGTCACGCGGATGGGCCGCGGCGAGCTGTGGGCGATGAGTGCGACCTTCGCCACTGCATTTGTCAACTGGCTCTGGGTCCGGCGCGCGAGACCGCACCCAACGCCCGAAGAGTCGGTCGACCGGCCGCCGAGCCGGCTTTAGTACGCTTCCCTGTCGTTGCCAACCTTCGCCTTGCCCGCAAAGTGCCGGTAGAGAAACACAAAATAGCCACCCGCCAGGGTCATTCCGATCACCCACCAGACCAGACCAATACGGAGGCCATAATCGGCTGCTTTCGCGTTGTAGATGGTGAGCGCATATGAGGGATTCGTGCGCGAAGGCAGGACATTGGGGTACAGACCGAAGGCCACGCTTGTGAGCATCCCTAACAAGTATGTGCAGGAGGAGAAAAAAGCCTTGCGGTCGCGCAGAGAATCGCCCCGGCCAGGGAACCTAGGTGAGAGAAACTTTTGCACTCCAACCAGCCCGGCGATCGCCAGTGCGGGAAAGACGCATCCCCACGGACGTGCGGAAAAATTGGCCGGCACCTGCGGCTGAATGCGAAACGTAAGAAGCGTGATCATCGCCGTGGACACTGCGACACCCCACCACCCTTGGCGCGCAATGCGATGCGAACGCTCC
Organism: Candidatus Acidiferrales bacterium; assembly: GCA_035258565.1. Lineage (GTDB taxonomy): Bacteria > Acidobacteriota > Terriglobia > Acidiferrales > UBA7541 > DATFXF01. Next base: position 917 of record DATFXF010000017.1, read on the forward strand.
TGGACCGGGCCGATGGTCTTCAGTGCCACCCACAGCGCGCCATGCTCCAAGAGCGCGAAGAAGGCGGCCAGGCCAACCAGGGTTGTGTACCAGTCGAGGATGCCCGTTTCGGCCCCCAGGCGGAAGTCAGTCCACAGCGGCTCGAAGAAGTAGCCGCGAGCGTCCAGAGGTACACCACGCACGACGTTGCCCACTGCGGCCCCGTAGAAGACAACCAGCAGCAGGCTTGAAAAGCAAAACACGAAGTCCCAGAAGGGTTTCCACACCGAACTCTCCACGTGATTGCGGAACTCGATGGAAATGCCGCGGAGTACCAGGAGCCACAGGACCATCATCAGCGGCAGATAGAAGCCGCTGAAACCCGAAGCATAGAGTGCCGGAAAGGCAAAATAGAGGGTCCCGCCCGCAGCGAGCAGCCAAACCTCGTTGCCATCCCAGACCGGCCCCATGGTACTCAGCGCCAGGCGGCGCTCTGCGTCGGTCCGCGCGATGTAGAGATGAAGGATGCCAACACCGAGGTCGAAACCATCCAACACCACATAGATGGCCAGCATGACTGCGATCAGACAGTACCAGACGGTTTCCACCCAGGTCGCTCCTCAGCGATCGACCGCGAGGACCCCGCGCGCGGTTGGGGGCTCGGGCCCGCGATCGATTTCGCGGTGCACGAGGAAAAGAAATAGAATCCCGAGCACGAGATAGAGCCCTAGGAAGCCGATCATTGTGAACCAGGCGTTACCCGCTGAGACCTGCGGAGAGATGCCCGTGCGCGTGCGCACATCAGGCCATGGATGAGCCACGGTTGCCGCCCTACCTCCGCCGTGATCCAGCCTGCGGTCGTGGCGATGTACGGAAACGGCAAGCAGAGCATGAGCGCCCAGAGCATGGCGGGCGAAGTGTAAAGCCGGCCCCTCCAGAGTAATATGGCCGAGACCACCATCACCGCGATGAAGATCGTTCCGAGCCCGACCATCACGTGGTAGCTGTAATAGAGCAGCGGGATCTGGTCAGGCCAGTCTTGCTCGGGGAAGACGTCCAGACCCTTCACCTCCGCCTCCCAGCGACGATAGGTGAGAACGCTGAGCGCCCGGGGCACGACCAACGGATTATCGAGGCGTTTCTTCTGCATGTCCGGCTGGCCGATGATGGCCAGCGGCGCGCCTGACTTGGTCTCGAAGAGTCCCTCCATCGCCGCCAGCGTTACGGGCTGATGCCGCGCCACCATGCGACCCTGTGCATCGGACGGATAGAGCTGCAAGATGGTGGCTACCACGCCCACACTCACCGCCACGCGCAAGAACCTGCGACCGTAAGCTTCATGCTGGCCGGCGAGGAGGTAGAACGCGCCCACCGCTGCCATAACGAAACACGCAGTGATCACGGCAGCAATCATATTGTGCGCGTACTGCCAAAGCGCCCAGGGATTCAGCAGAAGTGCCCAGAAGCTCGAAAGCTGGATTTCACCGTGCGGCCCGAGTGTGTAGCCCACCGGATGCTGCATCCAGGCATCGGTGGCGATGATCAAGTAGCCTGAGAGCCAAGAGCCCAGGAAGACCAGAAATCCGGCGAGCCAATGGCGCCTGGGCCCCAACCTCTGCTCGCCGAAGAGGAAGAGTCCAAGGAAGGTGGACTCTAGAAAGAAGGAAAAGACGCCTTCCATGGCCAGCGTTTGCCCGATCACGCCGCCCGCGGCACGGGAGAATTCAGCCCAATTGGTACCGAACTGAAATTCCATCGGGATTCCTGTCACCACGCCGACGGCAAAATTGATGCCGAAGATACGGGCTCAGAAGCGCGCCGCGTGGTTGTAGTGGTCGTCGCCAGTGCGCAGCGCTATCGTCTTCAGAATGACCAGAAGCAGCGCAAGCCCCATGGTAAGCTGTGGGAAAAGGTAGTGAAACGTGATGGTGAAAGCGAACTGGAGGCGATGAACGGTCAGCGCGTCGTCCACGGGCCTCCTTCCCCGCAAGAAGCTGTTGGCCTTCGGCGGGCCTGCGATCAATACTTCTGCGGAACAGGGTCCTGAGGGGCAGGCCATCTTACTGCAACGCCGAAGAAAGCCACAAGTTCAGGGGCCGGGCGCAGACGGGAGAGAGTGGGATGAGCCAAATTGGCCGGAGATGGATCCAAAATCGATCCCAGAATCTCAACCCACGAGCGGAATCCTGTGCGATCATGCGCCCAGAAAACGACTGAGGCGTGCAAATGACCAAGAAGCGCACAGGCGATCCGTGGATGCCAGCGGATGAATACGGACAGTCGCTGCCGCGTCTCACCGTGAATCTGCTCGTGAAGGAAGTGGCGCGCTCAGTGGCGTTTTATACCGGCGTGCTTGGCGCGAAGGCCAACTATTTCGACCCCGATTTTGCCGCGCTCGAACTGGCGGGCGTAAAATTCATGTTGCACGCGGACCATGCCTACGACCAGCACCCGCTGGCGAGCCGCCTGGCCAGCAATGCGCCGCGAGGCACTGGCGCCGAGTTGCGCGTGCTCGGTGTGGATCCGGACCAGGTCGAAGCGCGCGCCCGGACGAGCAGCGCGACCATAGTGCAACCGGCCGCCGACCGAGGCCACGGCTGGCGCGACGTGCTAGTGGCCGACCCTGACGGCTACGTGTGGGCTGTCGGGGTACCACTCGCCCGCTGACGCGCCCTCGCCCAGCCTAATTCGGGCCTGTTTCGAGGCACCTCCCTCTTCACTTTCTCTCGCTTCCGCTCCCCGGGTGTGGAGAGCAACTCTTTCACTCAACCCCCCTGGCTGGCCCTTGATCCATTTCCCAAACCAGTTGAACTCCGCGACCATCTTTATCATTGGGCAGTGCAATTCGGAGCGATCATCAGAACCGCGTAGCGTCGGAAAGCCGGCTGAAGATTATGTTCATATGAAGTTCCTCCCCGTTCTGGGCGGGAGTTAATCAAGGAGCGAGGCGCCGTGCAAAGGGGTCCTATTTGCTACCCTGCCCGAGGCGCTTGGAAACCGCGGCGGAAAATGCCATCATGCAGTGCTTTCCTAGACATCTGGAGGAGATATGCTTTGGATAAAGCCACCGGCCCTGGTTTGCTGCGTGCTGGCACTGGCCCTGGCACGGCCAGCGGCCCGCGGCCAAGCAACCGGACAAGCTGCGGCAAAGCATGCGATCACCTTTGATGACCTCATCAAGCTTGACCGCGTAAGCGAGCCGCAAGTCTCGCGCGACGGCAGATTGGTCGCCTACAAAGTCGCCACGCCCGACAAGGAAGTGAATCGGTCCGTCAGCAACATCTGGCTGGTGCCGACGGCTGGTGGTCAGCCTCGTCAGCTCACGAGCAGCGGCCGCGACTCGCGGCCGGAGTGGTCGCCCGACGGCAGCTTCCTTGCGTTTCTCTCCGCGCGCGCCGGCGCGCAGCAGGTCTACATCATCTCCACAAGCGCCGGAGAGGCCGTCCAGGTCACTCGCCTCTCGACCGGTGCGGACAATGTGCTGTGGTCGCCCGATGGCAACCTTCTGGCATTCACTTCGGAGGTTTATCCTGACTGTCGTAACGACGCGTGCAACAGCGAGCGCGACACCGCGCGCGAAAAAAGCAAGGTCAAGGCTCGGACCTACGACCACCTTCTCTACCGGCACTGGAATCGCTGGAGCGAAGGTAAGCGCAGCCACCTGTTTGTGATCTCGAAGCAGGGCGGCATGGCCCGCGACCTCACGTTGGGCGCCGATTACGACGTCCCGCCTTTTTCGCTCGGCGGGCCGGATGCCATTGCGTTTTCGGCCGATGGCAAGGAGCTCTGTTTCACCGCCAACACCGACAAGGACGAGGCGCGCAGCACGAACGCCGATCTCTTCCTCGTGCCCGTGGACGGCGGCGCCGAACCGAAACGCATCACCACCAATCCCGCCTACGACGGTGGACCCGTATATTCCCCAGATGGGCGCTACATCGCCTACCGCGCGCAGATGAAGGCAGGCTACGAGAGCGACCGCTGGCGGCTGATGCTCTACGACCGGGCTGGTGGCAAGCACATCAATCTTACCGAGAACTTCGACCGCAGTCC
>DATFXF010000018.1:0-23729 GCA_035258565.1 Candidatus Acidiferrales bacterium
GGGCTTCCCGTTCTCGAAGTGGACAGTCCGCGCCGTACCGCTGGTACTCCTGGCCTTCTTTTTCCTGCCGATGTGGGGCGCGTGGGGGTTCCGCGTGCCGCGGTTGAGTTGGTGCCGCGCCGGTGTGTACGCACTTGTGGCCTACCTGGGGCTCACGGCGGTGGCCCACCATGTTGCGCTCAAGCGCGTCCAGGACTTCGCCGCGAGGCGCAACCTGCGTGTTGAGCGGCTGGGCGCGCTCCCCCTGCCACCTTCAGTGGCGCACTGGGACGGGCTGGTGCGCACCCCCGGGGGAACCTGGGAAGGCCGCATGGACCTGTGGAGCCATGGCCCTGCGGGGGACGTTCCGCCCTTTCAATTCGTCCGAGACAACGCGCCCGCCCGCTACCTGGAGACCGCGGAGCAACTTCCCAAAGTCAAGACCTATCTCTGGTTCGCCCGCTTCCCTGTGTTTCGCTTCGGCGAACGCAGCGGCCTGCCCGCCCTCGAGATCAGCGACCTGCGTTTCTTCGCGCGAGGCAATCGCCCGGCGCCGTTCACTTTTGCCGTGACCTTCGATGCCCGAGGACGCGCCATCTGGGAGGGCTGGGCGAGAGCGGCTCCATGAAGGTGCTCGTTTTCAGCGACATCCACGGCGACCTACAAGCTCTCAAGCTTCTGGTTACCGAGCAAGCCGACCTCTACATCTCCGCGGGCGACTTATCCACATTCGGGCGGGGACTCGAGGGCTGCGGTGAAGCGCTCGAGCATCTTGGCAAGCGGCTCTGGGTGCTGCCGGGAAACCACGAGACGCACGAGCAGATTCGCACGCTGTGCAAACATTTTGGTTTCGTTGATTTCCACCGGCAGATGCGACGACTCGGCACCACCAACTGGGCGGGTCTCGGCTACAGCAACCCAACGCCATTCAACACCCCCGGGGAATACACCGAGGAGGAGATCGCTCGGGCGCTAGCGGAGTTTGACACTTCCCAGCCGCTCTATCTGGTTGTCCACTTCCCGCCGTACGGCTCGCTGCTCGACAGGGTGCGTCAAGGCGAGCATGCTGGCAGCCGTGTTCTGCGCGAGTGGGTCAAGCGCGTCCAGCCGGCCTACCTGTTCTGCGGCCACATCCACGAATGCGCCGGGCGCAGCGACCGCATTGGCGCGACCCAGTGTTTCAGTGTCGGCAAGGCCGGCCACCTCATTGAACTGCCCTAGCATCTACTTCGCTTCCGCAGGAAAAACCACCACCTGGCGTTGTTCGCCCACACCCTCGCTTGTAGTGCGCACGCCCGGCTGGTCTTTTAGCACGAGATGAATGACGCGGCGTTCCCGCGCGGGCATGGGGTTGAAGCGGAAGGGAGTGCGCGTCTCCCGCACGCGCTCGGCGGCCACGCGCGCCGAAAGCTTTAGCTCCTCGATGCGTAGGGCGCGGTAGTCGCCCGAATCAAAGCGGATATGGTCGTAGTAGTGAGGATCCAGGCGCAGCCAGCGCAGGGCGAGGTATTCGAGCGCTTGGAGCAGCTCGGCGCTACGCTCGAGCAGGAGCTCCTGGTCGCGCCCGCGGAAGACGACCAGAACTTCCGGACTCTCCACCTCGACTGCCGACGCTCCTCCGCTGCGGACTTCGAGGCGGATCTCGTAGCCAAGCTCGAGCCGCGTCTGGGCGATCACGAGGTCGAGGAAGCGGCGGAGTTCGGCGGCCAGCGCTTCGCGGTCAACCTTTCCGTCTTGGACGAAGGACTGTGGCATCGCTCGACACTCCACGCTGCTTGCTGCCGGGTCAAGCCTACCCGGTCGGGGCCTGCCAGGCTGGCTTGCCGCGGATGACACCGAGCCTACGAGGAGCTACCTCTTCTTGGCCTCCTTGCCCCGCGGCGCCTTTGCTGCCACGGGCTCGCTCCGGTTCAGATACCACTGCTGTGCCATGTTCACCAGGTTGCTCGCCAGAATATACAACACCAACCCGCTCGAGACCGGGAAGATGACGAACATGGCGCCGAACATCAGCGGCGTCCAGTTCAGCATGCGTTGCTGGGCCGGGTCGGTGGCGGTCATGGGGGTCATCTTCTGCATCGCGTACATAGTGACCCCCATGAGCACCGGTAAGATGTAATAGGGATCGCGCGCAGAAAGATCATGAATCCACCCGAGCCACGGTGCGTGGCGCAATTCGATGGTGACGTTCAGCATGCGATAGAGGGCGAACCAGATGGGCATTTGCAGAACCATGGGCAGGCAGCCGCCCATCGGATTGATGTTTTCGCGCTGGTAGACGGCCATGACTTCCTTGTTCATCTCCTGCTTGCGCGGGTCGCGCAGGGAGTACTTCTTGTAGCGGTCCTGGATGGCCCGAATTTCCGGCGCCACCTTCTGCATCTTCTGCATCGAGCGCCAGCTCTTCACCTTCAGCGGAAAGAGCAACATATTGATCAGCACGGTCATGAGGATGATGGCCCAACCATAGTTGGGCACGTAGCCGTGCAACCAACGCAGCAGGTAGAACAGCGGCGCAGCAATGATCTCTAGCCAGCCAAACTGAACCAGGTCAGTGAGCGGCGGGTTGAGTTTCTTGAGCTCGTCAAGGTCTTTCGGGCCGACAAAAACCCGCAGCGCGAGCGGCCCGGGCGAGGTTTCCCTTGCGGCCATCTCCGCCACGGGTTCCTTCACCGTCTTGCCATCCTGCTCGATGTCGACGTCCAGCCGCCAATCCCAGAGGGCAACGCCAGCGGAGGTCGCGGCGCGCGGGAGAAACGCCGCGGCGAAGTAGCGATCCTCAATACCAACGTAGCCGAAGGTGCCGGGCCGGTGCAGCCGCTGCGCAGGTTGGTTTGGGTCGCCCAGCTTCTTGTACGGCAGCATCTGAAGCTTGCCGCCGCTGCTGAAGAAGACCTGCACCTGCTCTGCCGGCATGTACACAGTGGTGTCACCGAAGCCGCCGCGCCAAGCCACGCCATGCACGAGCGGCTTGCCGTCGAGCTGGACGGAGGTTTCCATCTCGACAACGTAGCTCGGGTCGAACTTGAGGTGCTTGATCACCGCCAGTCGTCCGTCGCTCCACATAAAATGGAGCTCTGTTGGCGGGGTGAGCGGGGTCAGTGGGGGCGCCAGCTCGTAGGATACGGTCTTGTCCGGCACACCGGCGGCGAGGCGGGGCTCCGCCAGCGTTACGACGTACAGGCCAGAATTCGCTTGTGCTTCGAGCTGCGGGTCGTCGAGCGCGAGCGAGAACGGCCAGCCGACCGCCTGCGTCGCGTCCGGGTGAACCACGTCGAGCGTGCGCGGCGGCTTGTGGTCGTCCGTATATTTTTTCAGTTGCCAGCTACGGACCGCCGCCCCGCGATTCGAGAGCTCGATGCGGTAGAGGTGGCTTTCGACAACAATCGTTCTCTCTTCGCTGGCAGCACGCGCAGGAATCGCGCTCGGCCCCGGCGCAGCAACAGAAGCCAGAGGCTGGCCGGCGGCAGTCGCCGGACGGCCTGCCGTCTCGGTCCCGGCGTGCTGCGGGGAAGGCTTCGGCGGCGCCGGCGGCTTATAGATCATGCTCCAGATGATGATGACCAGCAGGGAAAGCAGGCCAGCCAGGAGCGCGCGGCGTTCTGGGGAGAGCTCTTTCACTGGCAGACCCTTTTGGCGGACTGAACAGCGTCTGGCTCCGGCACGGGGTCATAGCCTCCGGGCGAGAACGGCCGGCAGCGCAGCAGCCGCTGGAAGGCCAACCACGCCCCGCGCCCAGCGCCGTGGACTTCGATGGCCTGGCACGCGTACCGCGAGCAAGTGGGGTAAAACTTGCACCCGAAGGGCAGGAGCGGTGAGAGGCAGGCTTGGTAGATACGAAGTCCGGCGAGCAGCAGCCAGATAATAAGCCCCCGCGAGCGCACCTCTCGATCGAGAGCGCCCGGGCGCGCACGGCTTACTTCCCGAGGCTTTGCAGCAAGCGAACCAGCTCCGCTCGGAGCGACGCGAAACTTGCTCGCCCGACCGAGCTGCGCGGGTGTATGACGATATCCCATCCCGGAGGTATCTCCGAACGATCGAGTCGCAGGATCTCGCGAATCCGCCGGCGGATTCGATTGCGCACGACCGCGCCGCTGAGCGCCTTCTTCACGCTGATGCCAAAGCGGCTGCGCTCGAGTCCGTTCCCGCGATAGAAGATCAGGAACTGCGCGCTCGAGCGTCGCTGGCCGCCGCGGTAAGTGGCCTCGTACTCAGCATGACGCAGCATGACGCACCAGCCGAGCCGCCCGCGGAAAGCCTCGCCGCGAATCCGACGAGCGATTAGATGGGCGTGAGACGATGGCGTCCCTTCTTGCGGCGTGCCGCAAGAACCTTGCGGCCGCCCTTCGTTTTCATGCGCGCGCGAAAGCCGTGCGTCTTGTGGCGGCGTCGCAGTTTGGGTTGGAAGGTGCGTTTCGGCAACGGTGGCTCCCCTCAGTCCGCCGGGCTCGTCGGTAGCACTCAACCCCCCGTTCACCCCCGAACCGGCCGAAGGGCGGCGGGCTCGGAGTGAACACAGTCACCAGGGCGGACCCAAATCAAACCGGTTAGTCTAGTCGAGCCTTCTAGCAGGGTCAAGGAACGGAACGCACGACCGCACGACCCCGCACGACCCGCCCGATTCAGGCCCGCAAATGCCTCAATCAACTGAGGCGGATAAGCCGGTCTCGAGACCGGCGCTCGAACCCAGGCTACTCTATGGGCGAAAGGTTGCTCTGGCGCAGGAGCCTATTGAGCCGGGGCAGGTCGGTGGTTCTGATCTCGCTCCAGGCTTCGAGCGCAGCGGCGAGTATCTGTTTGGCCCGTGCCAGTGCCGTCTGGTCGCCCCCGGTAGGAGGCTGAGGCGCGCTGTCAATGCTGGCTCGCGCGGTCGAGAGCAGCCGGATTACGAATTCGAGGCTCGAGCGGTCGCTGGTTTCCTCGGGCGGAAAACCGCCCCGGAGTGGCTGGCCCATCAACCCGTCGAGCTTGTGATCGAGCGCGGTGATGGCTGATCCTACACTTCGATTCGTCGCGGCCTTGCCACGGGAGGCCTGAAGTTGCTGCCGGAGCTCGGCCGCCTGCTGGCGCGCCTGCGCCGCCTGACCCATCATCTCCGCCGCCTGCTGCGCGGCAGCGAATTGCCGCTCGAGGTCAGCGGCGGAAGTCTTAACGCGCGGATCCATCGCGACGACGAGCGGCTGTGAGTAGGTCTGGCCGCCCACGGCCAGCTTTGCCGTGTACTCGCCAGGGAGCGCCCAGGGACCGGTCGGGCCAGCACGGCCCGGCCGACCGCCCTCGGCTCCAGCGGGCGCTGTCCAATGCAGATCCCAGACAAAGCGATGCATCCCCGCCGTTTCCTGCAGAGCAGGCGGCGTTCGCAACCAGGCTGCCGGGATGTCCACGCTCTCCGGGTCGAAGGGCTGCGCCTTCTCCGAGCTTGAATAGCGGCGAACGAGACGGCCGCTTCGATCGTAGATCTCGAGCACCACCGACGTCGGAGATGCCGCCTTCAGGTAGTAATCGATCACCGCTCCACTCGGCGGGTTCTCAGCCACGGGCGACCCAAGCGGCAGCGGCGTGCCGTCAAACAGACTGCCCTGCATGCGGATCGCATTCGCCGGGCGGAACAGATGTGCCGGGGCTGAAGCCACCTCCGGCGTGAGCTGCCGCAGCGGCGTAATGTTATCTAGGATCCAGAGCGAGCGCCCGTGCGTGGCCACGATGAGATCGTCTTCATGAATTTCGAAGTCGCGCATCGAGGAGGCGGGAAGGTTCTGTTGCAAGGACTGCCAGTGGCCGCCGTCATCGAAGGAGACAAACACCCCGGTTTCGGTCCCCGCGAACAACAGGCCTTTGCGCTTCGGATCTTCGCGGACCACGTTCACGTAGACGTTTTCCGGTAGCCCGGCCGTGATCTTCGTCCAGGTGCGGCCATTGTCGCGCGTGCGGTAGATATAAGGGCGAAGGTCTTCGAGGCAATGCCGGTCGACTGCGGCGTATGCTGCCGCGGCATCGAAGTGCGACGCCTCGACGATGCCGATCTTGCTCCAAGGCCCGATTTCCGGAGGAGTCACGTTGCGCCAGCTTTTCCCGCCGTCGGCCGTGAGCTGAATTAGGCCGTCGTCGGTTCCGATCCAGATGCGGTCTCGTTCGAGCGGCGACGGGGCAATGGTATAGATGACCCCGCGCCGCGCGTCTTTGACCGCCGTATCCTGCGCCGTCGCCTCATCAAGATTCGGGGGAACGCCCGGGTGTTCACGCGTCAGGTCGGGCGAAATCCGCTGCCAGTTCTGCCCGCCATCGGTCGTCTTGAACAGCACCTGGCGGCTGAAGTAAAGCGAGTGCGGATCGGCCTTGGAGAAAACCAGAGGCAGCGTCCAGGTAGTGCGGAACGGTCCCGGCAGGCCGAGGGTGGGGGAGACGTCCTTGCCGTTGTTGGTGGTTTGATCGCAGCGCGTGACTGTGTCGCCGTAGATGATATTGGGGTCGAGCGGATCGGGGGCGATGTAGTGCGACTCGCCGCCCGCGCAGGCCGGGTACCAGTCGCGGAAGGAGATTTGGTGCCAGTTGGTGCGCGATGGCACAGCCACGGCGCCACTATCCTGCTGCGCGCCGTAGACCCGGTAGGGGAACGCATTGTCGGCCACCACGTGATAGAGCTGAGCGGTCGGCTGGTTGTACCAAGTGCTCCAGCTCCGGGCTCCGTCCACGCTGACAGTCGCCCCCTGGTCGCTTGCCAGGACCATGCGGCCGGGATCGTTAGGGTTGATCCAGAGCTGGTGGTAGTCGTCACCGCCAGGCGCGCCCTTGATTGCCTCGAAGCGATGCCCGCCGTCGCGCGAGCGGTAGGTCGAAGTATTCATCACGTACACGGTGTCGGGGTCTCGGGGATCCACCTCGACCTGGCCGAAGTACCAGCCGCGGCCCCAGATGCGGCTTTCGGAATTGAGGCGCTGCCAGCTCTCACCCGCATCATCGGATCGGTACAAGCCTCCCTCTTTCGCATCGACGATCGCGTAGACACGCGCCGGCTGGCCGAGCGCCACGGCTATGCCGATCCGCCCGAGCCCCTCCGATGGAAAGCCATGGCCGGTGATTTGCCGCCACGTTGTGCCGCCATCGGTTGATTTGTACAGTCCGCTGCCGGGCCCGTTCGAAGGCGGGTAGACGTTCCAGGGTGGGCGGCGCGTGCGCCATAGCGACGCAAAGATCGTCTGCGGGTGATGCGGATTCCAGGCCAGATCGATCGCGCCGGTGCTGTCGTCCTTGAAAAGAACCTTCTGCCAAGTCCTGCCGCCGTCGATGGAGCGAAACACGCCGCGTTCCGCGTTTGGCCCGTAAGCGTGGCCGAGAGCGGCGACGAACACGACGTCCGGGTTGCGCGGATCCACGAGGATGCGGCCGATCTGCCGCGTATCGCGCAGGCCAAAGTTGCGCCAGGTCGTTCCGCCGTCGCTCGACTTGTACATGCCGTCGCCATAGGAGATGTTGGAGCGCATGTCGGCCTCGCCCGAGCCGACATAAATGACGTTCGGGTTCGATGCCGCGACAGCGATGGCGCCAATCGAGGCGATCGGCTGGGAGTCGAAGATCGGCTTCCAGGTTTCGCCGGCGTTTTCGGTCTTCCAGACGCCGCCCGAGACTGCACCGAAATAGAAGACGTTCGGTTGGCTGGGCACGCCGGCAACCGCTACGGACCGCCCGCCTCGGAACGGCCCGATCAACCTCCACTCAAGGCCGGCATAAAGGCTTGGATCAAACTGCTGGGCCAGGCCGCTCGGGACGAGCAGCGCCAGCAGCGCTAGGATTTGGGCAAAGCACAGGTTCTTATTCATGATGGGGAGGGAAGTATAGCCACATCCTTGCTCAGGCGCAGCATCGCTCTGCCGGGTGGAGCGAGCTAGACCGTTAGCCTTCAACGGACCAGAAGCGCACCCAACAGTTCCAACATTTCCAGGCTGAGCTCAAGGACAGTTTTTTTAGGAGACATGTCTCGAGCGACCCACTGCGCGTTGACCGTCCTCGAAGCCTCTCCTAGAATGAAGATAGTGGGCGCTGAGCATGTTTGAGAGCCTGACCGAAAAACTGCAGCGGGTTTTCAAGAACCTCCGCGGGCAGGGCAAGCTCACCGAAGAGCACCTGGACGCGGCGCTGGCCGAGATCCGCGAGGCGCTGCTCGAGGGCGACGTCAACGTCGGGGTTTGCGATGAACTCCTCGCACGAATCCGCTCAAAAGCCTTGGGCGCCGAGGTGATGCTCCAGCTCTCGCCCGATCAGCAGGTGGTGAAGATCGTCCGCGATGAGCTTACGGAGTTGCTCGGCAAGCACGCCAAGCCGCTGTTTGCTTCGCGCCCTCCATCCGTCTGGCTGCTAGTTGGCCTGCAAGGCTCGGGCAAGACCACCACAACGGGTAAGCTCGGCAGGTGGCTCTCGCAGCACGGCCATCGGCCGCTGGCCGTCTCGACCGACGTCTATCGCCCCGCGGCGCGCGAACAACTGGCGCAGGTCGCGCGGGCCGTCGGGCTGCCCTGCTGGCCCGGCGAAGGCACAAACAAGCCGCTCGAGATATCGCGCGGGGCCATTCGCGAAGCCAAGCTCTCGGCCTACGATACGATCCTCGTGGACACCGCCGGCCGACTGCACATTGACGACCAGTTGATGGCGGAGCTCGGCGAGCTGAAGCGCGAGTTGCAACCCTCGGAAATCCTCTTCATTGCCGACGCGATGATTGGGCAAGACGCCGTGCGCTCGGCAGGCGAGTTCCACCGGCGGCTGGGCCTGACCGGGGTGATCCTTACGAAGCTCGATGGCGACGCCCGCGGAGGCGCGGCGCTTTCCATCGGCAAAGTCACCGGCGCGCCGGTGAAATTCGTCGGCATCGGCGAGAAATACGACGCGCTCGAAGCCTTTTATCCCGAGCGGATCGTCTCGCGCGTGCTGGGCATGGGGGACGTGCTCACGCTCATCGAAAAGGCCGAGCAGAGCGTGGACTTGAAGAAGGCCGCGGAGCTCGAGCGCAAGCTGCGTCGCGACGAGTTCACACTCGAAGATTTTCGCGACCAATTGCGTCAGCTCCGCAAGATGGGCCCGCTCGAGCAGATTGTCGGTATGCTGCCCAAGCTTGGCCCGCTCGCCAATATTCCGAAGGACGCCCAGGTGGACGAATCCCGCCTCCAACGCGTGGAGGCCATCATCAACTCGATGACCGCCGCCGAGCGCAATGACCACTCTCTCATTGACGGCAAGCGTCGCAAGCGCATCGCCCGCGGCAGCGGCAGCACGGTCCAGGAAGTCAACCAGGTGCTGAAGCAATACATGATGATGCGCAAGATGATCAAGCAGTTGGGCCCCGCCGCGGCCAAGGGCAGGTTCCGTGGCTTGGGCAAGCTCGCGGGCCTGTAGCCCTCTCGACCGGACGGCATGTGCCGGGCACATCTCGGTCGACGCCCCGCGCGTGCATGCTGCCATCCACTGAGCTAGTAGAACCCTCGCTGTCCAAGATTAGCATGGGGCGCAGAATGCTCGAAGCAGCCGCAAGATTGTTTGGACTACCTCGGACGCCGGTTGCTTGTCTTCTGTCCCTTGCTCGCGTGGCCCCCGGAGGGGTCTTTCTTCGGGAGGTGCAACCCTGGTGGAAGATTCTCTTCGCGGCGTAGTTCCTCGAGCAGGCGCTGATCTTCGTTGCTGAGCGCCAGCCTGGCAAGCAGTTCGGGGCGGTTGCGCGCGGTCTTTGCCAGGGCCTGCTGGCGACGCCAGCGGCGGATCTGCTCATGGTTGCCGCTGAGGAGCACTTCTGGCACCGCCCAGCCGCGGAATTCAGCGGGCCGCGTGTAGTGCGGGTAGTCGAGGATGCCGTAACTTGCGGCCGAGGAGTCCTGTTCTGTGAGAGGAACCGGCTCTTGCGCTGGAACCGTTGGCGCGCTGAAGGATTCTTGAACAGCCGAGGCTTTATTGCCCAGCGCGCCAGGGAGCAAGCGCGTCACCGAGTCCACAATCATGGCTGCGGGCAACTCGCCCCCCGAGAGCACGAAGTTGCCGATGGAGACTTCGTCGGTGGCCAGATGCTCGCCGACACGCTCGTCCACACCCTCGTAGCGACCGCAGAGCAGCACGATGCGCTCAAGGCTGGCGAAGCGCCGCGCCGTTTCTTGCCCGAACAGCTTGCCCGCCGCGGAAAGGAGCACAACCGCTGTCCCTGCCGGCACCGCCGGGCCAGCCCTTGGCAACTGCCCCTCGGTTAAGCGCAGGAGCGACTCGACGGCTCGAAACAGCGGCTCGGGCCTCAGCACCATGCCTTCGCCGCCACCAAATGGCCGGTCGTCCACTGTGCGGTGGCGGTCATGAGTGAACTCGCGCAGGTCATGCACACGCACATCTACCAAGCCACCTTCGCGCGCACGGCGGACAATGCCGTAGTCGAGTGGTCCCGCGAAAAACTCGGGGAAAATTGTGACGATATCGAAGCGCATGGCTTACTCGAACCTGAGTTTACCGCATTCCACAGGTTGGTTTGTCTCCGAGCGGAGCAAAGTGGGAAGAATCCCCTCGTCCACTACCCGAGGTTCAGTTCCCGCAGGCCATCGGGGAGGACGACCTCGATGCGGCGCGCGGCAAGGTCAATGCGCGTGCAGATTTCCTTGGCCAGCGGAATGAGCAGCTCGCCCTCGGGCGACTCCACGACAAGCAGCGGCGCGCTGGCTACCCCTTCGCCGAGAAATTGCACGTCGCGCACCCTCCCGAGCCGGCTGCCGTCGCGCTGCCAGATTTCGCAGCCGATCAAATCGGTGATGTAATAGCGGCCGGCGGGCAGGGGCATGCGCTCGGCGAGTGGAATCTGCACTTCCAGCCCGCGCAGCCGCTCCGCATCGCTGATGCTTTCTGAGCCTTCGAAATGAAAGATGACTTGCTGCTTGTGCAGCCAACAGGAGCGGATGGCGATGCGGCGCGGCTCGCACCCGCCACCTGCGAGGTAGGCTTCGCGCAGGGCAGGCAAGCGTTCGGGAAAGTCGGAGAGGATCTCGGCTGCCACTTCGCCCCGGCGGCCGTGCGGGCGGACAATGCGCGCCAGGGTAACGCCCACGAAACGCCTTTCCGGGAAGTCGGTGGGCACTACTCGAGGATTTCCAAGGTCAGGCGCTTTCTCAATTTCATCCCTGCCGCGCCGAGGATGGTGCGGATGGATTTGGCCGTGCGCCCTTGGCGCCCGATCACTTTCCCCAGGTCACTCGGGTGGACGCGCAGCTCGAGCACGGTCACCTGTTCGCCCTCAATCGCGCGGACTTGAACTTGATCGGGATTGTCCACGAGCGCCTTCGCAATCGCTTCTACCAGCTCCTTCATCGTTCACCTCCCACTGGAACACGAACAGCAGGAAGGTTCGCTTGTGCGGGTCCCGGAGCTCGCGGGACGTTTGCCTGCGGGGACCTCGCCTAGGCGATCTTTTGGTTCTGAAGGAAGCTGCGGACCGTGTCGCTGGGCTGCGCCCCACAATCAAGCCAATACTTGATGCGATCAGCGTTGAGTTTGACCTCTGCCGGCTTCTTCAGTGGGTCGTAGGTTCCTACCACTTCCACAAACCGGCCATTTCGAGGCCGGCGCTTCTCGATCACTACCACACGATAAGTCGGCTTCTTCTTCTTCCCTGTTCTCGCCAGGCGGATGGCCAGCACTCGACAATACCTCCGAAGACATTATAGCCCCCATCGGCTCGGTTGGACAAATTCGGTTCCCTCGCTGGCCGAGAGAGGGCCAAGTCTGTAATCAGGTAGGCAAACGGGCAAAAATCCGCTATAGTGAGTGTTCCCGATCGTTTCGGCTGGCCCACCTGGGCGGGTCTGCCAGGGATCACAACCATGAACCGAGTAGTCGAAAAACTCCAGCAGGGACAGGTGCGAGAGAACCTCCCCAATTTCCGCCCTGGCGACACCGTGCGCGTCCATGTGCGGCTAAAGGAAGCGGAAGGGGAAAAGGAGCGCATCCAGCCCTTTGAGGGCGTGGTCATCTCCAAGCGCGGTCGCTTAGCCTCGGCCAGCTTCACCGTGCGGCGCGTGAGCTTCGGCATCGGCATCGAGCGCATCTTTCCGGTGCATTCGCCCGTCATCAGCACCATCGAAGTGGTCAGTCACGGCAGCGTGCGCCGCGCGAAACTCTACTACCTTCGCGGACGTAAGGGCAAAGCCGCGCGCATCAAGCGCGCCGGCCGCGCCGAGTTGCCCGCCACGCAGGCCGTCGAATAATCACGAGCCACCCCGCCGTTGGGGATTTCCTCTGCGCGCTTCCTTCTGCTCTTCCCTATGCTAGAATCGCGCCCCAATGAGGCGGCTGTGCTCCTCCCGCTACGAACGTGAAGCGCGCCAGCGCGGCTGGCTGCGCATCGCCGGCCTCGACGAAGTAGGACGCGGGTCGCTCTTCGGCCCCGTGGTCGCCGCCGCAGTCATCCTGAACCACAAGCGCCGGATCGTTGGCTTGGACGACTCGAAAAAGCTTGCCCCGCAGCTTCGCGCCGTGCTGGCTGAGCGCATCCGCGAGCACGCCGTGGCCTGGAGCATCGCGGAAGTGGACGCCCAGCGTATCGACGCCTGGAATATCTACCAGGCGAGTCGCCAGGCCATGGGGGCCGCGGTTGCACAGCTCCAGGTCACGCCCGATTACCTCCTCATCGATGCCCTACACCTGGATTTGCCCTTCGAGCAGCGCGCGCTGACCAAGGGCGACGCCCGCTCGGTTTCGATTGCCGCAGCATCGATCCTGGCCAAGGTCGCGCGCGACCTGCTGATGGACAAGTGGGACGCGGTCTATCCGCACTACGGCCTGCGACACAACAAGGGCTACTCGACCCCCGATCACTTGGCCGCCTTGCGCCACTACGGTCCCACCCCACTGCATCGCTATTCCTTTGCCCCTGTGCGAGAAGCCTGCTGCTGGGCCGCCGACGTCACGCAGGAGCAGTTGCCGCTCGACGCAGCCCCCTCGAACTGAACCTCCGCCTTTTCACTCAGGCCCAGAGTCTCTCGCGAGAGAGCTAATTACTGCCTGTTCGCATGTATTTTTTCGTTGCGTTGACTTGACTTTCTGGCGCGTGCTAGCGTGGTAACGAAGCTTCAGCTTGGCTGGCTCACTGCCGGCCTCCGCTGGACTGGCCCGCTCCCGGGTCTGCTATTCGGCGGCCCCTTCGAGGCTCGACCGGGCAAGCCGTCGCTCCCACAAGAATCAGGTGGGCTGTCGCCTCAGCGGGAAACGGGCAGAAGATTGCTGATGGCCTATAACAAAACCAAGTTCATCGAAGCCGCGCAGAAGCATCTCAACCAAGGCAGGGTCTCCCAGGCCATCGTCGAATACCAGAACATCCTTCGCCACGAGCCCAAGGACCAGGTCACACTAATGACCATTGGCGACCTCTACGTTCGCCAGGGGGAGACCTTCCAGGCCCTTGAATACTTCGAGCGGCTCGCGCAGCTCTTCCTGAACGACGGCTTCGTCGGCAAGGCCATCGCCATCTACAAGAAAATCGCCAAGCTCGCACCGGAAGAGATCAAGCCCCTCGAGCGGCTGGCCGAACTGTACGCCCAGCAGGGAGTGATGAGCGAGGCGCGCCCACTCTACCTGCACCTGGCCGAGGTGCACTTGAAAGCGAACCGCCACAAGCAGGCGGTTGCGCTGCTGCGCACGCTACTCCAGGCGGAGCCCGAAAACGTGCGCGTCCTGACCCGTCTGGCTGACGTCTACCACGCCATGGGGCAGGACGAGGAAGCCGTAGAAGCCCATCTTCGCGGGGCCCAGCGGCTGATCGAGCGCAAGGACACAGGCGAAGCACAGAAGTTTATCGAGAGCGCTCTCGAGCTCAATCCGACCCACGCGGGCGCGCTGGCGCTCAAGGCGCGCGCGCTCGCCGCCAAAGGCAATGGCGCGGAAGCGGTGAAGCTGCTCGAAAGCCTGCCTCATCTCGAGGCAGGCTCGGAGGCCGCGGCGCTGCTGAGCGACCAGTATCTCGAGACGGGTGCTCCCGATCGTGCGGCCGCACTCGCCCTCAAGGTGTTCGAGCACACGAACAAGTACGACCTGGCCTATAAGGTGGGCTCCGCTCTAGTGGATGCGGGAGAGTGCGACCGCGCACTCGAATTACTGGAGCCCATCCGCAAGCCGATGATCGACGCCGGGGACCATGATCGCCTGGCCCAGGCGTTGACGGCGGCAGCCGATCGGCTGCTAGGGCGCCTGGAACCCCTCGAGTGGCTGGTGGATTTGTACAGCCAGACGAATGATTCGTTCCGCCTACCTCATGCGATGTCCCGGCTCGCGGAAGCGGCAGTGGCGGCGGGAAACCTCGCGCAGGCGAAGCAGGTGTACGAACGACTGCTCGACCGCGATCGGACCGACGAAGCCACCCGCCGACGCCTGAACCAAGTGCGCGCACGGATGGGTCTCGAACCGGTTGGGGAATCAGGCCGCGTCGAAGTCGCGAAGTCGGCCACCGAAGAGGCCAGGGTTGAAGCCAAACCCGTGCCGGTGGAGTCGGCCATGGACGAAGAGACACATCGCTTCGTCAACCAGGCGCTCACCGATATCGACCTTTTCTCGAGCTACGGGCTGGCGCAAAAGGCCACCGACCTGCTCGAAACCGTGCTCGAGCGCGCGCCGCGCCACCCCGTAGCGCTTGAAAAACTGCTGGACTTCTCCCTCGGCGCGGGAAACGATAAACGCACGGCGCAGATTGCCGCGCAACTCGAGCAGATCTACCGCGAGCGCGGCGACGCCAAGAATGCCGACCGCTTCTCCGAACTGCACCAGCGCTTCGAGCGCGCGGCAGGTGCGGCCATCGAGGGCCCCCCCACACCGCTGACACGCGAGTTCGCCGTGCCCATGGTCGAGGCCGCGCCTGTGGCCCCGGCCGAAAGCAGCGCGGCGGTGGAGCCGGTCCACGAAGTGGACCTTTCCGAGGAATGGGCGGCCCTGGCCGAGCAGGTGGTACAGGCCATGCAAGCCCCGCGGCAGGCGTCAGCAGCCACGGCCGAAGCCGATACGCTAGAGGCCGCGGAAGGTGCCGAAACGGCGCCGGAGTACCAACTCCAATTGAAACCCGCAGCGCAGCCGCAGGAAGCCATGTCGGAGGAGAGCTTCCTCTCCGAACTGGCCACGGATTTCGATGAGCTCGCCCCCGATTCCACGGCGACGAATGCCGCCACATCTGCGCCGGTTTCCGAGCCCGTGGCCGAGGGCCAGGCCGGGCTCCTCGGTGTGGTGTTCGAAGAATTCCGCGCCGCACTCGGCGAGACGAGTGCCGAGAAGGAGGACCTCGAGACACACTACAACCTCGGTATCGCTTATCGTGAGATGGGCTTGCTCGAAGAGGCCATCGGCGAATTCCAGAAAGTGGCCAAGGCCATGGATAAAGGCCAGAGCTTTCACTACGACATGCAATGTTGTACCCTGCTCGGTCTGGCGTTCATGGAAAAGGGCCAGCCTGAGATCGCGGCGATATGGTATGAGCGGGCGCTCCGTACCCCCGGCCTCGACCAGGAATCCATTCTGGCCCTGCGCTACGATCTGGGTGTGGCCCAGCAGCAGGCCGGCGAGGAGGCCGCCGCTCTCGAGAGCTTCTCCCAGGTTTACGCCACAAACATTGACTACCGCGACGTCGCGGAACGCATCGCGGCGCTCGGCAAACACCGCTGAATGCGGCCTGCCCATGAACCGTGTGCTCCACGTTCTTCTAATCCTGCTCTGCTTTGAACTCGGCGTGCTGCTGGTCTTCCTCCCCTGGTCAGGAGCTTGGGACCACAACTATTTCCTGAACCGCTATCCCGCGCTGATCCCTTACGTGCTGAACCCTTCCGTGCGGGGCGTCATCACGGGGCTGGGTCTGCTCGACATCGTTGTGGCCGGGAACATGCTTCGCCGGCGGCGTCCGGCAACCGTTGCAACCCGAAGCTAAACCGATTCTCTGCTGCGTCACCGACCGCGCGACCCTCCGCACTGGTGAAGACCTGCTCGCACTCGTCCGCCGCAGCGTTGACGCTGGCTTGGATTGGGTTCAACTCCGCGAAAAAGACCTGCCGACCAAGCACCTGCTCGAATTGGCGCGCCCCGCAGTGGCTACGGCGCAGGACACGGCCACCCGCGTGCTGATCAACGACAGGCTCGATGTCGCGCTGGCGGCCAGCGCAGCGGGCGTCCATCTAGGCGAAGCGTCACTTCCGGTCGGAGAAGTGGTGCGCTGGTGCCGCGGGGCCGATGGCGAGCGCCGCGCACCAGAGGGTTTTCTGATCGGGGCGTCGTGTCACTCCCTCGCCGCCGCTCGGGAAGCTGAGCGCGCCGGCGCAGACTACATCTTCTTCGGCCCCGTGTTTCTGACGCCCTCGAAGGCCACCTATGGCCCTCCGCAGGGACTCCGGAAACTTGCCGAGGTTGCCCACAGCCTGCGCATTCCCGTGCTCGCCATTGGCGGGATCACACTCGAAAACGGTGTGGCGTGTCTTGAGGCTGGCGCTGCCGGCCTCGCCGCCATCCGTTTGTTTCAGGAATCTGCCGATCTGGCCGCCATCATGGCGCGGCTCCGCGCCGCAGATCCTGGACGCACGCGGAACGCGGATTGATTAGGAGGAGCGGCGAAGGGCCAGAAGTGTCCAATCATCCTGGAACTCGCCGAGCCCGTGGTAGCGGGTCAATTCCTTGTATCCCCGCCTTGTGCTGTAGCATCAGAACGGAAGTGATCCCAGGGCAGGGCCAAGTGCCTGAGCCGGGGCGCGCCCGATGACAGCAAAGCGAGAAAAGATCCTGATTATCGAAGGCGACGCTAGCTCGCGCCAGAGCCTGGTCGAGCTGCTGCGCGGGGCGGGCTACGAGGTCCTGGCTACCGACTCCCCTCCCCAAGACCTGGAAGCGCTTGAGAATAGCGGCGCGGATCTCCTCCTGCTCGATGCCAACCTAGCGCTCGTGGACTGCTGCTCGCTGCTGACGGAACTGAGGGGTTCTACTTTGACCGCCGGGATCCGTGCCGTACTGCTTTCGACGGGCGGCGCGGCGGAGCGCAGCCGAGGCCTCGACCTCGGCGCCGACGACGTTCTCACGCGCCCGTGGGACACTGCCGAATTGCTCGCACGGGTCCGCGCGCAATTGCGCACCAAACGCGCGCTGGACGACGCCCTCGAAAAAACACGCTTGGCCGAAGAAGGCCAGGAGATCGCGCACACCGCTTTCCAGGCGCTCGCGGTCACCGAGAAGATGACGCGGGACGCCTTTTCGCTCGAGCGCATGCTGAAGATCGGCGTCTCAGCTGCGCTGGTGGTCGTGGCCATCATGGCCGTGATCTTCTTTCTCTATCGCGGGCGTGCCGAGAAGGAGTCGCGGCGCGCCTACGCAATGATTGCCCAACTCGAGCGCGGCGTAGTCAAGCAGCAGGACCTCGTGGTGGAGTCGCGCCGGATGCGCCAGGAGATCGAGCGCAGCTCAAGTGCGGCCACCCCGAGCGAGAAGGCACAGCTTGAAAAGAAAACACAGGAACTCCGCGCGCGCATTGTCTCCTCGGACGTGGCTGAGGTCGCTGCTTTGCGAAAACAACTCGACGAAAACACCACCCTCCTTCGTCACATGGAAGACGAGAACCAGGTCGCCCAGAGCATCATTCGGACCTATACACCCAGCGTCTGTCTGGTCCACGTGATCGTGGCCTTCCGCCATAAACAGTCGGGCCTGCGCCTGCGTTATGCGGGCTTCAACCCGCAGGGCGAGCCGCTCCAGGATAGCGAGGGCAATCCCGTTTATACCCTGAACGGGAATGGCCCCGAGGTGCGCACGAATTTCTTCGGAACGGGTTTTCTGGTGGCGGCGGACGGCCGCATCCTGACGAATCGCCACGTGATCGAGCCCTGGTGGAAAGACGAACAGCTCGAGGCCGTCGCGAAGGAGGGAATTGAAGCGGTCATCTCGTCGATCGATGCCTACTTCCCGGATTCGCCCCACGCCTACCGCGTGGAGATTAAGAAGATTACGCCGGACGCGGACCTGGCCATCGTGCAGGGCGATCTCGAGGGCCTGAAGCCTCCGGTGCTGGCCTTCGATGCCGGCAAGGGTGCAGCCGTCAGCGGCCAGCCGATTGTTTCGGTGGGGTATGCCACAGGCTTGGCCGGAATCCTCGCGCGGGCGGGGGAAAGCACGGCCGAGGCCATCGTCACCTCGAGCGACGGCAACCCGAAGCAGGTGTTAGCAGAACTCGCGCGGCGCAACCTGATCCGGCCAATCACGACGCAAGGCCACATCGGCGACATCCTCCCCGACAAGATTGTGTACGACGCGCAGACCACCTCCGGGGGCTCGGGCGGCCCGCTCTTCAATCATCGCGGCAAGGTGATTGGGGTAACCTTTGCTGTGGTCAAGGGCTTTAGCGGCTCAAATTTCGGCATCCCGGCCCACTACGCCTTGCCGCTGCTGGCCCACGAGTAGTTCGAGGCAGGTTGTGGGTGTGAGAAACGGGCGACTCTCTCCCTACTTTCCCTTCTTTTCTAGGGTTTCTCCCAACCCCCCGATGATGTAATCTCCCGAGGAGGGAGGTCTCTCGCGGTCTCCCCTCCCGCCTCCACCTCTCGAGGCGCCATTCCCAGGGGTAGCGCGGCTGAGGGGCGGCACCGAATTCAGATGCTCCTCACGTTTTGATCTCCGATTGGGCGGTTCCGAGAACACATGCGCGTTGCTTTGCGTTGGGGTTTTGCCGTCGTCGGCGTGAGCGTGCTCGCCGGGCTTGCGTGGAAGGCTGTCGGGACAGGCTGGCCCGCAGGAAGTCCTCCGGCGTCAAGCGCGGGTCCATCGGCTTGGTTCACTCCCGCGCACCGAGGCTTTCGCGAGGCGTTCGCCGACTTCAGGGGTTGGCGGCCCATTCCCGTGCAGCCGATCGCCTTCACCCACCGCTTGCACTTGGAAAGACAGATCCGCTGCAGGAGTTGTCATGCCGGCGTGGACCAGGGACCCGTGGCCGGGATCCCCAGCGTCAAGATCTGCATGCTCTGCCACACGACGATCGCGACCGACCGCCCGGAGATCAAGAAGGTGGCTGCCTACGCGGAGCGCGGGG
Organism: Candidatus Acidiferrales bacterium; assembly: GCA_035258565.1. Classification (GTDB taxonomy): domain Bacteria; phylum Acidobacteriota; class Terriglobia; order Acidiferrales; family UBA7541; genus DATFXF01. The sequence continues at coordinate 19,025 of DATFXF010000018.1, forward strand.
AGGAGATTCCCTGGCAGCGCGTTTACGCCTTCACCCCCGAAAAACACGTGAAGTTCAATCATGCCCCGCACATGCGCGCCGGAGTGGATTGCGCGAAGTGCCACGGAGAGATGTCCAAGCAAACCGTGGCGCAGCGCACCATCAACCTGACGATGGGCTACTGCCTCGATTGCCATAAGGCCAAGAACGCGTCCACGGAGTGCATTGCGTGCCATTACTAGGCCAAGTCGGAGCAGTCTCAAGCAGGCAGAGCGAATGAAGCGACGCGAGTTCATCCAGATCGCAGGAATCACGGGCGCCACGGCCGCGCTCGCAGGTTGCGGCCATCCTGAGCACCAGCTCATCCGCTTCGTGCCGGAAGAGGACTTGGAGCCAGGTACGGACGAGTGGAAGCCCAGCATTTGCCCGGCGTGCAGGGCCGGATGCGGCATCCTGGCGCGCGTGATGGAGGGCGAAGCCGAAGTCGTGCGGAAGAATCAGCTGGGCCTGATGAACATGGGCCTAGTGAAAAAGCTGGAGGGGAACCCCCTTCATCCCGTCAGCCGCGGGAAGCTCTGCCCGCGCGGCCAGGCGGCCATTCAAATCACCTACCATCCAGACCGCATCACCGATCCGCTCAGGCGGACCGGCCCCCGAGGCTCGGGCGAATTCCAGCGAATCACTTGGGAGGAAGGGCTCCAGGAACTCACAGCGAAGATCCAGGAGCTTGTCAGGACCGGGCAGGAGTCGGCACTCGCCTTTTTTACGCGACCGCTCGGCGTCCAGGCTGGCCGGTTGGTCGAACTCTTCCTGGCCTCGCTGGGCGCCCCTCCGGCGGTGGCTTTCGAGGTGTTCGACGAAGTTGTGTTGCGGCGCGCCAACGAACTGAGTTTCGGTCGCGCACAGTTGCCCACATTCGACCTCGGCAACACGAACTACTTGATCTCGTTCGGAGCCGACTTCCTCGGCACCTGGAACTCTCCGGTGGCGCACGCGCGAGCCTACGGCGAAATGCGTCAGGGCCGGCCCGGCGTTCGCGGCAAGTTTGTACAGGTTGAGCCGCGGATGTCGCAGACCGGCGCCAATGCCGACGAATGGATTCCCGCACGGCCGGGCACGGAGGGGATTCTGGCGCTTGGGCTGGCGCAGGTGATCTTAACGGAGAAGCTGCGGCCTATGCGCGCCGCAAGTGACGCTCAAAATCTCCTAGAAGGCTGCGCGCGCGGCCTCCCCGAGTACACTCCCGAAGAGGTTCAGAAAAAGACAGGTGTGGCCCGAGCGACGGTCGAGCGCCTGGCACGCGAGATGGCCACGCACTCGCCCGCATTGGCCATCATCGGCGGCGCACCGCTCGCGCAGACGAACGGCTTGTTCAACGCGCTCGCGGTCAATGCGCTCAATATTCTGTTGGGAAGCATCGGGCAGCCCGGCGGCATTTTCTTCACCCCAGAGCCGTCCACTCACGCCAGGGCAAGGAAACAGAAGGCGATCTCCGTCCGCGCCCTTGCGGAGCGAATCACGAGCGGCGAGGGCGACTCGGTCAAGGCCCTGCTCCTCTACGACGCGAACCCGGTCTTCGGAACGCCGCCAGGCTGGCGCGTGCGCGACGCGTTCGAGAGAATCCCCTTTATGGTGAGCTTCGGAAGCTTTCTCGATGAGACCAGCATCCTGGCCGACCTCGTTTTGCCCGACCACTCCTATCTCGAATCCTGGGTGGAACATGTTCCGGAATCGGGAACCACGTTGGCGGTCGAGTCGCTCGCGCCGCCGGCCATGCGCCCGCTCCACAACACGCGCTCCATGCCGGATGTCTTGCTGGCCGTGGCGCATCAGTTGGGCGGCCGGGTGGGCGCGGCGCTCGAATGGGAGAGCTTCGACGCTATGTTGCGCGAATCCCTCGCGGCACTGAGCAAGCCTGGGGCTGGCGGCTCAAAGGAACCGCCGATGAGCTGGGAGAAAGCACAGAAGCAGGGCGGCTGGTGGAGTGCGCCGGTGAACTCGCCGAAGTTTGCGCTTCGAACCGCGCGCGTGCCGGCACTGCGCAGCCAGGAGCCAGAGTGGGATGGCAGCCCGCAACAATTCCCGTTCCACTTTCTACCGTACCCTTCGCAGAGTTTTCTCGATGGCTCACTCGCGCATCTGCCGTGGTTGCAGGAACTGCCGGATGTCCTGGCCACCGCCATGTGGGGCACGTGGGTCGAAATCAACCCGCAGACGGCCGAGCGCCTGCGTATCGAGCAAGGTGATGTAGTGGAAGTGGCCTCTCCACACGGCAAGCTGCAGGCGCCAGCGCTGCTTTCGCCGGGTATCGCGCCGGACGTGCTGGCGATGCCCGTCGGACAGGGTCATCGAAACTTCACCCGCTACGCGCGCGGCCGCGGCGCCAATCCGCTGGAAATCCTGACGCCGCTCGTGGAGCCGGAGACCGGCGCGCTGGCCTGGGCGGCGACGCGCGTGCGGATCGTTCGGGTCGGTCAAGGAAAGCTCGTGCTCTTCGGGGGAGATCTCGGCGTATCGCCCCGAAAGCGGTCGAACCGTTAGTCGAACGGGGAGGAACCATGACGCGGCGATGGGGCATGGTGGTGGATCTCGATCGTTGCACGGGCTGTGAGGCATGTGTGGCAGCTTGTCGCGCCGAGAATAATGTGCCCACGGTGGGCGAAGCCGAAGCGGCCAAGGGGCGCGCTATCCACTGGATACGCGTCGAGCGCTACTGGGAAGGCGAGTTCCCGGATGCAAGAGTGAGGTTCATGCCTGTGCTCTGCCAGCAGTGCGACGCCGCGCCATGCGAGCCGGTCTGCCCCACTTACGCCAGCCATCACACCTCCGAGGGCCTCAACGCGCAGATCTACAATCGCTGCATTGGGACGCGCTACTGCGGCAATGCCTGCCCCTACAACGTGCGTTTCTTCAACTTCTTCAATCCTGTCTGGGAGAAGCCCTTTCATTTGCAACTGAACCCGGATGTGTCGGTCCGCGAAGTCGGCGTGATGGAGAAGTGCACGTTTTGCGTGCAGCGCATCAAGCGCGCAGAAATTCAGGCGCAGGCCGAGAAACGTGAGCTGCGCGAGGCCGAGTTCCAGCCCGCCTGCGTGCAGTCCTGCCCCTCGAACGCGCTGGTGTTCGGCAATCTAAATGACCCCTCGAGCCGCGTGGCGCAGCTTTCGCGCTCGCCCCGCGGCACCAAACTGCTCGGCGAACTGGGCACGCTGCCGAAGATCACCTACCTCGAGAAAGGCGCCTGGGATGGCGAAAAAAACAGCTGAGCAGATCTACGACGACCTGGTCGAGCCCGTGTTCCGGACTTCACCGCGGTTCTACGTCACCGCCATTGCGCTCGGTGCCTTGGTGGCCGCGGCACTTTTCGCCTGGGGCTATCAGATGTGGGCCGGAATCGGCGTCGCTGGCATACGCCGACCGGTCTTCTGGGCATTCTACATCACGAACTTCGTCTTCTGGATCGGCATCAGCCACGCCGGCACGCTGATCTCCGCCATCCTGCGCCTCGCCAACGCCACCTGGCGCCGCCCCATCACACGTTCGGCCGAAGTCATCACCGTATTCGCGCTGATGATCGGCGCGATGTTTCCGCTCATCCACCTGGGACGGCCCTGGCTGGCCTTCTGGCTGATCCCTTACCCCAGCGAGCGCGGCATCTGGCCCAACTTCCGCTCGCCCCTAGTGTGGGATTTCTTCGCCATCAACACCTATCTGATCGGCAGCTCCACGTTCTTGCTGCTGCCCATCCTTCCGGACTTCGCCCTGGCGCGCGACCGCTCGACCGGCCTGCGAAGAAAGGTCTACAACCTGTTGGCCCTGGGCTGGCGCGGGACAGCGCGGCAGTGGCGCAGTCTCGAGACGGCGATGCACATCATGGCCATCTCCATCATCCCTGTGGCCGTCTCGGTGCACACCATTGTTTCTTGGGACTTCGCCATGGCGCCCGTGCCCATGTGGCATTCGACTATCTTCGGCCCCTACTTCGTGGCCGGAGCCATCTTCAGCGGCATCGCCGCGCTGATCATCGTCATGGCCGTACTCCGCAAGGTGCTCGATCTCGAGGAGTATCTCGAGCCGATCCACTTCGATCACCTGGGCAAGCTCTTGTTGATGATGAGCCTGCTATGGTTTTACTTCCTCTTTGCGGAGCGCCTGACCACCTGGTATGGCAACCAGACCTCCGAGATGGCCGTTTTCTGGGAGACCCAGCGCGGGGCCTATGCGCCCCTGTTTTGGACGATGGTCCTTTTGAACTTCGTCATCCCATTTCTGCTCTTGACCATCAAGCGTCTGCGCACGATCGCCGGCACAGTGGTCGCTTCTCTGGCGGTGTTGGTCGGGATGTGGATCGAACGGTTCCTGATCATCGTGCCCTCGCTCGCGCGCAAGTACTTGCCCTATAGTTGGGGCACCTACCGGCCCACCTGGGTTGAAATCACGATCACCTTGGGCACGTTTGCGGCGATGGGCCTGCTCTATACACTCTTCGTCAAGGTTGCGCCCATCATTTCGGTGTGGGAATGGAAGGCGGGCCAGCACAAGCAGCCGGCGCAGGGCGGCGGCGCCCGCGAACCGCTGGCCGCACCACAGTAGCGGTGGAGGAAAAAGGACGTGAAGCCTCTCTACGCCTTGTATGGAGATCCCGCTCAGGCAGGACATGCGGTCCAATCCCTGCGCGACGCGGGTGCGGATCCGCGCAAGATCGTGGTCATTTCTTCTGTGCCGA
>DATFXF010000019.1:0-27732 GCA_035258565.1 Candidatus Acidiferrales bacterium
CGCCGCAGGCCAAGGGAGGAGTGGAGCGGAATCACGGCACGCATCAGGACCGGCTGGTGAAAAAACTGCGGCGGAAACAAATCACCAGTCACGCACAAGCGAACGTGTATCTGCAGAGGGAATATCTGGCGGAACACAACCGGAGGTTTGCGCGAGCGGCGGCGAAGCCAGAGGACTATCACCGTCGCGCGCCGCGCGCCGCCGAATTGGACCGCATTTTCCGGCTGGAGAGCGAGCGCATGATCAGCGAGGACTGGGTGGTGCGGTACGACAACCGGTTTTTCCAACTCCAGCGGCAAGGTCGCTACTACCCGCCAGCTCAAAGCAAAGTATCGCCCGAAGCCTCCAAGCCAATGATGCCGTCGATCTTTTCTTTGCTCTGCAGAATGCCTGAAATCTGATCATACGCGTTGCGTGGGTCGCCCTTGTCGTCGAACGTCCGAACGATCTTGATGCCAGGGTATTTCTTCAGCACTTCGTTGACGCCTCGCAAACGCTCGTCCAGGCTGAGCTGAGCAGGGATCGTAATCACAACGATGCGACCCTGGCTGTGGAGGGTTTCCGCCATGCGCCTGGCGCTCTCCATCCCTGCGCGAAAGTTGTCGGTGCCGATGAAAAGGACGCGCCGTGACTCGGGCGCATCAGCGTCACCATCGAAAACAGGTCTCGAGCTCAGTACCGAAGGACAATGGTCCATCCGGAGGAGGAGTCAGGCAGGCAGAGGGTAACGGCTTGCTGCTTCGCATCGTAGGTCCAACCGGTGAGGGCGCGCCCGCCTCCGCGGACCTCTTTCGGAGCTTTTTCCATACCAAACACTTCTACGCGAACCTCTTCCCACCAGGGTGGGTAGCTGCCCTGATGCCCGGAGATGGTGATCCCGAGCGAATCCACTCGAGGCTGGCAGGAGTAGTTCACCCGCAAGTACTTGCCGCGGGTGTAGGCGTAGGTTTTGCCGTCGTCCAGGTACAGCGAGCCGCGGCAGTCAGGGCCCGGATAGACTCGCAGTTCGAGCGGTCCGGCTGGCTTTTCCTCGGTGTACTGCACGACGGATTGCTCAGGCAGGATGCCGCCCGCGCGCACGTAGAGAGGGACAAGGTCAAGAGGCGGATTCACCTTCAAAGGTTGGCCACTTTGGTGTTTCGCTCCTGTCCAGTAGTCGTACCACTCGCCCGGCGGCAAGTTGACGTCGTAGGCGTCTAGCATCTCGAATACCTTGGGCGCGACGAGAAGATCACTCCCGAAGAGAAATTCTCTTTCCTCGCCGTAAAAGGCTTGTGCGTCGGGGAATTCCAGGAGAATCGGACGCATCGGGGGAATGCCGGTGCTCGTGGACTCTTGGAAACTCGTGTAGATATACGGCAGCAACTGATAGCGCAGTTCGATGTAACGCCGGCGGATGGCTTCCTGCTCCGGCCCATGCACCCAGGGTTCCTGGTCCGCGCTGCCTTTCATCGTGTGGTTGCGATAGAAGGGTGTAAAGACGCCCAGTTCAATCCACCGCGTAAGTAGGTCGGGGGGAGGACTTCCATTGAACCCGCCGATGTCCACTCCCACAAAGGCGTAGCCGGAGACCCCCAAGCTCAGTAGCGTGGGGATCGTGAGCCGATAGTGGTTCCACGAACTCGTGTTGTCGCCCGTCCAGGATGCCGCATATCGCTCGGTCCCGGCATAGGAGGCGCGTGTCAACACCAGCGGCCGTTCATTGGGCCGCAGGCGACGCAGACCCTCGTAGGTAGCTCGAGCATTCAGCATCCCGTAAACATTATGAATCGCGCGATGGTCCTTGCTCGTGCCGTCGTCTAGGCGGTGCACGGTGTCAAGCGGCATGGTCTTGTCGGGGACGCCGAAGATGGCCGGCTCGTTCATGTCATTCCAAAATCCGCGGATGCCTATCTTGACAAAATTCCGGTAAAGCGTACCCCACCACTCCCGGGTCCGGGTCAACGTAAATTCCGGGAAAACACTGTCTCCGGGCCAAACCCTGCCGACGTATACGCTTCCATCCGGATTTCTGACGAAATGGTCACCAGCCATCCCGGAGTCGTACGGAGCGTAGCCTGGCTCTTTCTTGATGTGGAGATCGGTGATGGCGATGACCTTGAACCCCTGCGCGCCGAGGTCGCGAATCATTCCCTCGAAGTTGGGGAAGCCTTGGCTATCAATCGTGAACGGACGGTTGCCATCCTGGTAGTCAATATCGAGGTAGATCACGTCAGCTGGGATTCTCTTTTCACGGAAGAGCCGTGCAATCTCGCGCACCCGCGCCTCCGGGTAGTAGCTGTAGCGGCATTGCTGATAGCCGAGAGACCACAACGGAGGCAGCGGCGTGCGCCCAACCAGCGCTGTATATTCTTCGAGCACTTTCTTGGGGTGCGGCCCGTAAAAAAAGTAGTAGTTCAGCTCTCCCCCTTCAGCTCCAAAGGAGTAGAAGGCTCGAGATTCCTTTCCGAAATCAAAACTACTCCGGTAGGTATTGTCAAAAAAGACTCCGTAAGCGACCCCGCGCCGCAGCGCGAGGAAGAAGGGAATCGATTTGTAGAGCGGATCGGTGGACTCCTGCCAGCCGAATGCGTCGGTGTTCCACATCGTGTAGGCCTGATTGCGGCGGTTGAAAGCCCCTGCTTTGTCTCCGAGTCCGTAATAGGACTCATCGGGCGGCGCTGTCTTCCAGACGCGCACATGGCCGCGGCTCCAGGCCATCGGCAGGTCGGGGTAATCCTGTTGAAGCACAGTTCCGGCCAGATCGAGGAAGGCGACGAGTAGAGGCGCTTTCTCGATCCGCACCTTGAGGCGCGCTGTGGTCAATTCGACGGCGGTCGGTGAATCTCTCACCGTTACCTTGGTCGCCGGACGGGCACTGTCCACAACCGCCCAGGAGAAATCAGGCGGGAAGCTGCCCTCGGGTGCGAGGCGCACGCGAATCACAGAGTCATGGATTGCCAGGACGCGGACGCGCGCTCGCCCGGCCTGTATTTCGATGCCATCGGGCGCGGCCTTTACCTCCGTCACCGCACCGATGTGCTGCCACCCGGTCGCGACATCGGCGGCGTGGAGTGCGGGGACGGCAAGCAACGTGCTCAGGAGCCAATGAGTGTATTTGGTCATTCATGCCCCGTCGGGCGGCGCGTGCATCTGGCTGCGAAAAAACGCGGCCAATTATAGACGAAAGTGCGAGCAGGGGGGGCATCCAAGGGGTGGGGATCCCCAAGACCAAAATCCCACTGACGAGAGATTATCAAATCTGCCGCACTGTCCGCGCGCGGGAACAGCCTGAATCGACATGCTTCAACCGGACCTAAAAGCCTTTTCGAGGCTGCCCAGGTAGAACAAACGTCTTGGGATATTTCCTTCACCGCAGATCTTGAATGATCCGAAGTCCTTGTACCTTTGACCCTCAGGAGCGATTCGCGCTAGGGTTTCAACTGATACAGATGCTCGACCGCAATCTCACCCTCCCGAAGCCGCTCAGATAAGTGATCTCGAAGTGCAGGGGGAGATTGGTCCATTGAATCTTGGGCATCTATTCTCCGAATGTCATGCGGGCCAGCTTTTCATTAATGCGTTGCTGCTCATTAGGGTCTGTGGAAGAACTCAACTGGTCCGTCAATTCGAAAACCTTTCAGCTTCTTTTGACTCCAGTCCTGTTCGAATGAGCTCTATCAGTGCCTGATTCGCCCTCCTGTCTTTGGTTTTCGCTAAGGCTCTCACTTGTTTTGTGATCCGGGAAGGAAGTGAGACGCAGATCTTTTAGGCAGCACGAGCGCTCCGGTTCAGAACAATCCCCTTTGATTCCTCTCGCTTATCTTAGGAGGGACTTGAGTACAAGCGATTGAACGGCGAGGTCAGGCTGCCGTCAAGAGGATTCGGCCGCCTTTGCCCGCCCCGGATTTATTGTGGTTCACGATCTCTGCGTCACGGTCCAAGGCAGTGAGAAACTTCGTCAAGCGTTCAATAGAACAGCCTTCGTTAATTAAGCCCTCGAGCAATTTAGCCTATTAGTGCTCGGATTTTGGCGCGCACATCCGCTAATTCAGGCGCCGATACGGTACCTTTCCGCTTGGCCCGTCTCTTTCGCCAATCGAGGCTCTTGATCTGGTCCGCTAGAACCGCCCTGGGACTAGGACCGGCAATCACCACCTCGAATGGATAATTCTTTATTTGCTTCGTCATGGGGCAGCAGACCATCAGACTTGTTTTTGCGTTATAAGCTGCTGGGCTCAGCACCACGGCGGGCCGGTGCCCCGCCTGTTCGCGCCCGGCCTGTGGACCGCAGTGGATCCACACGATGTCGCCAGCATCAGGCACATAAGCACGCGCCATCACCAGGCCTCTTTGCCAACAGGTCTGCCAAAATCGACTTCCTCATGCAAATTATCGCGAGTAATCCCCTTCAGCAGTTCAGCCAGATCATATTCTCTCGGCCGCACTGGTTCGATGACGATGCGGCCGGACTCCTCGCGCACGTCCACGGGCTCATCTAAATGCAATTGCGCCGCTTGCATTACAGCGGCGGGAATTCGCACCGAAGCGCTGTTTCCCCATTTCTTGACTACTGCCCTCATATCGTCACGGTCTCCTTGTATAAACATTGTATCTACATTTTGCCATGGGTTCGGGCCTGCGTCAATAATGTGATCGCTCGTGATGGCCCCTCGAAATCCGCCCATAGATTGATCTCCCGGCCCACTGGCCCTGCCGCCCCCAGGACGAGAAGCGCTTTTGGAGATCCGTAAGCCATGGAGGAATACCGGTTTGCGTTCGGATGATCGCCTGCACCCAGAGCGTGAGTGCTTGCCAACATCGAGCATGAGGCACCAAACTCATGACGCTTCATCTCGAATGGATTCACGCTTGACACCCCACCGGCTCAGTTTCAAAATCGCTGAACAATCTTTGGGGCGCGTTGCTCGAGTAACCAACAAGACGTCCATGGCGGAGAAAGTCATCAAGTCCGACGCCGAATGGCGGGCCCAACTAACCCCCGAGCAATACTATGTCACCCGTCAGAAGGGAACCGAGCCAGCGTTCAGCGGCGAGTATGCAGACACCGACACGTCGGGCATCTACGAATGCGTGTGCTGCGGCCAACCGTTGTTCGGCTCGGTGAGCAAGTTTCATTCCGGCACCGGCTGGCCCAGCTTCTGGGCGCCGCTCGACGAGCGGAGCATTGAACTGGATCGCGACACGAGTTTCGGGATGGCGCGAACCGAAGTGCTTTGCAGCCGGTGTGATGCCCACCTGGGTCACGTGTTCGAGGACGGCCCTCCGCCGACCGGCTTGCGCTACTGCATCAACTCTCGGGCCCTGCGACTGACCCGCCCAAAGAGCGGTCTCACATAACACGGTCTCCCAACAGTTTCCCATCGAGAGGTGCCACTCGAAGAGGAAAGGCTTCAAGCTCCGCGGGCGTTGATTCCCTTTCTGCAAGTACACCCGGACGCGCTATCGACCAGGACCAAGAGCCCAACCACCTCTGGAAATACCCAGTCAAGACACCAGCGCGGCTCTCCAGATACCGGCAACAGAGGCGCCGAGAGCTTGAAGGAAGGGCCACGCCCGAGAGCTGCCCGCACGCTTCCCCGCCGATGCGAGCTGCGCTTGAGGGGCTTTGGCAGGTGTCGTATCATTCCGCGCGGGGAAGGGACTGCTCTCCAACGCTCGCGCTCAAATGATTACGCAGTGGATCGGTGAAGGCAGCCGCTGGCTGCTCGACAGGATTGTCGGCGCACTCGCCGCGATCGGCATTAATCCCAACTTGCTGACCTTTTTCGGTCTGCTGGTGAACTTCTGGGCGGCGGTGCTGTTCGCGCGGGGGCAGTTCCGCACCGCCGCAGCGGTCATCTTCCTGGCTGGATTCCTCGATATGCTCGACGGGCAGGTAGCACGCCGCCGGAACCGCGTCACGGCGTTCGGCGCCTTCTTCGACTCCACGCTCGACCGCTACTCCGACATGGCGCTCTATATGGGCCTGCTGGTCTATTACGCCGTCATCGGACGGTCGTCCTATGTGATCCTGGCGGCAGTCGCCACCGCAGGCTCCGTCATGGTCAGCTATTCCCGGGCGCGCGCCGAGTCGCTGATCCCCACCTGCAAGGTGGGCTTCATGGAGCGACCCGAACGCTTGGTGTTGCTGATCATCGGCGGTACCTTCAACCGCATGGCGCCAGTGCTGTGGGTGATTTCCGTGCTGTCCACCATCACGGTGATCCACCGCATCCTCTATACCTGGCAAGAAACGCGCGCCGGGCGTACCCTGCCGGGCGTTCGCCCCACCCTTTAGCTGACTACGTTTCAACGAACGGCTATCTCGAAGCCCTGGTAGCGGCGCGGAGGGACTCTTCGACCGGCGCGGAGACAAGCCTGTGTACGCGGTCGCGCAGGGCTTCGATCTCTTCCTTCGGCAGGCCTTGCATTTCGATGGTGTCGTGAATGTACACCACGATTTTTGAGGGACGCAGCATCCAGTCACCCTTGCGGTTGAATTCATACGAGCCCACGATGCTCACCGGTACGATCGGATAGCCAGACTGCCGCGCCATGCGGAAAACGCCGTCTTTGAACGCTCCCACATGGCCGTCGCGCGTGCGCCCGCCTTCGGGAAAGACCACCAGACTAATACCCCGGTCGAGCGCGGCTCGCGTGAGTCGCCACATTCGCTTCAGGTCGGACAGCCGACTGTGGTCCGGCACCGGCACATTGCCGAAGCGCTTCATCATCCAGCCGTACACGGGAATCTTGAAATGCGATTCCAGCTCCAGCCCACGCACGAATTGCGGAATCGCCGAGTAAAGGACAAAGGGATCGAACAGATTCACGTGATTGACAACGAAGAAGCTGGTCCGTCGGGGGTCGAATCCTGCAGACCGACGAACCTCAAACCCAACTCCCGCCAGCCGCAGGACGTTGCGGGAGAGCATGCGTTGCGGGCGGTCGTTTTTTCGCGGATCGATGAGAACTGCCAGCAGCACCAGGATGCTGCACACGACGAAGAAGAAGATGCCGCTGGCGGCCCAGCGCAGCATGGATCGCATCACCAGGTAGAGTTCCTTCATACCAGGATGTCGAGCGCGGACGGCAAAACCTCGAGCGTCTGGCACTCGAGGCTGAACACCTCGCCATCCACCATCACGTCCACCGGCCCCTGCAGGTCGAATTCGACCCGCCGGGCCGCGCGGCGCGAGGCCAGAGGATGGGCCAGGTGCGAGCCGTCGTAGAGCGTGTGCAGGTTGCGGAGGAGCCCCAGCCGTCCGATGGGTCCGCAGCGGACAACCTCCACCAGGCCATCGTCGGTCGAGGCCAGAGGCGCAATCATCATTCTACCGCCGGTGAATTTGCTGTTGTTGAAGCTCAGGAAGAGGCAGCGCCGACGATCGAATTCAGCATCATCGTCCACGCGCACGGGAAATCTCCGGCGGTGGAGACGAGCCATACAGGTCAACACCCCCAGCAGGTAGCCTAATTCGCCCAGGCGCTTGAATTTCCGATTGGTCAGGGCCGCGACGTCAGCGGCAAAGCCGATGCTGAGAAGATTGGTGAAATAAATCACGCCCTCGCTGTGCGTCAACCGCAGCACGTCGCAGGCGCGCGACCGTCCAGCGAGCAGGGCCTCGACGGGCTGGTCCGTGCCTTGGCCGGAGAAGTCGCGCAAGAAAGAGTTGCCGGTGCCCAAGGGAAGAAAGCCCACCGTCGCGCGGTCCTTGGCCGCTTCCGGAAACAACCCGTTGACGATTTCGTAGCACGTGCCATCCCCGCCCACGGCAATGAACCTTCGAAAGCCTTGCGCGTAAGCCTCCCGTGTCAAGCGGGTGGCGTCACCTGGCGCGCGGCTCCGAACGACATCGAGTTCAAGTCCCGCCAAGCGCAGCCGCTCTACCGCTCGGGCGGCCAGCTTGCCGCAACGGCCGCCGCCCGCCGCCGGGTTCACCACCGCCAGGAAGCGAGCACTCACAGCGGAACCACGGCGGAGGCGCGATCGAGGCGCCGTCCGATCTCCTCGGCCAGGATCGCGCGCTTGATCTTCAGCGAAGCGGTACGTGGAAAGTCCTCGGTCCAAACCACGTAGCCCGTGACGCGCTTGAAAGGGAGCAAGCGCAGGTTCCGGCTGGCAAGCTCGGCGCGCAGGGTTTCGCTAACTTGCTGGCCGGGCTCGAGGCGCAGTACGATGACCAATTGCTCGCCGACCATGGTCCGCTCAGGCCAGAGATAATTGGCTGCGAAGATGGAGAACTCCTTTACCGGGAGACCCTCGAACACATTCTCAAGGTCTTCCGGATAGATGTTCTTCCCTTCTTCGGTGACAATCATGTTCTTCTTGCGGCCAAAAAGCTGTAAATGGCCAGTGCCCTCCAACCGGCCAAGATCGCCGGTCATCAGCCAGCCGTCCACGATCGTCTGAGCAGTGAGTTCGGGGTCGTTGAGGTATCCGGCCATCACTGTCTTGCTACGCACGGCCACTTCACCGACGCCCTCGGCATCAGGATCGACGATGCGCACTTCCACCCCGGGCAGCGGTTTGCCGACCGTGTCGGCGCGAAACGGCTGTAGGTCATTGACGGTGATGCCGACGCAGGCTTCGGTCAGGCCGTAGGCATTGGCCACCGGGATACCCAGATCGTAGAAGAATTCGAGCGTGCTCGGCTCGGTGAAAGCTCCGCCAACGATGATGGCGCGGAGTTCACCACCGAAGGCCTGATGGACCTGCTTGAGGAGCAGCCTGCTGGTCTGAAGGCGTGCACGGCTTTTCGTAAGCCTTTTGTTGACAGCAACAAGGGCGTTGAAGAGCCTTCGCTTCCCATTGGGAAGCGCATCGAGGCGAGCCTGGAGACCTTTTTGCAGGTTTTTTAGAATCAAAGGGACGAGCGTGACGTAGGTAATCTTATATCTTGGAAAGGCCTCGCGGACGTATTCTGGCCGGAGTGTCCGCAGGTGGATCACGGTCGCGCCGCAAACGAAAGGATAAAAAAAGCCGAGCATGAAATCGATGGCATGATTGGTTGGCAGAATGCTGAGATAACGGGCGCCGGGCCACAAGGGGTAAAGCGAGGGAAACCCCATGCACTGCTCAAGATAATTCTCATGCATCATCATGCAACCCTTAGGCCGGCCGCCCGTGCCCGAAGAATAGACGATCGAAGCCACGTCCCTCGGCCGGCGCGGGACAAACGCGGGTTCAGATGCGTAGCGAAACTCTTCCCAGCGCTGCGCGCCGCTCAAGTCCGAGCCCGCCGGCGCTTCCGTCACCAGGATCCGAGAGAGGTTACTTCCAATGCGCCCCGGCGACACCGCGAGCTGCTTCCAGAGGGGATATTCCGTGATCAGGGTGTTGGCCCCGGAATGCTTCAGAAGTTGCCAGTGCTCCTCGGGCGTCAGTTTGTAGTCGAGCGGTACGAGCACACCACCCGAGTAAAAGATTGCGTACGCCGAGAGGAGCCATTTGGACTGGTTGGTCATGATCACCGCGGCGCGATGGCCCGCGGCGAAGCCGGCCCGCTGGAGCGCGCTCGCCAGCGGCAGCGCCGCTTCCTTGAACTGCCGATAGGTCAGCCGGCAGTTCTCGCGGTCGCGATCGGCTTCAATCAGGCAGACCTCGTCGGGCCAGCGCATGAGCGCATCGCTGACCGCCGCCCCCAGCGACTCGTATTGCCGCAGGTCCAGCATCTCACCTAGAAACGGAGGTGCAGAGACGAAAAGAGGCCAGAGGATGCCTCCGCTGTTCTGATTTCTTCGCCGAGCGCGGCCTCCTGGGCAGCTCCGAACCGGCCCGGTCCCAGCCGCCGACGCACTCCATCGCGAGGCCAGTGATCTGCCAGGTCCATGGATCGGTCGATTTCACGTTTGTGTCTCGGTGTCTCTCTCGAGATCGTTCACAGGCGGGCTTGGATGCGGCTGGCCAGGGTGCGGAAGTCGGTCACGCCCTGCATCTCGTAGTCGGGCAACTCGACGCCGAAATGGTTCTCGATGCGCGTCAGCAACTCAAGCGCCTGGAGACTGTCCATTCCCAATTTTTTGAAGAAGTCGTCGTCCGGCCGGAGCTCTTCGCGCGGCACACGGAAGTGCACTGCGGCCAGGCTCAGGATCTCGTCCGTCGTCTCCTCGAGTGTGCGCATGAGGCTCGTTCCGCTTCATCTTACCAGATGCCAGGCGCGCAAGGGCCAGGTGCTCACGGCAAGTAAGGCAAGGGGTCGGTGCTTTCGGCGAACCTGCGCAGCTTCTCCATCACCGCCGGCCGCGTAAAGAGGTCGCAGAAGATTTCGATCTCCTGGCGGAGCTCCTCGCGCGGGATCGGCTTCAGGAAGCGCTTGGCGGCCCCGGCGGTCGCGCGATCAAACTTCTTCACCTGGGCGGCCGTGGAACGCGCGAGGCGCAGCGTTTCTCCTTGAGCGGCAAGCTGCGAGACCAGGCCGGCAGCCTGCCCTTTTGTGGAGTTGATGCTGCGCCCGGTGAGCAGCAGGTCGCGCACCAGGCTGTTGGAGAGGTCGCGCTTCAGCCGCGGGATGCCACCGAAGCCGGGAATCAGCCCCAAGCGCAGTTCCGGAAAGCAGAAGCGCGCCATCTTGTCGGCAACGATCAGGTCGCAGGTAAGCGCGAGCTCGAAGCCTCCGCCGAAGCAGACACCATGCACGGCGGCGATCGTCGTGAGCGGCGAGGCGTCGATGGCGTTGAACACGCGGTGCACGCGCTCGAGAAAATCGCGCACCCCAGCCACGCGGTGGCTGGCGGCCAGCTGCTGCCCCCGGGCATAGAGCTCGCGCAGGTCGGCCCCGGCGCTGAACCCGGCTTTCAAGCTGCTGTGGATGATCAAGGCGCTCGAGTGCTGCGCGGCCGACTCGAGCGCCGCGGCAAATTCCTCCAACTCCTCGAGAGTGGCCGAGCCGATCTCGTTACAGGGCGGGCTGTGGAGCTCGAGCTCAAGCACCTCGTCGGCCAGCTCCCAGGAAAGCCTCTTCCCCTTGAATTTTTTCATGCGTCCTTCCGGCGATAGAGTTCTCGAATTTCGGCCTCGAAGCGCGCAGAAATGGCATCGCGCTTGAGCTTGCCATAGGCGGTGAGCAGGCCATTTTCAATCGTAAACGGCTCTTTCTCCACGTGAAAGGCGCGAATCTGCTGGAAGTGCCCCAATTGGGCGTTCATCCGGTCAAGCTCGGCCTGGATCCGCTCGCGCGGGACATCGCCGGTGACGAGCGCCACCAGATAGCCTCGGCCGTTGCCGATTAACACAACCTGCTGCGCTCCTGCCAGCCTGCGCCCGAGGATTTCCTCAAGCGGCTCGGGTGCAATGTTGTGTCCGGAATTGAGGATGATCAGGTTCTTCAGCCTGCCGATGATGCGCCAGTTGCCGGCTTCATTCACTTCGCCCTGGTCGCCGGTGTGGAACCAGCCGTCACGCAAGACCCTGGCGGTTTCTTCCGGGCGATTCCAGTAGCCGGGGAAGACGTTCGGCCCGCGCACCAAGATTTCGTTGTCCGCTCCAAGCTTCATCTCCACACCAGAGATCGCTGGCCCTACGCAGCCGGGCTCGATGTGCTGCGGATGGTCCATCGTGCAGATGGCGGTCGTCTCGGTCAGCCCATAGACCTGCAGTACGGGCACGCCCAGCATCAGGAAGAAGAGTTGCGTTTCCTTTGCCAGCGGAGCCGAGCCGCAAATCAGGGCCTTGAGGTTCGAGCCCAGCGGCTTGCGAATCGCACCGAAGACGGTTCGCTCGGCCAAGGCCAGCCAGAGGCGGTCCAGCCCGCGCGCGTTTCCCGCCTGCTGGCGGAGAAAGGCAGCGATGGCGTTTTCGTAGAGCTTCAGAGCCATCCCACCCCGCTTTTCGAGCTCGCCTTCGACACCTGAGCGAACGCGCTCGAGCAGGGTTGGAACGTTCAGAAAGTAGTGCGGCTTCGCGCTGCTGAGTTCATCCGCCAGGCGGGTGAGATCGCTAGAAAGCGTTAGCACACTCGGGCGCGAAAGGCAGGTGAGCAGCAGCACCCACGAGCCCGCGAAGCAGAACGGCAGGTAATGAAACACCTGTTCGGGTGCCTCGGTTGGCCCCATCAACAAATCGAGGCGTGCTGTCGTCGCGCCCAGCATGTGGTCGAGGTTGCCGACCGTGAGGAGGGCGCCTTTGGCCTCGCCTGAGGTGCCGGAGGTGTAGATGATGGTGACCGGGTCGTTCGCCTGGAGCGCAACCGGAGGGCGATGCTCGGGTATCGCCGGCGCGGCGAAAACCTCGTCGAAAAGAACGGTGCGGGGGACCTCAGGCCCCGCACAGACGGCATCGCGCAGGGAGTTGTCGCCGCAGAAGATGAGCGCCGCCTGGCAATCCTTGATCATGGCCCTGAGTTCCCGAGGAGACTGCCGCGCATAGAGCGGCACGACCAGCATGCCCTCCGCCATCAGCGCCAGGTCCAGGGCCGCCCAGCGAATGCTGTTCTGTGCCAGCAGCGCGCAGCGGTCGCCGCGCTTCAAGCCAGCTTTGGCCAGGTACCCCCGCGCAACGGCGATGCTCCCGAGGAGCTCGCGGCAGCGAACGCTGATCATTCCGCTGGCGCGCGCCTCCTGAAGCACAGGTCGCTCCGGTGTTTTGCCCAGCCGATCAAGAATGTTTTCGAGAAAGTTCATGGAGACGGCCCGGCCACAAAGCCTCCAGGGCACCGCCGATCGATCCCTCCCAGGAAATCACGAATGCAACCTGGATGTTCGCTCGGGTTGGTTCTCTGTGCCTCGGCGCCCCCGTGGTTACCCATAAGTTTCGAGCAATCGGCGCAGGGTGGGACCGAGCGGAGGGAGGTACTCCTCCCAACCGTGCACGCTGCTCCGCACCGGAAACGCAGGATAGCGTTGCTGCACGTGCCGCTCGAGATAGACTCCCATGCGCGCCATGGCCTTGAGGTTTCGCACCACCGTCCGCCCGATGGCCTCGCGGACCGCGGGGCACTCCTTCTCGAGCTTTTCCATGACCACGAGCAGCTTCGCTTCGAGATCCGGGTCCTCCACGGTAAGCAGGAGGTGCGCGTGGCCGCGCTCCTGCATCAGGTTGCGGATGCGCTCGTCCATGGTCACTCCGGCCGAGGGTACGAGCGCCGGCATGGAGGTCAAGATGGCGTGGTAGCGTGACGACACCATCAGATGCCCCGAGCGGAGCAAGCTCACGAGTTGGTACATGTCGTACTTGTCGGAGGTAAACACCGGGGCGCCGCCCAGGCGCCGCGCGAGCTCCTGGCAGGCGTGGGTGTCCAGCCGCTCCATCGCCACGAGGACGGGAAATACTTTGTGTTTCTTCCGGAAGTTGTTCACCGCGTTGCCCAAGGCATCGAGGTAACGCTCGTAGGCAGCCCGCACGTGGGGTCCAGAGGTGTGGAAGTAAACCGTGCGGTAGTGGCTGTCGCGGAAGGCGCCGGTGAATGTTCGAGCAAGGTACTTCGCTACCGAAGCCTTCACCGGCCACCAGAAGGGATTGATCGGGCAGAGGATCAGCACCGGAGCCGACTCATCCCAGCCCGCCGCGCGGAGTTCCTGGCGGCCGTACTCGGGGCCATGCGGCTCAAAGGTCCATCCCGTGTCGGTCCCGAGTTCGGTCGGCACGCCCAGCCCGCTGAGCAGCGCCTGTGACTCCTCGTTGCGCGTGATCACCAGCGACTGGCTGCAATAGCGCCGGCAGAGCCTGGCGAGCAAGGGGTCCATCTCGCCAGCCTCTGCGCCGTACGCAAGCGAAAGCTTGTTCTCGGCGGCGGCGATGCCGAGCGACCCGATCATCATCAGCGTCAGCGCGTTGGCAAACTTGCTTTTGAACATGGAGCCCTCGCCGGCCACGACGCCGTGGTGTTTCGGCACTTCGCGGTAGAGGAACGGCGGAAAAACATCGGGCAGTTTGACCTGCGTGGCATCGCCGAAATAGCCGCGCGTCAACTCAAAATTCTGCGTCATCACGCTCAGGCGGACGCGGTCCCGACCGAGAACCTGGCGGACCTGCCGGAGCATCTCCTCAACGCGCAGGTCCGAGCCGGTGTTTCGCGCCCCGTTGTAGCAGGCGAAGAGCAACCGGAGAGGCTCCCCCGGCTGCCACGGCCGTCCCGCGCCGAGCATCCAACGAAACTTGATGAGCTCAATGAGGCTGCTCACCCACGCCGCGAGAAACAAGTCGGTCATCCGATCGATCCCCCGGCGGTGCCGGGCCACTCCTGATAATGATAGGCGAAGCGATTCTCCCGACTGAATTTCAGCAGCGGGTAGCTGTACTGGGAAAAGGGTGCCGGAGCGCGCCCGAGTTCGCGGACGACGCGCGTGTTATCGAACACCGTGTTCCACACCAGATAGGGCCAGAAGACCTTGAGCAGCGAGGCGCCCTGCCCAATGCTGCCGCTCCAGTTCGAGAGGCCTCGGACCGCCGCGGCAAACGAGCGCTCGAGGCGGGGAAGGAAGAGCGGCCTCGATTTTCCCTGGGCCACGGCCAGCGCGCTGGTCAGCTCGTGAAATGTCTCCGAGCCCGCGCCCGAGGAGAGGTGATAAGTCTCGTGTGCTGGGTTTTCCTGTTGGTGCAGGGTCACGATCGCGTCGGCAACGTAGTCTACCGGCACGATGTCCATCCGATCCTGGGGCCGAAAAGGCAGGACGGGGAGCCCGGCCAGAAATACAAAGGCCCTCACCATGTCGAACTGCGTGGTCTCGGCGCGGCGGCTCGAGCCCAGCACGACGCTCGGCCGGAAGATGGTGCGCTTGATGTCCGGCAGCAGCCGCCTGACCATATGCTCGCAAAATTTTTTGGTCCGCGCGTAGGGATCGTAGTCGGAGCGGTTCCAGTCAATGGCGCCGTCCTCGGTGACCACCTCGTTGCGGCGCATCCCCGCCACCGCCACCGTGCTCACGTGGCTGAACCGCCGCAGCCCGTGCCTGTCCCGCGCGCGCGTTGCCAGCGCGATGACCTCGAGCGTGCCGCGCAAGTTGGTATTCAAGCAGCTTTTTTCCGACTTGCGGTTGAGCGAGGCGGCGCAGTGGATGACTGAATCGGTCGAGGCTACGAGTTGCTGGTATTCGTCGGAGGCCAGCCCAAACAGTTCCTCGGTCAAGTCCCCTCGGAAAATGCGGATCGACGAGGCCAGGAACTCGCGGAAGCGCGCGAAGTCCAGGTGCAATTGGAGTGCGCGCCACAGGCGGGCGTTCGCCTCCTGCTCGTCCTTGGCACGCACAAGAAGATTCAAGCGCTCGCGGTGGTTCTCGAGCAAGCCGGCCACGATGTGGGCCCCGATGTAGCCGGTGGAGCCGGTTAGGAAGACGGCCATGTGGCTTTGGCGCGCCCCGGTGGGAGAGCCTCGAGGCCTGCCGGACTCTCCGCCTTGCCTGGGGGCATGTCAGGCAGGTGAAACGCGCGGCGCGGTTGGGTTTCCACGGCGCGCCCTTCGAGCAACGGATAGCACCATTTCCGAAGCGCGGGGATATGAATGTTGATCCAGTAATCCCACCAATCAATCGCGCCGTCGTCGTAGCCGAACGTTTCCCTTTCCTGTCGCGGAAGCGCTTCGGAGAGCAACTGCACGTTTTGGGCCTCGAACACGTGCTCGTTCTCAAGGATGAAGGGCTCGTAGAGCTCGATGAGCTTTTCGACGCGAGCCAGGTCGCGCTCGCGGCGCGCTAACGGGGGCCGCTTGAACTGGAGCGCAGCGGCGGCGCGGTTGATGCCCTGCACGACGGCCCTCTGGGCCGGCACGGAGAGCTTCTTATAACGGCTCTTCGAGACCGGGATGGTCTCGAACTTCGTCCGCAGCCAATGCTCCAGATCCTGCTGCGCAAGGTAGTGCTTGCGGTGGGCCAGGTTGGTCAGTTCGATCGAGCGGCCCATATCGCAGGGATTGTGCGCGGAAGTGGCGAGCTGATAGAGCCGTTGATGCTGCCCAGTGACCACCGCCGCGGCGATCAGCGTGATTCCGCGGCACACCAGGTCCACGGGAATCACATCCAGGCACTTCCGCTCGTTTGTTGGCAGCTGCCGGAAATAGGTGCCCAGCAGGTAGGAAAGCGGAGCGGAAGTATTGATGCCCTCGTTCCAGCCGCGGAATGGCTGCGTCGTCGAGGATTCCACAATCGAAGGTCGCACCACGGCCACGGGGAGATCGGCGCCGCGGGTGGCGATGAGCGACTCCGCCAGGCTCTTGGTAAACGTATAAGTGTTCGGCCAGCCCAGCCGACGGGCGCGGCGCGTCCCGGCTTTGGTGAGCCGGTCGCGCAACCAGCGCACCCGATTCCGGCGGATCAGGTTCTCAAGCTCGTCGCCGGGGATACCTTTTTTCGCGGCGCGCTTGCCCAGCACCTGCCGCCGGAGCGCCTGGGTCACCTCTTCGCTTGCCGCGCGCTTTTCGGCCTTTCTGATCATCTCCTCGAGCGATCGCAATTCGCGGTCGGCGTCGAAATCCGGAAGGTGCGCCGGGGTGTAGTTCGCGTGCAGCTCTTCGGTGACGCGGCCGTCGCGCGCACCGGCCACGTAGCAGGTGGAAAGGTGGATCAGGCCGGCGTGATCCGACTGGCGAACGAACTCCACAAGATTCGCCACGGCCAGCACATTGTTCGAGAGGGCGTCGCGCAGGTCGGGATTGAAATCGGTCAGGCCAGAGCTGTTGATCACCAGATCGAGCAACTTCGCCAGTCGTGCGCGCGTCTCGGGATCGAGTCCCAGGCCGGGCTGGCTGATGTCGCCTTCCAGCACTTCAATGCGCTGGCGCAGGAATTCCGCCAGGTGGTGGCCCTGGCGTTGGTCGAGCGGGTCGAAGGCCGGCGATTCCTCTACGATCCTTTCGAAGCGCCGCTGCGCGCTCGAGGATCTCTGTCGACGGATCAACAAATGGACTTTGCCGATCTCGGGCAGGTCGGTGAGAAGGTTGACGAGCCAGACCTTTCCGATGAAGCCGGTCACACCGACCAGCAAGATTTGTTTCCCGCGGAGTGCTTCTCGCACGGAGAGCTGGTCAAGCTTCCTCGAGGGATCGAAGCGCACGAGCGGCAGGCGGATCGAGGGCGCTGGTCGCTTGACCGGCAGCAGGGCAGCCTCAAGCAACTCTTGGCGCTCGGTCAAGCCGAGGTTGCGCAACAACTGCTGGCGCTCGACCCTGCCGTCGGGACGCCGATTGGTCAACAGGGCCAAGCCTCCGCGCGGCCGAATCACGGGCTCGAGCAACCGCCCGGTGGCGCGGCCGTCGCGGAACTCAAGGCAATTCGCCACCAGCCGCTCCACGCCAAGGAAGTCCGCAAGAGGGCGCATCACGTGCTCGAGCCCCTGACTGACCAAGGCCACCGGGCCGTTCCGTGCCATGTAGTCCTTGAGGGCCCTCACGCCTTCGCGCTTGAGTTGCGGCTTCAGGATATAGTGGAAGTACTCCTCGCCGAGCAGGTCCAGACGGTCGCGGCTGACGCCGCGCAGCAGCGTGTGCAGCACCCGGGTAGCAAAGATGCGGTCCGCAGCGAAGAGCAGGGGGCGGACCAGCGCCAGCAGGGCCACGCCTCCGCGGCGGGCCCAGCGCTCAAGAAAGCTCTGCGCGTTCCAGGTGAAGTACGCCACCGGCCGCAGAGCGCCAAGGTCGAGCAGGCTCCCCTCAACCCGCCAGAAGGTGACAGCATCGCTCCACCCAGGTGGGGCCTCGAGAGATCGCCCCTTGGCCATCTCCGCAGCCCCGACGTGTTCGGATGGGGTGCTGGGCGCGCTCATGGATTTGGTTCAATGTCCGAGAGGACGCTATTGAACATCACGTGGATAACCTGACCACAGGGAAGAGATGAAATTAGCACTCTCTCCTGCAGCCCGCAAGGGTCGCTGCCCTAGAGCCCCTGGAGCGCCCTCGGCTGCCCCTCGTGAACTCCCAGGGGAGGGAGTTGATTGTCCCCTCGATCCGGCGTCCACCAGCCTTCCCCTGGCACATTGGTTCGGGGATCAAGCAGCCTCTTGCTGGTTGACGATACCGGAGTTCCGCGGAACTGGCAACTCCTCTTCCCGGGCCCGCCCAGGCCCAGTGGACACCGGGGACCCAGCTCAGCGAAGCGAAGGTGAGGTAGTGAAGTTCGCTCGACGCAGGACGGAAAGGCCGGACCGATCAGACGCCCCAGCCGTAGCGCTCGAGGGGTTCGAGCTGCGCCTGCATCTCCGCGCGGATGAGCTCGGTCAGCGCGGAGCAGCCCACCACATGGCTGCTCGATTCCGCGATGTCGGACGTGCGCTCGCCCCGAGCTAGGACGCGGTCCACCGCCGCCTCAATCCACTCCGCCTCCATGGGCTGGCAGAAGGACTCGCGCAACATCAGGCTGGCGCAGAAAATGGCCCCGAGCGGGCAGGCCATGTCGCGCCCGGCGAGTTGCGGGGCCGACCCGTGGATGGGCTCGTAGAGCGGCGGCCCATCGCCCGAGCTCATCGAGGGCACCAGGCCGATCGAGCCAACTAGACCTGCGGCGGCGTCGCTCAGGATGTCGCCGAACAGGTTCGAAGTCACCAGGACGTCGAATTGCTCCGGAGCAAGGATAAGCTGCATCGCGGTGTTGTCCACGTAGAGGTGCTCGAGCCGCACGCTCGGAAAGGCTATCCCCAGACGGGTCACCGTTTTGCGCCAGAGTGCGGAGGTCGCCAAGACATTCGCCTTGTCTACCGAAGTCAACCGCCCGGAGCGCGCCCCAGCACGCGCAAACGCGAAACGGGCCACGCGCTCGACTTCCGCGGTGCTATAGCTCTCCACGTCCGAGGCACGCTCGGCGCCGTTTTCGGCTTCGAGTTGATGCCCCCCGAAATAGATTCCGCCCGCCAGCTCGCGCACGATCTCGAAGTCGATGTCTTGTGCCCGAGAATGCTTGAGCGGTGAAATCCCCTTGAGTGGCTCTCGCAAACGGGTAGGCCGCAGGTTGACATAGAGCTCGAGCGCTTTGCGCAGTTCGAGCAAGCCGCTCTCCGGGCGACGTCCGAGCGGCAAGCTGTCCCAGCGCGGCCCGCCCACGGCGCCCAGCAGGATGGCGTCGGCCGCGCGGCAAGCCTCCAGGGTTTCCTGGGGTAGCGGAGTGCCGCAGTCATCGAGGGCCTTCCCGCCAATGGGATATTCGACCAGATCGAACCGGTGGCCAAACTCCGCTGCGCAATCTCTCAGGATTTTGGCCGCCGCCCCGATGACTTCCGGGCCGATGCCGTCTCCGGGCAACAGGACGATGCGTCTTGAAAGGTCACTCATCCGAGAAAAAACTCTCTTTCGCGTCAGCTGGCCGCGGGAAAGTTCCCCACAACCGCTCGGGCGGGGGCCGCGTGGCGACGGCGCAGAACCTGGTGGACGATGGCCAGCAGGTCGCGGTCGCGCACCTGCTTGACTTGGTCCGCCAGCGCGATCATCTGCCGGTAGCACTCAGCCAGTTCCTCAGCACTGGTCTCGTAGCCCAGCTCTTTCAACCGCGCCCGTAGCGCATTGCGCCCGGAATGTTTTCCGAGCACGAGCTGCCGTGCGGGCACGCCCACCGCCTCTGGAGAAATGATCTCGTAGGTCAGCGGGTTCTTGATGATGCCGTCCTGATGAATTCCGGCCTCATGGGCGAAGGCGTTGGCACCGACGACGGCCTTGTTCGGCGGTACCGGCACTCCGGTGGTTGCCGAGAGCAGGCGGCTGGAGGCATAGATTTTCTCGAGACGGAGGTTGGTGCGCGCGCCGAAACTTGCCTGGCGCACGGCGAGTGCCACGGCAATTTCTTCGAGCGAGGCGTTGCCAGCGCGCTCACCGATTCCATTGATCGTGCATTCCACCTGGCGCGCGCCGGCACGAATCGCAGCGAGCGAATTGGCCACCGCCAGCCCCAGGTCGTTGTGGCAGTGCGCGCTGAAGCGAATGCCCGGCGGGTCTCCGAGGCGTTCGCGCACATAATAGAAAAGAGCTGCATACTCCTCCGGCACGGCATAGCCGACGGTATCTGGAATATTGAGCGTTGTCGCGCCGGCCGCAGCTGCGGTGACCAAGGCCTCGCCGAGGAAGTTCCGGTCGCTGCGGCTGGCGTCCTCGGCGGAGAACTCCACGTCCTCCGCATGGGCGCGGCCGTAGCGCACCATGCTCGCAATGGCCTCGAGGGCCTGCGCGCGGGTGATCCGCAACTTGTAGCGCAGATGCAGGTCCGACGTGGCGAGGAAGATGTGCAGGCGCGGGTGGGCCGCCGGCTCGAGCGCCTCGAGCGCGGCGTCGATGTCTTCCTTGCGCGCGCGCGCAAGCCCCGCCACCTGGCAGTTCCGGACCTGCTGCGCCACGGCTCGCACGGCCTCTAGGTCGCCCCGGGAAGCAATCGGAAAGCCGGCCTCGATGACGTCCACGCCGAGCTGCTCGAGTTGCGTGGCCAGGTGGAGCTTTTCCTCGACGTTCATGGAAAAACCAGGAGACTGCTCGCCGTCGCGCAGAGTGGTGTCGAAGATGTGGACGGTGTCCATAGAGGCTCCTCAATTCCCCCTCCAGCTAACCGCGAAGTGGGTGCCCAGTCAAATTTATATTTCTTGTAATTAAAATAAGTTCGCTTTATGTATGTATCGAGCCGGGTACTCGAGGAGACAGCATGGACTTGGCCCAATTGCAGGCCTTCTTGACCGCGGCGCAGGAGCGGAGCTTCTCCCGCGCAGCGCTGAAGCTCTATCGCACGCAGCCGGCAGTCAGCATCGCCGTGCGCAAGCTCGAAGAGTCCGTGGGCCAGCCGCTGTTCGTGCGCGGCGCGCGCGGCGCGAAGCTCACCGACGCCGGCGAACTTCTGGTCGACTACGCAGAGCGTCTCCTCAACCTGCGCAATGAGATCGAGAAGGGCATGGAGGATCTCAAGAGCCTCGAGCGCGGCCAGCTCTCACTCGGAGTGAACGAAAGCTCGATTCACGCCTTGTTGCCGGCACTGGCCGGCTACCGCCGCCTGCACCCTGGCGTCCACGTGGCCGTCCACCGCACGTTCTCGCGCGACATCCCGCGCGAAGTCTTGAACTACCGCCTGGACCTGGGGGTGGTATCCTTTGTGCCACGGGACCCGAAGCTCTCCGCAGTGGAGATCTTTCGCGACGAGCTTACCTTCGTTGTCTTTCCCGACCATCCCTTGGCTCGCCGCCGCTCAGTGGACATCGTGGAGGTCGGCCGCGAGACCTTCATCGCGCACATTGTCGAATCGCCCTACCGCTTGAAGGTGATCCAACTCTTCGAGCGGCATTCCGTTCCCCTGCATATGCAAGTGGAGCTGCCCACCATCGAGAGCATCAAGCGATTTGTGCAAATGCGCATGGGCGTAGCGATCGTGCCGCGGATGTGCGTGAGCTGGGAAGTCAAGAAACACTTGCTCGTGGAAGTCAAGATTCGACAGTTGAGGTTACCGCGTCACCTCTACTTGATCTCTCGCCGTGGTGCGCGCCTCTCCCACGCGGCAGTGGAACTGGTGCGCCTGCTCCGCTCCGCTCCGGACGGCCCTCACTAACGGCAGGGCGCGTCCTGCCACCGCTATCTCTCTGACTCGCGAGGAAGGAGCTCGTTAGGGGGCATCTTGATTATTTTGTCCTCCGAGAGCTTTCGCGCCGGAACTTGTACGTCCAGGTGACGCTTACATACGACCCGAGCGGGATGCCGACGATGCGGTCAGACGCGCCCGGTTCTCCCGGAAGCTGGAGCGTCTCGACTGTCTGTCCAGTGAAGCCACTGGCAATCAGGAAGTTGATTCCCACATCCATGCGCCCGCCGCCGAAGCTCCGCAGCAGCGCGCCACGAAATTCACGAACCGGCAGAGAAACAAACGCTCCGCCCAGCGGTTTCGGTCCCACCGATTCATACTCCCCTCGGGCATGAAGGCGAAGGGGTAGACGATCGATGGAGCCCAACACGTCCCAGACGAGACGGGGCGCCTCGGGGATGGCTTCTCCGGTCATGCCATTCCTCGCGTCCGCACGAGCCCAGGAAGCTTGGAGGTAGCCAAAGGAGAAGCATCTCCGCGCCGAAAGAGTAATCGAGCGCACGAGCGAGGGCCCCACGTTCCCTGGCAGACCCGTGTCCGGATCAATTTTCCCTAACTCTTGGGCCTTGGCCACCCGCGCCAAAGTGACCCGTAAGTCCATGCCCTTGAGATCCTTTTTGAGCACCAACTGGTAGGCGTGCGAAGGGGCGAGAAGCGTTCCTGCCCTGCCGCCCTGTCCTATCCGCGGATCATTCGAGTGAAAGGCCTCGCCAGAACTCAAGGCCACCGATGGCAGCAAAGTCTTTCGCGGCGGGTAGACGGTCAGCGTGCCCTTGGGCAGCGTGATTCCAGCAAGGCGGTGAAAAGAGCCGGAGGGGTTGATCCGATCGAGGTTGTCTACGCGGACTTCCTCCCGGCGCATACCCAGGTCGTAATGAAAATATCGGCTGAGTGCTCCATCGATGGAAACGAAAGGAGCGACGAAGCCCAGGGTCAGATCGTTCGAAGTGACCGGCTGAAAGACGCCAGTCGCGTCGACACGCTTCAAATCCAAGTCCCGCGGAGCATCGCGCCGGAGATCCAGTCCTGCGAGCAACGAGAGCTCGGGCCGGACCCTGTACACATAAGTCGTGTTGCCTCCCGCGATGGTGCGGAACTCGCTCTGCTGGATAAGTCCATCGCCAAAATTAGAGCGCAGGGTGAGCTGGTAGGTTCTGAAAAAACCATTGAACTCGAACTCCTGTGCTTCGGTGGGCTGCCATTTATCCGTGACTACGAAGAGCGTAGTGTGCGTGCGGTCCAATTGCCGGGAATCGACCGTGCCATTGGGAACGGAGCCCTCGATGGGAATGAGACCGGGAATGCGGGAGAAGCCATAGTAGCCGCTCGAGAACTGTGCCAGCTCGTGTCGCCCCAACCTAAAGACGCGATAGCCGTTCAGCTTCCACTGCTTCCGACGCTCGAGCCGGCCGAGGAATCCGTTCCCATAGGATCCTTCGAGTGCGACCCAGCCCCGCGTCGTTGGGTTCGCGGGACCCCAGCCCACAACAAGATCTGTGTCGCGAGAGTCGGCGGTCAGTTGGACAAGAGGCTCCAGGCGTGGTCGCAGGCCATAGGCTACCGCCAAATTGACGGCGTGATTGCCCTCGCGGATATTGAACGCTCCGCCGTCGGTCTCGACCGTGCCGACGGCTCGGGAGATCAAGAAGTTCGGATCCGCATAACCATTGCCGTGCGCGTTGGCGGGCAAGTTGTTCGGAAAGAGGTATTCTCCGACCTGGAGAAACTGCGCGATGGGTTCGCCATGGTCACCAGCAACGCCCGGAGCAAAGTACTGCGGGGCCTTGATGCCGCCGGATGCGGTCTCCATCGGCAGGCCCGGTATCGAAATCAGCCCGCCTGGCCGGCCGGGATTGCCTTCGAGGAGATCCTCAAAAAGAAGGATCCGCTCGGAAGGGTCGGGGGCCAGCGCGGCGTGTTCTCGGGCGACTACCGTAACCCGCTGCGTCTCAGTAGCCAGTGAAATGAATTGCATGTCCGCCCGGTTTACTCGCCCCGCGAGGACCCGGAAACTTCGCGTCCTCGCGACGAACCCCGGAGCATTTATCGTCAATCGATAATCCCCTGCCTCAAGGGATCGGAACTCGTAGTCGCCATCTTCATTGCTTTTGGTCCTGCGAGCGAAAGAGTTCGCGAGGTTAACGAGTGTGAGGTCGGCCTGGGCAACGAGGGAGCCTTGTGGGTCAGTCACCGCACCCGAGAGTTCGCCCGTTGTGGCTGTCCGCGAGGGAGCGGAGGGCGAGCGCTCGTCTGTGCTGCTGGCACTTCCCTGCGCCTCTTTCTGTGGCCTGCTCTCCGCGTTTCGGAACCTAGCCTTCGCATGGGCTTGGGCCGCGGGGCCAGCCCCCACGAGGGCGAGAAGGACAAGACCGAAATGAGCTGGGATTCTCATCCCGAGCTCAGTACTACGTCAGCGCGCGGGTTCTGGATGTTTCGCTCGAGGGGCAGAGGGGTGTGCCTGTGCTGAGTCCGCTGTGGTCGTCTCTAGCCAACCGAACGAAGTTACATCCATCCGCCGCTTTCTTCCGTACAGATATGACGATCTCGCTTGAACCGAGATGCGCCGCCCCGGCCGCGCCGGGGTGGACGCCAAGCCTGCTTGAGGAGAGCACCATGAAATGCTACCAACGTCTTCTGGCCCTGCTCCTTGCCGCGCTGATGGCAGCCCCGCAAGGTCTCGATGCTTCGAATCACCGCGAAGCCCCGATCACGGCTCTCGATCACAAGGCAGACATCACGGACCTCTATGCCTTCGTGAGCTATAGTGCTAACCAGGCAGCGAACACGCGTCCCTCGAAGGTGACTTTGATCCTTTGCGTAGACCCATTCCTCGAACCGGCCAACGGTCCCACTTGGTTCCCGTTTGACCCGGACATCCTGTACGAGATCCACGTGGACAACAACCACGACGCCCTGGCCGATGTCACCTTCCAGTTCCGCTTCCAGACGCAGTATCAGCTGCCCGGCGTCTATGCTGCCCTCGCTGGAGTCGACAACGGTGCCTTTGCGCCCGGAACGTCCACTCTGGTCGTGCCGCCGCAAATCAAAGATTTCAACAATCCGGGCCTGAACCTGCGTCAGACCTATACCGTGACCATGATTCGGGGTCGAGGGAAGGGTAACCCCAGAGACGACGATAAAGACAAGGACCAGGACGATCGGGGCGATGTCGTTCCGATCACCAACCGAGACGGCTCGCCATTCTTTGCCGTGCCGGCCAATGCTGGCCCCCGCACGATTGACTACCCGGCCGTCTTTGAGGCCGGAACTTACAGAGAGCTCAGTGTCCGCGGCGTCTCGGTGTTCGCCGGCACCGTCGACGATCCGTTTTGGATCGATCTCGGCGCTGCCTTCGACACCGCCAACTTCCGCAAACTCTCAAGCGGCGTTCCCGGCGTGCTCACGGCCGCCGAGGACGACCCCAACCCGTTGACGACGCAGAATTTCGCTAGCGACACCGTCTCCGGCTTCGCTGTCAATGCGATCGCCATCGAAGTCCCCGTTGAGATGCTGACGCAAACCGGAAGAATCGAAGCCGCAACCTCGCCCGATGCGGTCATCGGCGTCTGGGGCACGACGTCCCGGCCGCGTGTGACCATCCGCCGCTCGCCTAACCCGGCACACACGACCGGCCCGTCTCGCCAGGTGCAACGCATCGGGAACCCGCTGATCAACGAACTGATCATTGGCATCGGCTCGAAGGATCGCTTCAGCATGGACCAGCCCGCGAACGACAGCCAGTTCGCCAACTTTTTCCTCGACCCCCCGATCGTGCACATTGTTGAGGCGCTTTACGGGGGAGCATTGAAGGTGCCCAGCGCGCCGCGGCGGGACTTGTTGCCACTCGTCACCTACAGCCAGGGCGTGTATTGCCCCGGTTGCACCGCATCGCTTCCCGCGGGCCCGGTGGCAGACCTGCTGCGGCTGAATACCGGTGTACCGGCGACGCCGCTCTCGAGCGCCAGCCGTCTCGGCGTGATCGGGGGCGATCGGGCAGGCTATCCGAACGGGCGGCGATTGTTTGACGACGTGGTGGACATCACGCTGCGGGTGGGTGTTGGCGGCGTGCTCGCAGCTCCCTTCCCGGGTTTCGACCCGAACGTGAACGGTAGGCTCGGCGACGGTGTCAACCGCAACGACGCTGAATATCGCACCGTGTTCCCCTATCTGGCCGATTGCCCGAGCGGGCGCAACCGGCGTCACACGGACCCGGGCGAGCCGGGTGGCGGGCCCATTAACTAAACCAGTAACCTTGCTCCGTGTGCCGCGCGGCCAGAGTGCCCACGGCCACAAGGCTTCTTACAGACAAGTGAGGAAGCAATGAAAAGACTCTGCCTAGCAACTCTCGCGCCTCTACTGGCACTTGTGGCCTCAGGAACGGCTGCCGGGCGGACGACGGCCGAGAAGCCTTCTCCCGCGCAGCAGAAAATCACCTGGGCGCTGGCGGCCATCGCGAAAAATCCGGGCCGCTATCAGGCTTACAACGACCTTGCCCTCGCGCTGGCCAGGCGCGCGCGCGAAACGTCTGACGTGAGCTATTACGCGCAAGCCGAGGCCCAGCTCAAGAAATCGTTCGAGCTTGCTCCCGGCAACTTGGAAGGGGAGAAGGTGCGCGTCTGGGTGCAGCTCGGCAAGCACAATTTCTCGGAAGCTCTCGGGGTCGCCAAGGCGCTCAATAAGCGCACGCCCGACGACGTGCTGATTTATGGGTTTCTCGCGGACGCCAACATCGAACTCGGCAACTACAAAGATGCCGAGGAAGCCGCGCAATGGATGTTGGACATGCGGCCCGGCAACGTGCCTGGGCTCACGCGGGCCGCCTATCTGCGCGAGCTGTTCGGCGACATCGAAGGCGCGATCGAATTGATGAACGCAGCCTACCAGCGAACTCCGCCCAACGAGGTCGAAGACCGCGCGTGGATTCTCACACAGATTGCCCACCTCGAGCTCACAACTGGCCACCTGGAGAGTGCAGAGAAGCTTTTACGGCAGGCGCTCATGGTGTTTCCGGGTTATCACTATGCGCTTGGCAATTTAGCGAAAGTTCGTGGCGAGGAGGGAAGGCATGCCGAGGCAGTCGAACTGCTGCTCGAGCGCTACCAGGCGGCGCCGCATGCAGAGAATCTCTATGTGTTGGCGGAAGCGCTGGAGCGGGCCGGGCGGTCTGAGGAAGCGAAAGCTGCCTATGATGAATTCGAGCAGAAGGCCAGAGGTGAGATCGAGTGGGCCGACAACGCCAATCGCGAGCTGATTTCTTATTACACGGACCACGCCGGAAAGCCGGCGGAAGCCCTGCGCATCGCCCGGCTCGAGATAGCGCGGCGCCACGACGTGTACACGCGGGACGCGCTCGCCTGGGCGCTCTACCTCAACGGTCAATCGAAGGAGGCCCGCAGGCAGATCGAGACCGCGCTCGCACTCGGGATCCGCGACGCCCGGCTCCTCTACCACGCGGGCTTGATCGCGGCAAAGCTCGACGACCGCGCTGCCGCAGCGCGCTACCTCGAAAACTCGCTCGACCTCGACCCGCGCTCGGAGTGCGCCGGGGCGGTACGCGAAGCCATGGAGAAGCTTGCCCCTACCTCCGCGACGACCGGCCGCTAGGGTAGCGAGCAAGATCGATCAAGAGGAGTACGGAGGGCAGAGAGAAGAGTTGCTCTTTGAAACCGGATGAGACCTGCCAGAACCCGTTGCGGCTTGGAAATCGAGCGACTCCTCAGTCCGTGAGAACTGAGGTGGGCAGACCTCGCCTCCACATATCGACAGGCTATTCTGCCGCTGCTTTTAGAAAGGAGGTGATCCAGCCGCAGGTTCTCCTACGGCTACCTTGTTACGACTTCACCCCAATCATGAGCCATACCTTGGGCGCCTGCCCCCTTGCGGTTAGCGCGGCGACTTCTAGTACAGCTCACTTTCGTGATGTGACGGGCGGTGTGTACAAGGCCCGGGAACGTATTCACGGCGCCGTTCTGATGCGCCATTACTAGCGATTCCGGCTTCATGCAGTCGAGTTGCAGACTGCAATCCGAACTGAGCACGGTTTTTTCCGATTAGCTCCCCCTCGCAGGTTCGCAACGGTTTGTGCCGTGCATTGTAACACGTGTGTAGCCCTGGACATAAAGGCCATGCTGACTTGACGTCATCCCCACCTTCCTCTCCGTTGTCCGGAGCAGTCCTCTTAGAGTTCCCCCTTGCGGGTGGCAACTAAGAGTAAGGGTTGCGCTCGTTGCGGGACTTAACCCAACACCTCACGGCACGAGCTGACGACAGCCATGCAGCACCTCTACT
>DATFXF010000020.1:0-2801 GCA_035258565.1 Candidatus Acidiferrales bacterium
TCCTCGCGGTAGTTCCGCTGTCAATTCTTCATCGATTGACTGGGAGACCCTATTACGCCATGGCCATCTATGCCATCGATCTGACGGCGGTCGTGGCGTTGAATCCATTTTTCAAGTTTGATGGCTACTGGCTGTTAGTCGATTTGTCGGGACTGGTGAACCTGCAACGGCGAGCCTTCAGTCTGTGGAAGGAACTGCTGCCCTGGATCTTCAACAAGAGAATCCCGCCCACACTCGAGTCCATTTCGGGACGGGGACGTAAGATTCTCCTCCTTGCATACGCCTCGTTTCTGGGCGTGACGTTCGTCGCGGCGCTCCCCTTCCTTTTGCGACGGGTGCCCTGGGCAATGCGCGGGCTTCAGGATTCAGTTCTTGGTCTTCCCCAGGCGTTTCGGCACGGCCCCGAGGTGGCGGCGTTGGCGGTCGGACATTTCCTGGGGGCGCTGTTGTTCTGGGTGTTCTTCGGCAGGATGGCCGCTGCGCTCATATCACGCCTCGTAATATCGGCGGCGCGGGTGTCGCGAAATCGGTGACTCCGCGCCTTCCGCAACACATTCCAGCGATCGTACCCTACCCGGAGGAGTGTGCAGGGGAAGGTGTCCGCGCCTTCAGAGTATTCAAGAGGCTCGTCCGCCGATTGCCGGGAGGCCAGGACCTGGAGTCGACAGGTCTATTGCGTGAACAGATGATGCGAGAACTGCAGAAGGGCGGAAACATCTACGGTCACTTCCCATTTGTCTTTGCTGACGCCGTCCCTGAGGTAAGCCTTTCGCAGTTGCGAATTCTGTCGGTCAGCGCGCTGTTCTTTCTGCAGCATGTTCTTCTTTCAGATGAATTGCTGGATGAAAGTCACGCAGCACACTTTCTGACCGTAACATTCAATAATGAGTTTCATGCCTTGGCATGGCAGATGCTGGCCAAGGCGGGGGGAAGGCAGCCATTGCCGTGGGGTCTACTCGGGACGTGTTACCACGAGTACATTGCTGCCGTTCTGGCGGAATGCCGGGAGCATAGGGAAAGCCCTCGGCCGTTTTCGGAGCAGGACTTAATCGAGGTCGTCTCCAGACGGTGTGCCGCCTCCAAGATCATCAGCCGTGCGCTCTGCTTTCTCGGCAAACGGCCCGACCTGGCGCCCGACCTCGACCGGTCGTTGGACCACTATTGGGTGGCTGACTGCATGCGCGACGATTGGCGCGACTGGAGGAGCGACCTGAGAGAAAAAAGGTACAGCTACTTCCTCACCCGGGCCATTCATGGTGCGGGTGGAGCCGCGGTCTTGACGGAGGGCTCCGAGGCTCGGCGTCTGGAAGTGCTTGGCAAGTACATCTACGGCAGTGGTTTTCTTTTGTCCTATCTTCAGGAGATGAGCGACTTTGTAGAGCGTGCGCGCGAGGCCGTGACCTCCTCCGGGTGCAACCGTTGGTACAGGCTTCTCGGCCGTGAGTTAGTCCTCATTCACTCCCAAAGGAGCCATCTGCTTCGAGGTCTGGTATCGTTGCAGTTGGACGGCGAACGTTGCACCTGCTGGCTTGCCCGCAGCAGAATGCCGCGAGCGTGCGACAGAGCGATCTCACATGCACCCACCTTGTTGTCCAGCGCGCAGACAGCCATTGATTTTCTACTGAAGAATTACCGCCCCGGAATCGGTTTTGATGATTTCGTTACTGCTCACGGGCAACCCTTGGTTTGGGTGTCAGCGTACGTTGGCTCTGTTCTTCAATCGTCGCGCAACCTGGTGGCCTGCGGCGATTCTGGCCGCCAGGCTGCTCTTCAGCAGACCCTGTCGAGCTTGACAGAGCTGCTGGCGTCGCAGCACAGAGACGGGCGCTGGTCGCTTCACGCGGGAATGCCCGCTGATGCCGACACTACAGCTTGGACGATTCGTTTTCTGAGAGCTGCCCGGGGGGTAAGTCCTCAGCTGCTCTCGACCGCCTCTCTGTCTCGCTATCAACGCCCCGATGGCGGCTTTTCAAGATTTCTCCCGGAAGAGGCCGGGGAGATGTTTGCAGGTTGGGCGATCAGCCATCCTGAGATCACGGGGCTGGTTGTAGAAACGCTCCTGCAAATGGGAGCCCGAAATGACACCGCATGTGTCCCCCAGGCCCGGGACTACTTGCTGCGCGCTCGGCAGGATCAGCCCCTTTGGCGATCCTATTGGTGGGAGGGCACTGCTTACGCCAGTTTTCATTGCTTCAACGCATTGCGTGCCTGCGGCGGCGTGTTGGCCGAAGACGACGAGAAGCAGATATTCTCGGAAATCTGCCGTTGCCAGGACAAGAGCGGAAGTTGGGGAGAAGCCTTACGCGGGCGGTCGACGGCCTTCGAGACGGCCTATTCTCTGCGGCTTCTCCTGCGCTTGAGAGCCACGTGCCGCGTATTTCCCGCTCTGCTTCGCGGGGTAAAATGGCTGCTTTTACACCAGCTGAAGGATGGAAGCTGGATCTCCGATCCCATGCTCCGCCTTCCGCATGGCGCCGACCGCCAGCCGGAGAAGTTCAATGATTGGAAGCTGGACGCTCCGCTGCAGTGTGGAGCGTTACTGCGGGATCACCGGCGTCTATTTACAACGGCCTCGGCGCTCGCAGCCGTTGTCGATTTAATCAACATTATCGGCGATCACACGCTGATTCGATCGTAGCTCAGAACGAGGCACGTAACGAATTGCCCGTTTCGCCACTACTGACCAGACGCGGCAGCCGGAGGGCCATCTGGTCCTGTCTCGCGCTGTTGAAGTCCGTGCTGTCACGAAAGATGGCAACCTGCGTCCACATGGAAGAAACATGCCGGTATGTGAGCACCGA
>DATFXF010000021.1:0-24051 GCA_035258565.1 Candidatus Acidiferrales bacterium
GGCCTCGATGGGGACGCCTTCCTTTACGTCAGCGATTTCCTGGAAAACCTCGAGGAATACGATCACATCGTCACTGCCGTCGAGGGCAAGCTCCAGAAAATGGAGCAGCAAGGCGGGCAGATGTTCGCCCCGGTTGGAGGACAGGCGTCCGCGGTCCAACCGCCCGAGGTAACACTTTCCTCTCCTCATGCAGAGGACTCTGCTCCACAGGACCGGAACGCGGCCACGCCGGCTTCGCCCGGACAGGTCTCGGCTCCGCCTGCGCCCGCCGCACCGCCCTACGAGCGGCGCGATTTCGGTTCGGATCGCGGTCGCGGGCGTCACGGCCGTTGGGGACGCCGGGGCCGCGGCCATCGAGGCCGCGACCGCGGGCGTGAGTTGCCTCCCTCCAAGTTTGCTTCTCCGCGCCCCTATGAGTCGCGGCCCTACGAGCGGAGTGCGTCGGAAGCCGAGCCCGTACTGCTTCCGGGCGAATCGCTCGCCAAATACAAGGACCGCATCCCTGCGGTTCCCCTTGCGCCGCCTGCACACGACGCGCCCGCTCCGGCTCCGAGCGAAGTGGCTCCGCCCCCGGGGGAATCTCCTGGCAACCAGTCAACCCCAGCGCTACCCGAATCGCTGTACGCCCCGGCTCCCGAACTCGAGCCCGAATCCCACCTGAACGCTGAGGCCGCCCCGTCTTCCGAGGCGCAAGAGACCTCCGGTACCGCCGCTGTGCCGGTCGGGCGGGAAGGAGCGCCAGCGGAACCAGCGGAAGAGAGCTTGAGCTTCGAGGCGCCCCTCGCCACTCGAGAAGCACCCTCCCTCGCTGCGCGCCAGGAACCAGAGCTCAGTGAAGACGAGGTGACGGCGCTCGCCGAGCAGCTTGCCGAAGCCAAGCACGAGGAGGCGCAGGCGCAAGCCGCGGAAGCGGAGGAATCCGAACTGGGTGAAAGCGAAGCGGAAGAGGGCGTCCCAATCGAGGCGCTCGCC
This sequence comes from Candidatus Acidiferrales bacterium, assembly GCA_035258565.1. Taxonomy (GTDB): domain Bacteria; phylum Acidobacteriota; class Terriglobia; order Acidiferrales; family UBA7541; genus DATFXF01. The sequence goes on from DATFXF010000021.1 coordinate 973, forward strand.
GAGACGGATGAGCCGCACGAGCTCGACGCCGAGGCGGAAAGCGTCGAAGCGCCGGCCGGAGCCGCTGGTGAGCTTGTGCCCCTGGAACCTGCCGGGCTCGAGGCTGTGGAGCCGCCCGAGCCCGAACAAATGACCGCCCGCATCGAGGAGCGGCCGCGGGCACATTTCCAAAGGCCCATGCGCCGCGGCGGCCGCCATCGCGGCGGCCGGTTCGCGCGCCATCATGATCGCTTCCCGGCGCGCCGCCCCCAACTCATCTCTGAGATGCTGAGGCCCAATCAGGAGATCATCGTACAGATCGCCAAGGAGCCGCTCGGCAAGAAGGGCGCCCGGATCACCAGCCATGTGGCTCTGCCCGGCCGCTACCTGGTGTACATGCCGACCGTGGACCACATTGGCGTCTCCCGCAAGATTGCCTCCGCCGAAGAGCGTGCTCGCCTGCGCCGCTTGGTGGCGGAATCGAAAGGCACCTTCCCGGGAGGATTCATCGTTCGCACCGCCGCTGAGGGGGCCTCCGACGACGAGATCCGCAGCGACGTCGATTTCCTCGGCCGCACGTGGGGCGAGATCCGCGCCCGTGCCGAGCAGCGCAAGGCCCCGGCGCTGCTTCACCGCGACTTGAATCTTGTGGAGCGTATCCTCCGCGACTACTTGAGCTACGACTATGCTTCCATCTGGGTGGACAGCGAGGAGGAGTTCAGCAAGGTCGTCGATTTCGTCAGCCGCTTCCAGCCCAAGCTCGTCAGCCGCGTCAAGCTCTACACCAAGGAAACGCCGATCTTCGAGGAATTTGGCATCCAGCAGGAGCTCGATAAGGCGCTGCGACCGAAAGTGTGGTTAAAGTCCGGCGGCTATATTGTCATCAATCATACCGAGGCTCTCGTTGCCATCGATGTCAACACCGGCAAGTATGTCGGCCGGGGCTCAACGCGCCTCGAGGACACGATCGTCAAGACCAACCTCGAAGCGGTGAAGGAAATCGTCCGGCAAATCCGCCTGCGCGACCTGGGGGGCATCATCGTGGTGGACTTCATCGACATGGAGGAGCGGCGCAACCGCGAAAAAGTAATGGCTGCGCTCGAGGCGGCGCTCGAGAGCGACCGCGCACCCTCGAAAGTGCTCTCCTTTAACGAGTTCGGCCTGGTGGCCATCACCCGCAAGCGCAGCAAGCAGGCGCTCGAGCGCGTTCTCTGCCAGCCTTGCCCCTACTGCACCGGGTCGGGCATGGTGAAGTCCATCCCCACGATCTGCTACGAAATTCAGGCCGAGGCTCGCAAGATGTCTGCGGAACTCGAGGCCCAGAGCCTGACCCTGCGCGTCCATCCCGAAATCGCCAAGGCGCTCAAGACGCGCGAGTCGGCCTTGGTCGAGGAGCTCGAGCAGGCCACGCGCAAGAGCGTCATCATCCAATCCGACCCCACCCTGCACTGGGAGCAGTACGACATCTATTAAACAAGCAAGAATACGGCAAGGATCTTCTCGCCTCGAGGCTGGCAGACCGACAGTCTTACTTTCTCCTTGGGTTCGCTCTCAAAATGCGTACAATTGCTCTCATAATGAGAGCAACAGCTGCGGCTCGCACGCTGGCAGATGTGCTGTTCGGGAAGGGGCGCGGAGCAATTCTGGCTCTCCTCTACGGTCACCCCGATCAGTCCTTTTTCTATCGACAAATCACCCGCCAACTTGGTGGCGTGAGCGTTGGCACGCTGCAACGCGAGTTGAACATCCTCTCTCGGCTTGGGCTGATCAACCGCTCGACGGTCGGAAAGCAGGTTTTCTACCGCGTCAATCGCAATCATCCGGTCTTCCCGGAACTGCGCGCCTTGGTTGCGAAGACCGTAGGCGCAATTCAGGTGCTCCGTTCAGCACTCGCACCACTGTCGAAGCGCATCTCTCTCGCCTTCATTTACGGATCAATGGCGCGGCAGGAGGAAAAAGCGGAAAGCGACATTGACCTGCTAATCGTCGGCAAGGTGACGCTCGAAGACGTGCTCGCGCGTCTGGGTGATGTCGAGTCGTCGCTCGGGCGGGCCCTCAACCCCACGGTTTACTCTGTGGCTGAATTCAAGACGAGGCTCGGGAGCGGAAACCATTTCCTGAATTCTGTGCTGCGTGGCGAGAAGGTTTTCCTAATCGGAGACGAAAATGAGCTTGGAAAAGTGGGTGGAATACGGTTGGCTCAAAGCCGAACCAACCAGTCGTGATGAGATCAAGCCTGCTAACGATTGTCGGGCGTGACCTGAAAGACGCGAACGTTGCAGCAATCTCCGAGGATCGTCGCTTCGAGGCGGCATTCAGTGCTGCCCGCACAGCCGCCAACATTGCATTGCGCGCGTCCGGCTATCGCACGCACCCGCAGTGCCGGAACTGGCAGAGGCGCCGGACCCACTTTGCCTAACGACCATTTTGAACCTGCCGCCCGGGGGCCATCCCTCGCCAGGGCCCGCTTAGCGCCGCCGGGCCTCGACGACGATGCTGTTCCCGCCCAGGAGAATGGCATCGGACTGCAGCTCCCGGGTCCAGCGGGCCTCCTGTTCCGCTGCTGGGCGCAACGATCCGATCAGGCGAATCAGCCACACCAGCGGAAAATAGAGCCACTGGCGCGGCTTGGGCCGGTCGCGAAACACCTTTACCGCCTCAAAGCCGCTGGATTCGAGTAGAAACCTCAACTCTGCGTAGGGGATGGGATGCACGTGAAGAAACACCTCATCCAATTCACCCACCTTGGCCCGCCACTCCTGAAAATCGCTCCGGCGCTGCCCTAGGTGAGCTTTCGAGATGGGCTTGAAGTGCGAGGTATAGCCATGAAGCAGATTCTTCACGCGCTCCTCAATGTTTAGGATGTTCGGCACGCTGACAACCGCACGCCCGCCAGGCCGCAGCAACCGAGCAAACTCCCGGATGGCCCGCCGCGGATTATCCAGGTGCTCGAGTCCTTCAATGCACACGACGTAGTCAAAAGCCTCATCCGCAAATGGCAAGCGGGAATTGAGGTCACCTGGAAAGATTTCGATCCCGGGTATTTCGAACAGGTCCGGATAGAGGTCACAGGCCTTCACCTCGAAGCCGCGTTCATCGAGCCACCGGGACATCGCCCCCCGGCCCGCGGGAACGTCCAGGACACGGCCGCGCGGCAATGGCTCGAGGAGCTGGCGGACAAACTCGTGAGTCTCCTCGCGCGCCATCGCCTGCCTGTGCGCGCACCCCAGCTGAGGGCCCTCCGCTGTCTTTCTTCGATCCATCACGCCGGCAAGCGGGTTTCTAGGGTCTCGTCAGTGCAAAGCTCACCCACATTCTACACGACGCTAACACGCTAGACTCTAGCTCCACGTCCGCCGCCAGCTGCGCGAAGGCCCAAAGAGCGTATGCTAAGATGTCTGAGAGCGGGGGTTCGAAGAGCGACGTGAGCTGGTTTCGAAACACTAGGATCAACGGGGAGCAGCGCATTTGACCGCCCGCATCCTCGACGGCAACCCCATTCGCGACCAGATTTACTCCGAACTCGTGCAGCAAATTGAAGAACTGCGCGCTTGGGGCATCCGCCCTGGCCTCGCCGCGGTGCTCGTCGGTGATAACCCGGCGTCGAAGATATACGTTAAGAACAAAATCGCCGCCTGCGAAAAGCTCGGCCTGGCGAGTTGGCTATTCACCCCGCCAGACAGCGTCACCACCGAAGAACTGCTCGAGCTGGTGGCCAAGCTCAACGCCCGCGACGACGTGGATGGCATCCTGGTGCAGATGCCGCTGCCTCCGCAGGTGAACGCCAAGCAGGTGCTCGAGGCGGTGGACCCGGCGAAGGACGTGGACGGGTTCCATCCCTCGAACTTGGGCCGGCTGGTGACAGGCCGGCCGGGCCTGGTGGCCTGCACGCCCGCAGGGGTGATGGAGATTCTCCGGCGCAGCGGGATTCCCATCGAAGGCGCCAACGGGGTCGTGCTTGGCCGCAGCGACATCGTGGGCAAGCCCATGGCGCTCCTGCTGATGCACGCAAACGCCACGGTGACCGTCTGCCACTCGAAGACGCGCGAGCTGCCCGCAGTGGTCCGCCGCGGCGACATTGTCGTCGCAGCTATGGGGCGCACGGCGATGGTGCTGCCCGACTGGATCCGCCCCGGGGCTACGCTGATTGACGTGGGGATCAATCGTGTGAGCGACCCGGCTCAAGCCGAACGGCTGTTCGCCAACTTCCCCGAGCGCCTCGCGGGGTTCCGCCGGAAGGGCACGGCACTTGTGGGCGACGTCCACCCGGACGCCACCGGCGTCGCGGGCGCGATCACTCCGGTGCCGGGCGGTGTGGGGCCCCTGACAATCGCCATGCTGATGAGCAACACCGTGAAAGCAGCGCGCCTGCGCCGGATGCCCCACGCCGGTGCGCCCACCGCCGAGAAAGTGTCGCGCTCCTGATGTTGCGGGTCGGTCTGACCGGAGGGATCGCCTGCGGCAAGAGCACGGTTGCAGCGATGATGCGCGAGCTTGGCTGCGTGGTGTTCGAGGCCGATCCTCTGGCGCATCGCCTGATCGAGCCAGGCCAACCCGCCTACGAAGAGGTCATCCAAGAGTTCGGCCGGCAGGTCTGCGCGCCCGACGGGCGCATTGACCGCGCGAGGCTCGGACAGATTGTCTTCGCCGACCGGTTGAAGCTCAGCCTGCTCAACCACATTGTTCATCCGCGTGTCGCCGAATCCTTGAACCGCGAACTCGTGGCGCTCGAGCGCGTCGAGCCAAGGGCGGTGGTCGTAGTCGAGGCGGCGCTGATCATCGAAGCCGGCTACCACAAGCGGCTCGACCGGCTGGTGGTGGTTTGGTGCCTGCCTGAGCAACAGATTGAGCGGCTTATGGATCCTCGCCTGGGCCGCGGCATGACGCGCCAGCAAGCCGAGCAGCGCATCTCGGCGCAGATGCCTCTGGACGAAAAGCGCCGCTTGGCGGATGATGAGATCGATTGCTCGGGCTCGCTTGAGAAAACCCGGCGACAAGTGGAAACCCTCGTCGCCAAGTTCAAACTACTGGCCGTCGCATAGCCGTACGCGGCTCGTGCCATCCGGCGCGGAAATCTTCCGAACAGGGTATCTCCTATGCCAAAAACTAAGAATTCCCTTCCCATGATTCGTCTCCTGGCCCTCGCGATGCTGGCGATGCTGCTCGCCTATTGGGCGGGCGCGCGCTGGGGCTCGCGCCAGGCGCCGAACGTCCAAGCGCTGCACTTCGCCTCCCCCAGCCCGACCGGCGGGCTAACCGATGAGGAGAGCGTCAACGTGCGTGTCTATAAGCAGGCGGCGCCAGCCGTGGCCAACATCGTGACGCGCATGGTGGAATACGACTTCTTCCTGAACCCGGTGCCGGTGGAAGGCGCCGGATCGGGCTTCCTCATTGACCCGCGCGGCTATGTCCTCACGAATTTTCACGTCGTGCAGGATGCGCAGTCCATCGAGGTTACACTGGGCGATCAAACCCGCCACCCGGCGAAGGTGATCGGAGGCGACCCGCGCAACGATGTGGCCTTGGTCAAGGTCGACCCGCGCGGGCGGAAGCTTACAGCGCTCGCTCTCGGCGATTCGGGCGCCCTGCAAGTGGGCCAGCGTGTGCTTGCCATCGGCAACCCCTTCGGCTTCCAGAGCACGCTCACGACCGGCGTGATCAGCGCGCTCGGGCGAACCGTCCAAACCGGCCCGCAGACATTCATTGACGAGGCCGTCCAGACCGACGCGGCGATCAACCGTGGGAACTCCGGTGGGCCCCTGCTCAATTCGCGCGGCGAAGTGATCGGCATCAACACAGTGATCTTCAGTCCCACGGGAACCACCGCCGGGATCGGCTTCGCCATCCCCATCAACACTGCCAAGATGATCGCGCAGGACCTGATCTCGACTGGCCGCGTCCATCGAGCATTCCTGGGCCTCGAAGCCCGGCCGCTTTGGCCCGGCCTCGCCGAAGCGCTCGAACTGCCAGTCCAGGAAGGCTTGCTCATCGAGCGGGTCACGCCGGGCAGCCCTGCGGAGCGCGCGGGCTTGCGCGGCGGCAACCGCGCCGTGGTTGCGGGAATGCGCCGGATCATGGTCGGCGGCGACGTTCTGGTGGCTATTGACGGGCAAAAGCTGGCCAGCCAGCTGGATCTCAATGTCTACCTGAATCGAAAGCGTCCAGGGGACACGGTGACGCTGACGTTCTTTCGCGGGCACCGGAAGATGGATGCGCGGATCAGGCTGGGCGAGCGCTAAGAGTTGAACTCGGCGCGATAACGCTCGCGCTCCTCAGGGCGAAGCACGAACCAGGATTCAGCGATGTTCCGGACGCGCTCGAGCCCCGCCTGCATCTCCTGATGCTTGCGCTCGAGCATTTCGCGGTCCGCGTCTTTCGGCACGTAGATCAGCGGGCTGAAGATAATTACCGCGCGGGAGCACGGATAGGGGATCTGAAAGAGGTCCCAGGTACTTTTGAAGGTATGCGCCCGCTCGAGCCCTACGTGAAAGACCTGAATCGGGCAGCCGGTACGCCGCGCCAGCAGCACCGGCCCGGGTTTGGCGACGTAGCGCGGGCCGCGCGGGCCGTCAATGGTGAAGGCCACGTCGAGGCCCTGTTCGAGCCGCTCGGCCATCACCGCCAGGCCCCGCAAGCCGCCGCGGGTCGAGCTGCCTTGCGCCGTCCCGTAGCCCAGCCGCTCGATCACTCGCCGCGTCCACTGGCCGTCGAAGTGCGTGGTGTTCATCACCACGATCCCGCGGTGGCGTGCCCACCACAGGATGGGAAAAATCGAGCGATGCCAGAACGGCCAGATGATACGTTGGCTCCCGGCGTGGCTTCGCTCGGCATGTTGCCAGCCCAGGACTTCGAACCGCAGCGTCGGCCCGAGCAACCGCACCAGCCAGTAGCCTGCCCAGGCGATCACGGGGATTTGGAGGCGCTGCCAGCGCGTAAGCTCCGGCAGCCGTGTGTCGTAGTGAACAACGAGGCGTTGCTCTTCTCGCGCCTCGGTGGATTTCGCCGTATCGAGCATCGGCGTATAGTATAGGCGAATCGTGGGTGAGCCTACGATGGTCCAGGCGGCAGTTCAGACAGGAGGGGGGAGTCTTGGCCGCGCCTGGCTGCGCCGGCACTGGCCGGCGGGCCTCCTCGCGCTTGTGTGCCTCGCGCCATTGCTCGCGCAGGCTCCCTCGCAGCCGGAACCGGTGGGCCGGATCGAAGGAGATGCGATCGCCGTCAGAGGAGCGATCAGCGTCGAGGTCGAGAACGGTCGCAGCACGACCGTGCTGGGGAGCGGTAGCGAGGTCATCGTGCGTTCCGGGCAGGCTCGGCTGACACTCATCGAGGGCGGTGAGATCGGCGTCTGCGCGCCCGCGCAGTTCTCGCTGCTGAAGTCTGGCGGTGCGATCACCCTGGCGCTTAACTACGGCCGAGTGCACGCCCAATTGGAGCCCTCCGTGCCGGTGAGTGTATTCACGCCGCAGGTGGTCGCTACGCCGATCCCTATTGGCGCAGGACTGCGCGATTCGACCGTAGGGCTGGACCCGGCCGGCGCCATGTGTGTGCGCGCCGAGCGCGGAGCGGTACGTCTCGAGCTCCAATTCACCGGGGAGAGCCTGCTCGTGCCGCAGAACGGGCAAATCGCGCTGGCGGGCGGGCAACTGGATGCGCTGCTCGAGACGCCCAGCGATTGCCAGTGCGAAATCCTGGCCGTCCGCGCGGTTCGCGCCGCCGGGCCGCCAGCCGAACGGGGCGCCCCGGTGGTCACCGAATTCGCCCGGCCCATCCATCCGCAGGTGGTGAGCAAGGAGAAGCCGGGGACGAGCGAGCCTCCCCAGCCGCTGGCTGTCGACGAACCCATTTACAAGGTTCTGATGCCTCCCCTAATGTTCGACGCCTCCAAGCCCATCCCGCCGCCCGATCCCCGCCCCGAAACCATTCTGCTGGTGCGCAAGGCGCGAGTGCGACCGTCCGTGGTCTTCCACGGACGCGTGGAGACTCCCCCGGCACCGCCTGCCACGCGGGTAGCGCAACACCAACTGGCCTCGGCCAAACGACCCCCATCGCCAGAGGATGGCCCCGCCAAGAAGGAAGTGACGCTCGCCACGCGCATTAAGAACTTCCTCCGGTGGCTGACCTTCCGCGGCCCCTGGGCGCCGGCTGCGGATGACAACCGGCAGATCAGCAGCCAGCATCCCTAGAATCGGCAGCGGCCCTGATGACTCGCGTGCAGTGAAGACCCGGACACGCTTACATTGAAAAGACAGGACTTAGTCGCACAACTGCGGAAGATGGGCTAAGAACGGATCGAAACAGACTCCCCTTTTGGCCGCGGGGTTCTACAGCGCAAACGCTGCTCGCGGACCCCCGCCAAGACAAGAAGAGGGAGTGCCGAAGCACTCCCTCGTGTCAGGTGCCGATTTCCTAGAAGCTGTAGCGCAACCCGAACTGGAACGCCCGCGGCCCGCCCGCTCCGAAAAAGCCGCCAGCCGTGGTCGTCGCCTGGTAAAAGTGAGGATCCGTGATGTCATTCACTCGACCGGAATAGTTGTTGTCAATGAAACCACGAATATTCGTGACGTTGAAGATGTTAAAGGCTTCGGCGATGAGCTCGAACCTGTGCCGCTCCCAGAGGGTAAACCTCTTGGTCACGCGAAAATCCAAGGAAGCGAAATTGTCACCGAACGAAAGGTTCGGATTCACTAGTGGGAGCGGGCCACCCATGAGGCAAGGGTATGCGGGGGCACCTGGACTACTGCAGGGAGGCAGATTGTTCCACAACTGAATAACTTTGTTCAAGTCGGCCCCAGTCTTCACCGAACGCCCAATCGCGTTCCGCGCCAGGACGGGGAGCCGGATGCCGTCCGGAAGCGAAGGCACGAAGGAGTCCATCGGCACACTTGAGGTGAGCGTGAGAATTGGGGAAATGGAGATATCCCAGGGCGCATTCAACACCCCGTACAGGGTGAAACGGTGCCGCTCGTCGGTCGGCGCATAACCTTTTTCCAAACGAACGTTGTCAATCCCGAACTCGATATCCACCGGCACGTTCACGTTAAAGCCAATCTGATCCTCGTTGGCGTAGTTGAAGCTCTTCGAGAGCGTGTAGCTGGCATTGAAGGTGTATGTCCACCTCTCAAGTTCCCGACCAAAGAAGCGGACCCGGGTGGGCCGCCTCTGCGCACTGACCAACAACCCGTCGTACCAGGTCTTGGCAGCAGGCGCCTGGTTCAGAACACCCTTCCTCGTCCCGGTCAGAGGATCGGTCACAACGAAAACGCGGCCAATAATGAAATGGTCTCCAAAGTTGTGAATTCCATCCGCAGAAACAACCCAGTTCTGGCCGAACTGGTGTTGCACACCCAGCGTGAACTGTTGCACGCGGGGATGATGGGAATTGGGGTCAACAAAAAACAGCAACGCGGAAGGCGAAGTCACCGTGCTACTGTACGGACCGCCGAATGTGCGGCCTCCTCGGGTCCCTGCCAGGAGCGTTGGCGTCCCGCTATCAAACCTGGCCCCAGGCTTCGTGCAATCGCCACCGACATTGCTGCACACAGAGCCCCCGAGCCCCACCTGCGATACTCTGCGGCCATCGAACAACCCTTCGAGCAACTCCACCTCCAGCACTACTGGGTCGTAGTAAATACCGTATCCCCCGCGAATGACTGTCTTCCCCGTCTTGAGCGGGTCCCAGGCAAAGCCAAAGCGCGGGCCAAAGTTGGTCAAGTCTCGATTGGGAATGACGCCCAACACCGTTCGGACCCAAACACAGGGCTGCGGTTGAGGGCTCAACGGCAACGGGCAAGGTCCAAAGGGCGGATTGTTTGCAAACACATTGGAATCGAAGTCATAGCGGAGACCGAGGTTGAGCGTCAGATTGCTCAGCAGGCGCCAGTCGTCCTGGATGTAACCGCTCACAGCTATGTTGGAATAAGGCGGGAATGGCGGCGGCCTTACCGGCGCCGTACTGATGATGGCGCTTGAAATGGGAATATCTAGATCGTTGATGACGCCATTTCTGTCGAGGTCTTGGGTCGCGAAGTTCTGAGCGAGGGCAATGGGCTCGCTGCCGTTCCGGTCGAAGAATCCGCCACCACCGAGGATTTGCTTCTCGACCCTACCCCCGAAATGGAAGGCGTGCTTCCCCTTTGTCCAGGTCAAGTCATCCTTGACTTCGTAGGTGTTGAAAACTGTCTGCTGAGGGATGCGGAAGTTGGCTCCATCCTGCAGGGTGGGGAAGCGGACCTGGGCAGATGTGCCCGACCGGTTGAGACCCAGGCCCGTGGCGCTGACGTTGAAGGCAGCCGCATTCGGGCTGAACGCGGGAATGGTATTAACGAAAGTGTTTGCGTTCTCGGTCAAGCTGTTCACCACGTGCGACGAAAACGTGTGCGTCCAGCTTCCGAAGAAGGAATTGAACCGGTTTAGAGATGATTGGAAGTTGGCCGGCGTGCCTAGGGGTCGCTGCAAACTTCCATTGGCGCTCTCAACTGAGCGGTTGTAGGAATAACGGAGGGAGAAGTTGTCCTTGTCCGTGATGCGGAAGTCGATTCGCCCCAGCGTCAGCAAGTCGTCGAGCGGCGACGGCGCGAAAGTAGTAATGACCTGTTGCGTCGCGAAATTGCGCTGGCCCACCTGCACGGCCGCATGTTGGTTGCGATCCTCCCCGGAGAGGAAAAACCAGACTCGATTTTTCAGGACCGGCCCGCCGACAGACCCTCCGAAATGCTGCCGGTCAAATGGGGGCTTGGGGCTGGCACGATCTTCGACTGCGGAGCGCCCCTGGAGGTTCTTGTTGCGAACGAAGACGAACAGGGAGGTGTGAAAGTCGTTGGTCCCCGATTTGGTGACGATATTGATGACGCTGGACCCGGAGCGGCCGACCTCAGCCGAGTAATGATTCGTGGCCAGCTGAAATTCTCGTACGGAGTCCTGGGGGAAGTTCATCAGGGTCCCGCCCACGACGGCGTCGTTGTTACTACCACCATCAACGGTGAGATTGCCGGTACGACCGAACTGGCCCGCAGAAGACACCTCGAGGGTATTCGTCTTTGTGGGGTCGAAGTTGGTCCCGGGGCGATTCCCCGGAACCAAGAATGCCAATTCGAGGTAGTTGCGGCCGTTCAGCGGAATGTTTTCGATCGTCGTGCTTGTCACTTGACCCTGCACCACAGACTGCGTCATCTCGATGCCCGCCCCAGCCTCGCTCACAATCACCTGCTGGCCCAGGGTTGCCAGGGTCAGCTTGGCGTCGATGGTGATGGCGCGACCGACGTCCAGATGCAAATCCTTATACTCCCGCGGAGCAAACCCACTGCCTTCGATGCGCAGCGTGTAGTCACCGGCCGGAAGCTCAGGGAAAACGTATTGGCCGGCATCGCCGGTCGTCGTTTCGCGTTTCAGCCCGGTGGCCTGATTGCTCAGGGTGACTTTCGCTCCGGCCACGACGGCGCCCTGGGGATCCGTGACGATGCCATTTAGAGTTGCCGTAGGCAATTGGCTCCACAGCGAAGAAGCAGATGCGATTAGGAGGAGAAAAACTAAAGACGCAAACCGACAGAAGCCAGGACGGGGCATCATGGCAACCTCCCAAGAGATGTTGTTCCGACGCGAAGCTATTACATGGAAGGTACAGGTAATGTCAAGAACGAAAACGTCCCCCGGATGCGCGATACGCGAGTCTCTCGAGCGCCATTCGGCTCACATGCCCTCGTAATTGGGCCCTCCGCCGCCCTCGGGAACGACCCAGTTGATGACTTGGTAGGGATCGGCGACGTCGCAGGTCTTGCAATGCACGCAGTTCGAGGCATTGATTTTCAGCCGTGGCTCGCCCTTCTCCTCGGCCATCTCATAGACCGCTGCGGGACAGAAATACTGGCACGGATTGCCGTACTCGCGGGTGCAACGCGCGGTGCAGATATCCGGCTCGGTCACAACCAAGTGGCACGGCTGGTCTTCTTCGTGGCGCGTGCCGGAGTGATAGACGTCGGTGAGCCGGTCAAAGGTCAGCCTGCCATCGCCATGAAAGCGCGCAGGCGGCGCGCCCGCTCCATCGAGCCTGTGATACGCCTCGTGCCCCGGCCGCACGCGCATGGGGTCAATCAACCCACGCCCGCCGGTGACAAACTGAATGCCCGCGTGAAAGATGCCTGCCCTGAGGCCGTGCTGGAAGGACTGGTGAAAATTCCGCACGGCCCAGAGCTCCCGCTTGATCCAGCTCTCCTCAATTTTTTTCGGGAAGGCCCCCAGCATGCGCGCTGAGGTATCGCCGGCGCGCAGCGCCTCGAAGATTGTTTCCGCGGCGAGCATCCCGCTCTTGATGGCCATGTGGATGCCCTTGAGCCGCTGCGCATTGAGGAGGCTTGCCGAATCGCCGATGATCAGCCCGCCATCCACATAGGTGCGTGGGATCGAATACCAGCCGCCCTCAGGGATCGTCTTTGCTCCGTAGCGGACCAACTTGCCGCCCTCGATGACGCTCCTGATGAACGGATGGGTCTTGAATTTTTGGAAGGCCTCATGCGGATCGAAACGTGGGTTGTGGTATTCCAGCCCCACAACCAGGCCGAGCGACACGCGGTTCTCGCGCATTCCGTAAATCCAGCCGCCACCGTAGAGGCTCGCATCGAGCGGCCAGCCCAGCGTGTGCGCGACGTAGCCGGCTCGAATCCGTTCCGGCGGCACCTCCCAGAGCTCCTTGATGCCGATGGCGTAGATCTGCGGGTTGAGCCCGTCGAGCTTCAGTTTGCTGACCAGCTCTTTCGTGAGCGAGCCGCGCGGACCTTCGGCAAGCACGGTGATGCGCGCGCGCAATTCGTACCCGGGGGTGTAGTTGTCTTTCGGTCTCCCGTTCTTGTCCACGCCCTTGTCTTCCGTGATCACGCCAGCGATGCCGTCGCCTTCATAGATCAATTGCGCACCGCCGAATTGGGTGAAAACGTTCACACCGGCCTTCTCGACAAGCCCGCCGAGCCACTTGACCAGCTTGTTGAGCGAGATGACGTAGTTGCCATGGTTGCGCAGCGGCGGCGGGGTAAGGGGAAATTTCCAGGCGCCGCGCGCGGTGAGGAAATAGGCCGCGTCCTCGGTGACCGGGGCGTCGAGCGGCGCCGATTTCTCGAAGTCGGGCACTAGCTCGCGCAGGCCGCGTGGGTCCATGATGGCGCCCGAAAGCTGGTGGGCACCGAGCTCGCGGCCCTTCTCGAGCACGTAGATGTTTTCCGGGGAGAGCTCGGGCTTCCCGCTCGATGCCGCGTGCTGCTCGATGAGCCGCGCTAGATTGAGCGCACACGCGAGGCCCGCCGGCCCGGCGCCAACAATCAGCACATCGGCTTCAAGTTTTTCGCGATCGCGCGCCACCTGGGCATTCTAACAGAACAGGCGAATCGCAAAGGAGGGAGGCCCGTCGTTCCCGCAGGCGATTTCCGGGGGTTGAAGAACCCTTGCAAGAGATCCTTCAACCCCAAGGCAGGTTCAGGATGGCATCGCGGCGGTCCGCATCCCTAAGCGAACTAACCGGTCTTGATCTTTTCCAGCTCTTCGGTGAGGGCAGGGATGATCTCGAATAGATCGCCGACAATACCGTAGTCGGCCACTTCAAAGATGGGCGCATTGGGGTCTTTGTTGACGGCGGCGATGGTGCGCGCGCCTTTCATGCCCACCACGTGTTGGATGGCTCCGCTAATCCCCAGCGCGAGATAAAGTTTCGGCGCGACGGTCTGTCCGGAGCTGCCGATTTGCCGCTCCATGGGGAGCCAACCTTCGTCGCAAATCGGACGCGAGGCGGCCAGCTCGCCGCCCATCAGCTTGGCGAGCTTCTCCGCCAGGGGGATGTTCTCCGGCGCCTTGATGCCGCGGCCGATAGCGACGATGATCGGCGCCTGGCTCAAGTCTACGGCCTGCTTCGCTTCACGGAAAAGCTCGAGCGGCTTGGTGCGAATCTGCTCGGGCTGGAGGTCCACGCGGATGGCCTTTACCGGCGCCTCCGCGCCCTCCTGCTTCGCGGCCAGGTCCGCGCGGAAGGCGCCCGCCTGAAACGATGCGAACCACGGCGGCGGGCCCTCGAAGGTCACGTCGGCCGCTGTCTTGCCCTGGAACATCTGCCGAATGAAAACCAGCTTGCCGTTTTCCTTGCGGTAGCCGATGCAGTCACCAATCATGCCTCTGCCGAGCGAGGCGGCCAGCTTGGGCGCGAAGTCGCGCACCTGATAGGTGTGCGGGAGCAGGACGAGGTCCGGCTTGACCTGCCCGAGCACCTGCGCGAGCGCGAGTGCAAAGCCGTCCGGCGTGTAGGCGCGGAGCAGCTCGTGCTCGACGAGCAGCACTTCGTCGAGCTTGCTCGCCCGCAGCTCGTCGGCCAGCGCACGGACTCCCTGGCCAATCACCAAGGCGGCGAGCGTGCCCTCGAGCTCGGCGGCGATCTGCTGGGCTGCCGCCACGGTTTCGAAGCTCGTCTTGTTCCACTGGCCTTCGCGCTGTTCGGTGATGAGGAGAATGCGCATGAGTCTTTGGAGAGATTCCTCGCTTCAGTGGCAATGACCGCCAGTTCGCGCCCCGGCTCAGACCGGCGTTGCTGTCTTCGGGAGCAGCGCCGCTGCCGGTCGCGGCTACAAGACCCGGGCTTCGAACTTGAGTTTCTCGACCAGCTTTGCCGCGGCTTCCTTCGGCGTGCCGCTCAGAAACTCGGTCTTCTTCGCCTTGTGCGGCACGTAGATGCGCTCGAGCCGCTGCGTCGGCTCGCTGACGACGCCGAGTGCTGCGCGAGAGATCGTGACCATCTCCTTCTTTTTTGCCGCCATGATGCCCTTTAGCGTGGCATAGCGCACCTTGTTGATGCCGGACTGAATCGTCAGCACCGCGGGCAGCGGCGCCTCCACCCACTGGAACCAGCCAGCCTCGAGCTCGCGCTTCAGCTTCACGCGGGCCTCGCTCACCTCGATCTGCATGATGAGGGTGGCATGAGGCAGCCCCAGCAGCTCGGCAAGCAGCACGCCCGTTTGACCGAAGCCATGGTCGTCGCTCTGCAAACCGGTGAGGATGAGGTCGAACTTCTCCTTCTGGAGGGCGGCGGCAAGCGATCGCGCTGTGCCCAGCGGATCGAGCGCAAAGAAGTGGTCGTCGGCCACATGGATGCCACGGTCGGCACCCTTGGCAAGAGCCTCCTTGATGGTCTGCTTGACGCGCTCCGGACCCATCGACAGCACGACAACCTCGCCGCCGTGCTTTTCCTTGAGCCGCAGGGCCTCTTCGAGCGCGTAGCTGTCCGGCTCGTTCATCTCGAAAGCAATCTCGGCCTCACGAATCCAACTGCCGCCTTCGCTGATCGCTAGCGGAGCGTCCTTCGCCGGAACCTGTTTGATACATACAACGATCTTCAACCCGTCCTCCAAGGGATGCGCCAGGAAAATCGGAAAGGGAACGAGCCCGTTGCCGAGAGCCGGGGCTCCGGCCCGTCAGGCACAGGGGCCTGCCCCTACCGGCTGCCGCTACAAGAGCCGGAGCCGCTCAGCGATCCTCCCAGCGCTTGAAAAGCAGAGCGGCGTTCGTGCCGCCAAAGCCGAAGGAGTTCGAGAGCGCGTACTCAACGGCCGCCTGGCGCGCTTGATTCGGCACGTAGTCCAGATCACACGCCGGGTCAGGATTTTCGTAGTTGATGGTCGGCGGCAGGATCTGGCCGCAGAGCGCGAGGACGCTGATTCCGGCCTCGAGGCCGCCGGCGCCGCCCAGCAGGTGGCCGGTCATGGACTTTGTCGAACTCACGGCCAATTTCTTCGCAGCCTCGCCGAAGACGCGCTTCAGCGCCACGGTTTCGATGGCGTCGCCGATCGGAGTCGAGGTGCCGTGGGCATTGACGTAGCTGACCCGCCCCGGCTCCACTCTCGCATCCTCGAGCGCAGCCATCATCACGCGATAAGCGCCATCGCCCTCCTCGGCAGGCTGGGTGATGTGGAAGGCGTCGCCCGACATGCCGTAGCCGACCATTTCGGCGAGGATCTTCGCGCCGCGACGATCGGCATGCTCAAGCGATTCGAGGATCAGAATCCCGGCACCCTCCCCCACGACGAAGCCGTCGCGCTCGGCGTCAAAGGGGCGGCTGGCGCGGCTGGGCTCATCGTTGCGCGTGGAGAGCGCTTTCATGGCTGCGAAGCCGCCAATCCCCATCGGCGTGATGGAGGCCTCGGCGCCGCCACAAATCATCACCTCAGCGTCGCAGCGCTGGATGATCTCGAACGAATCGCCGACGGCATGCGCGGAGGCCGAGCATGCTGTTGCAGTGGCCGAGTTCGGCCCGCGCGCGCCGTAGCGGATGGAGATTTGCCCCGAGGCTAGATTGACGATGGCCGCGGGAATGAAAAAGGGCGAGATCTTGCCCGGCCCGCCCCCCAGCAGCTTCGAGTGCTCGCGCTCGATCACGTCGAACCCGCCGATGCCGGAGCCCACATAGACGCCTGTAGCATCAGCGATCTCCGAAGTGACCTTGAGCTCGGCCATTCGCATCGCAAAATCGGTTGCGGCGATGGCCAGCTGAATGAAGCGACCGACCTTCTTGAGCTCCTTCTTCTCCATCCAATGGAGCGGGTCAAAGTTCTTCACCTCGCCCGCGAAGCGGCAGTCGAATCCGGTGGCATCAAAGTGGGTGATGGGAGCGATGCCGCCCTTACCGGCGAGAAGGTTGCTCCAGACTTCCTCGGTGCCAATTCCGCAGGCGCAGACAAGACCCACGCCCGTTACCACGACCCGACGGCTCAATGTTGGGTCTCCTCGATGGACTTCAGCGGCCGGCGGATTACTTCTTCGCTTGGGCGTGTTTCTCGATGTACGCGATGGCGTCTTTCACCGTGGCGATCTTTTCGGCGTCTTCGTCGGGAATCTCAATGCCAAACGCTTCTTCGAAGGCCATCACCAGTTCAACCGTATCGAGCGAGTCGGCGCCCAGATCGTCCACGAACGAAGCGGTGGGCGTCACCTCGCCCTCATCCACACCTAGTTGTTCAACGATGATCTGCTTGACGCGTTCCTCGACGCTGGCCATTCTCGTTCCTCCGGTCTGCGCTTTTTCGCGATGCCGCTTCCGTGTGTTCCGACCGCCATTCGCAACCTCAGGATAACCCGCCCATTCTAGTCATGGCCTCGGGCGAGGTCAACCGCAGGCGATACCGCGTGATACCGCGGCGCCGATCGCGTCAGGCCATGTACAGCCCGCCGTTGACGTCGAGGACGTGGCCGGTAATGTAGCCCGCCTCCTCGCTCGAGAGGAACAGAATCGCGGCGGCCACGTCGTCGGTCGAGCCCATGCGCCCGAGGGGAATCCGCCGAAGCATTTCCTCCCGGACTTTCTGTGGCAGCGGGTCGGTCATCGGCGTGGCCATGAAACCAGGCGACACCGCGTTGACAGTAATGTTGCGAGAAGCTACTTCGATGGCGATGGCCTTCGTGAGCCCGATCAGGCCGGCCTTGGCGGCGACGTAGTTCGCCTGGCCGGCATTGCCGGTCTGGGCCACCACCGAGGTCACATTGATGATGCGCCCATAGCGCTCACGCAGCATGGGGCCGAGCGCCTCGCGGATGCACAGGTGCGCCCCGGTCAGGTTCGTGCGCAGCACCGCGTCCCAGGCATCCGGCTTCATCCGCACACTGAGGGCGTCGCGGGTGATGGCGGCATTGTTCACCAGGATGTGCAGCCTGCCAAAGCGCTCGAGCACCTGCTGGAAGCCGGCTTCAATCTGTGCGGCCTCGGCCACGTCCATCGTCACCGCCAGCGCATCGCCGCCCGCGGCGACGATTTCGCTCACCGCGCCAGCCAGTTTCTCCGCGTTGCGCGCGGCCACCGCCACTTTGGCGCCAGCGCGGCCCAGCGCGAGCGCAGTCGCGCGGCCAATGCCTTGCGACGCGCCCGTCACCAGCGCCACTCGATGAGCCAGGCTAAACATCCAGCAAGTTCCTCGGATCGAGCTTGGGTGGCCGCGGGCCCGCCGGCGGACAGCATCTGATCCCACTCAAGGTCTGCCCGCCCGGATCTTGCTCCCACGGAAGCAAGCGGCAGGAAAAAGGCTTCAGGGCCGAAGCTCAAACCCTACGTCTCGGCTGATTCCGCCTGTGCCTGGGCCAGCTTCCCGAGCGTAGTGACCAGGCTCTTTTCATCCTCCACGTTGAAGCAATGTACCGAGCGATCAATCTGCCGCAGCAACCCACTCAGCACGCGGCCGGGGCCCACTTCAACAAATGTGGTGACGCCTTGGCTGAGCAACTCCCGCACGGACTCTTCCCAGCGCACCGGAAGGCAGACCTGGCGGACCAAGGCCTGTCGCGCCTCGTCGCCATGCGAGATCACCTCGGCATCTACGTTCGTCACGAGCGGAACGCGCAGGGGGGAGAAGATCACCTTTTGCAAATCACCTTCGAGACTCTTCTGGGCCGGCATCATCAGCTCGCAGTGGAAGGGCGCCGATACAGGCAGGACGACGGCGCGCTTGGCGCCGCTCGCTGAAGCCAGCTCGACGGCACGCTTCACCGCCGCGGCATGGCCCGAGATCACCGTCTGCTCAGGTGAGTTCAAGTTTGCTGGAGTTACCACCTGGCCATCGGCGGCTTTCTTGCAGATCTGGGCGACCTGCGCGGGCGCGAGGCCGAGGATGGCAGCCATCGCGCCTTCGCCGGGCGGCACGGCCTCCTGCATGTACCCGCCGCGAAGGCGA
Organism: Candidatus Acidiferrales bacterium; assembly: GCA_035258565.1. GTDB lineage: Bacteria > Acidobacteriota > Terriglobia > Acidiferrales > UBA7541 > DATFXF01. Next base: position 19,632 of record DATFXF010000021.1, read on the forward strand.
ACCAGCTTCGCCGCATCGATGAAATTCAGACTCCCGGCGGCCACCAGCGCCGAGTACTCGCCCAGGCTGTGCCCGGCAACGAAGTGCGGGGTTATCCCCTTATCCTCGAGAAGCCGATAGGTGGCAATCGAAACGGTCAGGAGAGCGGGCTGGGTATGCGAGGTGAGCTTGAGCGCGTCTTCCGAGCCTTCAAAGCACAAGCGGGTGACGGAAAACCCCAATGCTTGGTCAGCCTCTTCGAACACAGCTCGCGCGACCGGAAAATTTTCCGCGAGTTGCCTGCCCATGCCCGGGTACTGCGAGGCTTGCCCGGGGAACAAAAACGCTACTTTGCCCATGCCGACACTCGATTCTCCCGCCTCCTGGAACGCCCTCCTATCCCCAGGCACAGGACAGAGGGCTGGCGGTCAAGCCCTGGCCATCACGGCCAGGGTGGAAAGTCCCTGCTCGATCTTCTCGTTCATCTTTGCGCGCGCTAGCTCCGCGGCCACGCGAATGGCGTTCTTGAGCGCCTTGGCATTCGAACTGCCGTGGGCGATCACGGTAATGCCCCGCACGCCCAGGAGCGGCGCGCCGCCGTACTCAGAGTAGTCGATCTTCTTCCGAAAGCCCTCGAAGGCCCGACGCGAAAGCAGGGAACCTACTTGCGAGCTGAGCGTGCTCTGCAGCGCGTCCTTCAGCAAGGTGACGATCAACTGCGCCACTCCTTCGCTGATCTTCAGCGCGATATTGCCGATGAAGCCGTCGCAGACGATGACGTTCACATTCCCAGCGAAGACATCGCGTCCCTCCACGTTGCCTACAAAATTAATCGGCAAGTGTTTGAATCGGTTATGTGCCTCGCGGGTCAGCTCGTTGCCCTTCATCTCTTCTTCGCCGATGGAAAGCAGCGCCACTTTCGGCCGGCGGGTGCCGAAGATGGCGCGATAGTAGATCTCGCCCATCACCGCAAACTGCTCGAGCTGCTCGACCTTCGAATCCACGTTCGCCCCCACATCGAGCAGTACCGAGGCGCCGCCGCGCGCCGTGGGAAACGGTGCCGCGAGTGCTGGCCGGTCCACCGAGGGCAGCGTTCCGAGCGTGAACCGCGCGACCGCCATCACCGCGCCAGTGTTGCCCGCGCTCACCAGCCCATCTGCCTGCCCGGCGCGCACGAGCCGGGCGGCCACGTGCACCGAGCTGTCCTTCTTCTTGCGAAAGGCCTGCGTTGGCGAGTCCTTCATGGTGATCACTTCGCTCGCCGGCACCAGTTCGATGGGCAGGCCCCGATGCGGATGCTTGGCCAGCTCGTGCCGCACCGCCGACAGTTGGCCCACCAGCAGGACGCGCACGCCCAGCTCCCGGGCCGCCAACACCGCAGATTCCACCTCCGGGCGTGGAGAATGGTCGCCTCCCATAGCATCAACGGCGATGGCAATCATCTACGCTCCGGTCGGAGAAGTACGTCTGGAGCCGGGGCCGTTCGGCCGGTTAGGCCGAGGTGTCCATCACTTCCCGCCCCCTATAGTAGCCGCAGCGCGGGCAAGCCTGGTGGGGCAGCTTGCTTTCATGACAGTTCGGGCATTCGGCGAGCGATGGGGCAGTCAGATGGTCGTGCGCGCGCCGCTTATTTTTGCGAGCCTTGGAATGACGACGCTTCGGATTGGCCATACGAACTCCTCGAGCACGCCCCTTTTCTGCTGTCAGGGCATTCTTCAACCTTCGATTGCTATTGTTTCTTGAACCAGTCCTGCTTGAGGCGCGCCAGAGGCGCCATGCGCGGGTCCGCCGCATGAGTTTCGCAGCGGCACTCTTCGTTATTCAGATTGACGCCGCAGTGCGGGCACAGGCCCCGGCAGTCGCTGCGGCAAATCACCTTCATGGGGATGGCCAGGATCAGCTGCTCGGCCAAAACATCAGCCAAAAAGAGGCCATCGCCTTCGAAGAAGGCGATCTCGGTGTCGTCCTTTTTCAGGTGAACCTCTTCTTCCTTGGCAATCGTGGCCATCGGACGGTAGTAGAGGTCAAAGTCCCTGCTGACCTCCTCAAGCACGGTATCTAGGCATCGGGCGCAAACCAACTCGAGCCGCGTGTGCAACGAGCCGAAAATGCGAATCTGGCCGTCCACGAGCTCAGCCGTGGCGCGGACCTCGAGCGGTTCAACCTGCCGGAACTCACCGGAATGGAAGTCCACGCCGCCCGGAGCGTAGCTCTTCCGAATCCGCATCTTGCGAACGGCCAGCTCTTTGACGTCGAGAAACATACGTTTTTCGCGCCTTTTCAGCCGAAAGGTCATTATACGGTGCACCCCTCTAATGTCAAGGAACGCGCGTAAGGCGCGTCCGGCACCGGCAGCGCTACCGTGCACCGGCGACGGAACCGGATTGTCGGTTGCCTTTCGTGCGGTAGCGACTTAGAATGCGCGGTTTCCATTTTGGGGCGAGGGGGCCATGTCCCGAGAGAAAAACGGACCGCACGCGCCGGTAGGCGCTTCGCGTCGCGATTTCCTGAAGGCTTCCGGGCTGGCGCTGGGTGCTGCGGCGCTGCCTCCCTGGGTACTCGAGCGCGAGGCCACGGAAGCCGCCGGGGTGGACAAGGCGGGTCTCGCGGGCATCGCGCTCTCGACGGCCAAGAGCCTGGGTGTCACCTACGCAGACATTCGCATCAACCGCTACCGCAACGAGTTTATTGCCACGCGCGAGAAGCAGGTCCAGCAGGTGGCGCGCAGCCAGAACTTCGGCTGCGGCGTACGCGTGCTGGCGAAAGGGACCTGGGGCTTCGCCTCCAGCCGCCAAGTCACGCCGGAGGAGGTCCGCCGCATCACGCGCCAGGCGGTGGAGATTGCGCTGGCCAACGCCGTCTACCAGCGCGGGCGGTTTGCTGTGGTGCCCGCGCCGAAAGTGGTGGCCAATTGGAAGAGTTCCTTCGAAAAGGATCCCTTCGATGTGCCCATCGAGGACAAGGTGGGCTTCCTGCTGAAGCTGAACGAAGCGGCGCTGAAGGTAAAGGGCGTGAACTTCGTTAGCTCGTCTGTCGGCTTTGTCAACGAACAGAAGTTCTACGCGTCGACGGACGACTCGCGCATCGAGCAGTACATCATCCGCAGCCACCCACAGTTCAATGCCACAGCAATCGATTCCGCACGGGGCGACTTCCAGACACGGCGGTCGCTGCGCGGGCCACAAGCGATGGGCTACGAGTACATCGAGCGAGAGCCCTGGCTCGCCGAAGCGGAGCAGGCGGGCAGCGAGGCGGTCGAAAAGCTGAAGGCGAAACCGGTCGAGCCTGGCAAATATGATCTGGTGCTCGACCCCACGCATCTCTGGCTCACCATCCACGAAAGCGCTGGGCATTCGACCGAACTCGACCGTGCGCTGGGCTGGGAGGCTGACTACGCCGGCACGAGCTTCCTGACGCCCGACAAGACGGGCAAATTCCAGTTTGGCTCGAGGCAAGTTAACATCTTCGCTGACCGCACCCAGCCGGCGGGGCTGGCGACAGTGGGCTACGACGACGACGGCGTTCGCTCGCAGCGCTGGTGGCTGATCAAAGAAGGCCTGTTTGTGGACTGGCAGACCACACGCGACCTGGCCGGACTCCTCGGGCGCCAGTCGTCAAATGGATGTTGCCATGCCGACAGTTGGGGCAGCGTGCCGTTCCCGCGGATGCCCAATGTTTCGCTCGCGCCCAGCAAGGAAAACGTATCACTCGACGATCTGCTCGCTGATGTCAAGAACGGCATCCTGATCTATGGCGATGGGAGCTGGTCGATTGACCAGCAACGCTACAACTTCCAGTTCGGCGGGCAGACGTTCTGGGAGATCAAGGAGGGCAAGAGAGGCGCAATGCTGCGCGATGTTGCCTACCAGTCAAGGACGCCCGACTTTTGGAGCAGCTGCGACGGAGTGGGCGGCCAGGCCACCTATCAGTTAAACGGAGCCTTCAACGACGGCAAGGGCGAACCCGGGCAAGCGAACGCCGTCAGCCATGGCTGCCCGGTGGCGCGCTTCCGCCAGATCAACGTACTCAATACCGCGGCGGGTGGCGGCCGGCGCTAGGAAACAGGGAGACACGGATGCCGCTCAGCGAGCAGGAAGCCAAAGCGATCTGCCAGAAGCTGCTCAGTTACAGCAAGGCCGGCGACGCCAGCGTTTCCCTCGAGAGTAACGCCTACTCGCACCTGCGGTTCGCCGCGAACACGTTTACGACCTCCGGCCGCCGCGACGATATCAACGTCAGCATGACGTCGTGGATCGAAGGCCGGAAAGGGTCCGCTTCGACGAACGAGATCGACGATGCCGCACTCGAAGCCGTTGTGCGGCAGTCCGATCAACTCGCTCGCCTCTCGCCGGTGGACCGCGAATACCTGCCCACGCTCGGCCCGCAGCAGTACCACCCCACGCAGGGCTATGTCGAAGCCACGGCAAATATCTCGCTTCGG
>DATFXF010000022.1:0-24048 GCA_035258565.1 Candidatus Acidiferrales bacterium
GGCCCTGATCCAAGCGACCAATATCTTTGTGCGTCGTCCCGCGCCCACCGACAACCCCTCGAAGGCAGCCGGATCGGGCGCACGGTGGCGCTGGCAGATGGTGGCGCATCACGCCTCGCCTCTTCCTGCCTCGGGCACACCCACGCTGCAATAGACTGGGGACTAGCCCTCCTCTCCACAGGCGTTCCTTCGGGCGCACCTAGCACTGAACTGCCGACCTCCCAGCGTGGAAGCGTTGCCAGGTCGGGCAAGTGGCGAGGCCAGGGAATTGGCGCTAACATCATCTGCGCAAATGCTCTCCCTTGGTCTCCGAACAAAGCGCTGTGGTTTGCTGGGCGTGTTCTTGCTGGTGGCCATGCACGGCTCGGCACAGCAGCCTTCTCGGACTGCCCCGCTGCCCGTCTTCGAGTTTCACAGCAGCTTCTGGATGAACCTCCACCATTTCCTTTACCAGCAGGCACGACTCCGGCAGCAGGCCGCAAATCCTGCTCCTCCGTCCGGGAAAAACACCCCCGATGGACTGGCTCCCGAAGCACCGGGACAAGCGGAGACCCACGAGTCAAAGACCGCGCGCGGCGACTCCGGCGCGCCGGCTGCGTTGACGCCGGCGGAGCAGCAGGCCTGGACGGCGGCGCTCGACTACTACGCGGGCGATCTAGCCGGACGCGACCTGCTCTTCAACGGCGATATGACAAACATCAAGAATCGCTTTGCCGAACTGGAGGCCTGTGAGGACCTGTCGGGACGCAGCGACCCGAGCTGCGATTCCGGCTTGCGAAGAGAACTAGTCGTCGTGCTCGAGCGCGCGGCCCCGGTCTATCGGACGCGGTGGTGGCCGGCACACGACCGTTTAAACCGCTCCTGGACCGCAGGGGTCGCGCCGCTGGTGCGGGAGTTTGGAGGCAAGCTCGCGCGCCAGCTCTCAGATACCTACGAAGCGGAGTGGCCGGCGGGAACGATTCGCGTGGACACCGTGGTGTACGCGGGGTCCTTCGGTGCCTACACGACCCTCGAGCCGGTGCGCGTGACCGTCTCGAGCGCCGACTCTCGCAACCAAGGGCCTGCGGCACTCGAGGTGCTCTTTCACGAGGCCTCGCATGCTCTGGCTGGCGCGGTGCGCGACGCCATAGCCCGTGAGTGCCGCATGCGCGGGAAGCCGATTCCGCGCGATCTCTGGCACGCCTTGCTGTTTTATACCACGGGCGAAATGGTGCGCCGCGCTCTCACTCCCGGACAAGACGCCTCGGCCGCCCGCGGCGCCGCTGCCTACACGCCCTATGCATACCGCTTCGGCCTCTATTCTCGTGGCTGGAGCACCTATCAGCGCGCGCTCGAGCGCTGCTGGCAACCCTACTTGGACGGCAAGGTCGCGTTCGATACGGCCGTGGCCCGTTTGGTCTCTGCCCTCTAGGAACGCAGAAACTCTTCGGCACAACCCTGGCACGGCTCAAGCGGCGCCAGCAGCGCGATTGTGAGAATCTAGGGAGTATGTTAGGCTCTTCGGCCGGGAACGGTCCTGTCCCGAAATCCCGGGTCAGGTCAAACGCTTTGCTCCACATCACAGGAGTTATCCTGTGATGCTCACACGCTTCAGGAAACCTCCTCCGAAGCGCGGGCAAGCGCCTCCGTCACTGGTCGGGCACTCGACTCTTTTGCCGCGGCGGCTCGCATCGCCGGCCGGCAGCTCGGGATGAGCTTGCCGGAAGCTATCGGGAAGCCAAGAGGATCGAGCGCGGAGTGGCAACAATCTGGAAGGGATAGGTTGGTCTCCTTGCCCATGACAGCCAAACAGGCGGCGACGAAGGTCCTGGAAATCAAGCTGGCGCATTCGGCGGACTCCGACGACGCCTTCATGTTTTACGCCCTGGCCACCCGCAAGGTCCGCACGCCGGGACTAAAGTTCACCCACGTACTGGCGGACATCGAGACACTCAACCAAGCGGCCAGCCAGGAGCTTTACGACGTCAGCGCGCTCAGTTTCTCGGCCTTCGCCTACCTGCGCGACCGATACGTACTGCTCGATTGCGGCGCTAGCTTTGGCGAGGGCTACGGCCCCATTGTGGTGGCCTCGCATCCGCTCAAGCGCGACGGGCTCGCCGGGCGCCGCATTGCTGTGCCCGGTCTGCGCACCACGGCCTATCTGGCGCTGAAGCTGTTCGAGCCGCAAATCGAGCCTGTGCCGATGGCCTTTGACAAGATTCTCGACTCCGTGCGCACCGAGGCGGTGGACGCAGGCTTGCTGATCCATGAGGGGCAATTGATCTTCTCGCAGGTTGGCCTGCACCGCGTTGTGGATCTCGGGCATTGGTGGCTCGAGCAAACCGGATTGCCGCTGCCGCTCGGCGGCAACGCAGTACGTCGCGCCCTCGGCCCCGAAGTCGGCCTCGCGATCGCGCAGGCTATCCGCGAGAGCGTCATCTATGCACTCGACCATCGCGATGCGGCACTCAACTACGCCATGCAGTTTGCCCGCGACATGGATCTCGAGCTAGCCGACAAGTTTGTGGGCATGTATGTAAATCAGTGGACGCTCGGTTATGGCGAACGCGGCCGGCGAGCGGTACGGGAACTGCTGAACCGCGGAGTCCTGGCGGGCCTGCTTCCCGGCCCCGCGGAAGTGACTTTCTTGGGCGAGGAAGGCGAGTGAATCTCATTCTGACGAGCGCGGGAAGCTATCCCCGGATCGGGGATTCACCGGGGCTGCAAATTCTGCGGCGCACCATCGCCGGCCTGGACAGGGGCGAACGCACGCTAGCCGATCTGGCCGAAGCCGAAGGGGAGATGACCCGGCGGGCGATCGAAGACCAGGTACGCGCGGGATTGGAATTGATCACCGACGGTCAGATTCGCTGGTATGATCCGATCTCTCACCTCGCCGGCAAGCTTTCCGGTGTCCAGATCAAGGGGCTGCTGCGCTTCTTCGACACGAACTTCTATTTTCGCCAGCCGGTGCTCACCGCCAAGCCTGAGCGGCAGGGTCCACTTATCGTGGATGAGTTTCGGTTGGCCTCGAAGGCCTTGGGCTCGATGCCGTCCCCGGGCGGAAAGGGTGGGCTGCCGGCGCTGAAGCCTGTCCTCACCGGTCCCTACACGCTAGCCAAATTCTCGCTCGCCGCAGATTCCGGCATGAACGCGCTCGAGGCTCGCGCGATGGCCTATGCCGAAGCGCTCGCCCTGGAACTAGGCGCGCTGGCAGGGGCTGGCGCGCAGATCATTCAGGTGGACGAACCTGCCATCATCAAATACCCGCAGGACTGGCGCATCTTCGCGCACGCGCTCGAACGGCTCGTCGAGGCCCGTCGGCAGGCGGCCCGCTCTGGCCACCCGGCGCAGCTCGCGCTCCACGTCTATTTCCACGATTGCGCGCCGACGTACGAAAAGCTCGCTGCCCTGCCCGTGGACGTGCTCGGCATCGATTTCACCTACAATCCCAAGCTGGTGGAGATCGTGGCGGCGGCCGGCTCGCCGATTCCGATGGCACTGGGATTGGTGGACGGCCGGAACACCAATCTTGAGAATCCCGCCACCGTGGCGCGACAGCTGGAGAAGCTCCTGCCGAAAATCGCGGGTGGCCGGGTGTATTTAGGCGCCTCCTGCGGTCTCGAATACTTGCCGCGCGACCGCGCTTATGCCAAACTCGAATTACTCAGCAGGATTCGCGCTGCGGTGAAGGGGTGAATCCTGCGCACCTGGAGCCGAAGATGGGCCGCGAGAAACTCGAACAACTGGGGCTGAAGCTGCCGCTCTTCCCGACTACTTCGGTGGGAAGCTTTCCGAAGCCGGATTATCTGGCGAAGGCGCGCACCGACTTCAACAAGGGAAAGATTTCACAGCAGCAACTCGAAGAGCTCGAGCGCAAAGCCACTGCCTTCTGGATTGCCAAGCAGGAAGAGCTGGACGTCGATGTGCTTGTCGATGGCGAGCAGTATCGCGGGGACATGGTGGCCTACTTCGCGGAGAAACTCCCGGGGTTCACCGAGGGCGGCGTGGTGCGCAGCTACGGCAACCGCTACTATCACAAGCCGATCATCACTGGCGAAGTGCGCTGGGAGAAGCCCATCACCGTCGAGTGGTGGAAGTACGCGCAAAGCCTGACAAAGCGGCCACTGAAGGGCATGCTCACTGGGCCCTACACGGTGATGGACTGGAGTTTCAACGAGTTCTACCCCGACCGCAGGGCTACTTGCATGGCGCTGGCGGGGGTAGTCCGCAAAGAAGTGGAAGTGCTGGTCGCGGCCGGGTGCCGGATCATCCAGATCGACGAGCCTGCGCTCTCCGTGCGTCCCGATGAGTTGGGCATCGCCATCGAGGCCATGCACCGCGTCACCGACGGATTGAACGCTTACTTTATCACCCATGCCTGCTACGGCGCGTTCGAGTACATTTATCCGGGCATGCTCGAGATGCCTGTGGACAACTTCGATCTCGAGATGTCGAATAGCGACCTGGACCTCCTGGCTGTGTTTCGCAGCCAGCCCTTCACCAAGGACATCAGCTTCGGCGTGGTCGACGTCCACAACCATGAGGTCGAGGATGTAGCCACAGTGCGCAAGCGGGTCGAGCAGGCGCTCACCATCCTGCCCAGGGAAAAAGTCTGGGTGGACCCGGACTGTGGTCTGAAAACGCGCACCGTGGAAGAGTCGATCGAGAAGCTGCGCGTCTGCGTCGCCGCGGCCAAAGCCTACCGCAACTAGCTCCGCAGAGGTCCCCTTGCGCCCCGGTCCTGATTTGCGCAGGATCAAGGCGTCCCTTTCGTGCACGCTCGCACAGAAACATGGGTATCATCAGATCCGGGCGCCGGCATATTGACGCGTTCCGGGCTTTCGCATAGAGTCGAATTTTTCTTATGCGCCATCCCTTTCCAATCGTGGCCCGCGCGCTTGGCGTGCTCTCGCTTTTTTCCCTGGCCTCATTTGCACAGCAGACCCCTACCGAGCGCGACTTTGCCGCCGGCGAGATCGGGCGTCCCGAATGGCCCACACACGCTGTCCGCGCCCCCAAGGCTATGGTCGTAAGCGACGAGCCACTGGCCTCCCAAGTGGGTGTGGGGATCCTGCAGAAAGGCGGTAACGCCGTGGACGCGGCGGTGGCGGTGGGCTTTGCCCTGGCCGTCGTCGAGCCGGCCGCAGGGAATCTGGGCGGCGGCGGCTTCCTCCTCGTGCGCCTGGCCGACGGCCGCACGGGCCTAGTGGACTACCGCGAAACTGCGCCGGGCCATGCCGGGCGCGACATGTACCTCCGCCCCGACGGCACACTGGATTCCGATGCCGCGACGACCGGATACCGCTCGGCGGCGATTCCGGCCGCGGTCGCGGGGCTCGAGTTAGCCCTGCGCACGTACGGCACGATGAAGCTCGCCGAGGTGATGGCGCCGGCCATTCGCCTCGCGGACGAAGGATTCCCAGTGAGCGAGAAATTAGCGCGCTCACTCCGAGCCGCGCGTCCCCGACTCCAGCGCTTTTCCGCGAGCCGCAGGATTTTTCTCCGGGACGGCCAACTGTTCCAGCCCGGCGAGGTCCTCCGGCAACCCGAGTTGGCCGCGACACTGCGCCGCATTGCTAAAAACGGAGGGGCAGAATTCTATCGCGGCCAGACCGCACGCCAGGTGGCTCGAGAGCTCGCTCGCATGGGCGGCCTGATCACGCTCGAAGACCTGGCCGGGTACCAACCGAAGTTTCGCCAGCCGCTCCGCGCGAAATACAAGTTCCGCGGGGCGGAGTGGGAAGTGATCTCGACCCCGCCGCCGAGCGCCGGTGGCGTGGCCATCCTGGAGGCTCTGAACATCCTCGCCGGTCTAGAGCTCGAGGGCCAAGAAGAGGTGCAGAAGGTCCATTGGATCGTCGAGGCCCTGCGCCGCGTCTTCGCCGACCGCGCGGCCTATCTCGCCGACCCGGATTTCACCCATGTTCCAGTCCACGGCCTAACCGATCCCGGCTACGCGGCCGCATTGCGCGCGAGGATTGATCCCCAGCGGGCGTCGTCGAGCCAGGACGTCCGCGCCGGGGATCCGAGCGCCTTCGACACGCCCCAGGGAACCGGCGAGCGCGCGCCCAACCGGTCCCGGACCCCCGGCTTCGACGAGGGCGAGCACACCACCCATTTTTCCGTTGTGGACGTGGCCGGCAACGCGGTGGCCAACACCTATACGCTCAACGACAGCTACGGTTCCGGCGTCACCGTCGGGGGTGGATTCCTGCTGAACGATACGATGGACGATTTCACGACACAGCCGGGCCAGCCCAACAAGTTGTTTGAGCTGATGCAGTCCGACCGCAACGCCATCGCACCGGGCAAACGGCCGCTCAGCTCCATGACACCCACCATCGTGCTGCGGAACGGTCGGTTGAGCTTGGTGACCGGTTCGCCCGGCGGGCCGCGCATCCTCTCTGCAACCCTGCTCAGCGTGCTCAACTGGATGCGCTTCGGGATGGAAGCGCAGGCGGCCATCAACGCGCCTCGCTTCCACCACCAATGGTTGCCGGACACGCTTTGGGTCGAGGAGATATTTCCGGCTGCCGTCGCTCGCGAGCTCACCGGGCGCGGCCATCAAGTCCGGCCCAGGTCCTGGGTCGGTCAGGTGGAAGCCATCGCCATAGACCCGCAAACAGGCGAGCGGTTAGGGATTGCCGACCCACGGCGCCAGGGGGCGGCCATCGGATTCTAAGGACGGCCATGCAACGCGTGCTTTCCACATATATGTTTATTCACCGAAAGCTGACGCCAGCGCTGCTGGCCGAAATCGCCCGTGCTAGCATTCCGGCAGTGGAACTGTTTTGCGAACGCCCACACTTCGATTATCGCGAGTTGCAGGAGGTGCGCGAGTTGGCCGGTCGGTTCTCCGAGGAGAGGCTAACGGTGCACTCGCTACACGCACCAACCGACCGCGACCTCGTGCCGGGCCGCGAGAGCGGCGTGCCGATCTCCCTGTGCGATCTCGAGCGCATTCGGCGGCTGGATGCCGTGGACGAAGTCAAACGTGCGTTGGAGGTGGCGGAGTTCATCCCCTTTCGCTACCTCGTGCAGCACCTGGGCACCGCGCGGGATTCGCCTGACCCACGCAGATGGGATGCCGCGTTCAGTTCGCTAGAGCCTCTGGAGGTGTTTGCCAAGCAGCGCGGGGTGACGATTGCGCTCGAAAACACGCCGGGAGAACTGGCCACGCCAGAGAACCTGCGGCACTTCATCGAGGAGACGCACCTCAATGATCTGCGGCTGTGCTTCGACACTGGCCACGCGCACATGGAAGGGGGCGTGGAAAATAGCTTCCAGGTCATGGGCGAACTCGTCGTCACTACCCACGTGCACGACAACCACGGCGAGCGAGATGAGCACCTGCTCCCCTACGAGGGCAACATCAACTGGGATGCGACCCTCAAGGCCATGGCCGGGGCCGTCTTGAATGGCTTGCCGATAGCGCTGGAGCTAAAGGAGCAGGCCCTCCCGGCGCTCGCCCAGGCCTCGGTGACGAGCGCGCTGCGCGCTGCCCAGGGCGTGTTCGACCGCTTCGAGCAAGCCCTCGCCAGCCAATCGCCCGGACCATCCGGCGCGCGAACTCTGCCGGGATGAACCGGTGCCAGACCTTGCTCAAACCTTCCGGGGCATGTCCGTGGTGACCATTGATCAAATTGGCCCGCAGCACCTGGGCCAGGACGTGACCCTGCGCGGGTGGCTCTACAACCTGCGAGCATCGGGCAAGCTGCTGTTCCCGATTTTCCGTGACGGCACGGGTGTCATGCAGGGCGTGGTCTCGGAGAAGGACCATCCTGCGGCGTTTGCCGCTCTGCGCGGACTTACCCAGGAATCGAGCCTGATCGTCACCGGCCGGGTGCAAGCCGACCGACGGGCGCCCGGCGGCTTCGAGCTCGCAGTGAGCAGCGTGGAAATCATCCAGCGCGTCTCCGAGAGCGAGCCTTACCCCATTCAACTCAAAGAACACGGGGTGGATTTCCTGCTGGACCGCCGGCACCTGTGGATCCGCACGCCGCGCCAGGCGGCCATTCTGCGCATCCGCGCCGAAGCCATCCGCGCCGCGCGAACCTACATGGATGGCCAGGGCTACACGCTGACGGATACGCCGATCTTCACGCCCGCAGCTTGCGAGGGAACGACGACGCTCTTCGCCGTGCAATATATGGATGACCAGAAGGCCTACCTGACGCAGTCCGGCCAGCTTTACCTCGAGGCCACGGCGGCTGCCCTGGGCAAGGTCTATTGCTTCGGCCCCACGTTTCGCGCGGAAAAATCCAAGACGCGCCGCCACCTGACTGAATTTTGGATGCTCGAGCCTGAGGCGGCGTTCGCACACCTGGATGACATGATGGCGCTCAGCGAAGGCTTGGTGAGCCACATAGTGGAGTCCGTGCTGAAGAACCGCGCGCGCGAGTTGGAGACACTGAAGCGCGATCCCGCGAAGCTGGCCGGCGTGAGACCTCCCTTCCCACGCATCACCTACGATCAGGCCATCGAAATCCTGGAGAAGCGCGGTCACTCGACAAAGTGGGGCGACGATTTTGGCGGTGACGAGGAGACCACCCTCTCGAGCGAATTCGACCGGCCGGTGATGGTGCATCGCTACCCGGCTGCCATCAAGGCCTTCTACATGCAACCCGACCCCGACCGCCCCGAGCTGGCGCTGGGCTTCGATATGCTCGCTCCGGAAGGCTACGGTGAGATCATCGGCGGCGGCGAACGGATCGCCGACTACGATCTGCTGGTCAAGCGACTCCGCGAGAACAACCTGCCCGAGGAGGCCTTCCAATGGTACTTGGACCTGCGACGCTACGGCAGTGTGCCGCACGCGGGCTTCGGGCTGGGCCTCGAGCGGACCATCGCGTGGATTTGTGGAACTGAGCACATCCGGGAAGTCATCCCCTTCCCGCGCATGATCTATCGTGTCTATCCTTGAGAGGCTTGCCGGTCCAGCGGAAACGCAAAGCGAGCCGATCTTTCTAGGCGAGCCATGGCGGGCGGCTGAGGAGTTCTTCGGAGGGGTTCCGGTCCCGCCTCCGCGGACGCCGAAGGGCACCCTCGCGGAACCAAGATGCCAGAAAAGATTCGCATCATCGGTGTGCCAATGGACCTCGGCCAGAGCCGTCGCGGCGTGGACATGGGTCCGTCGGCCCTGCGGGTGGCCGGCCTGCAATCGCGCCTTAAGCAGTTAGGGCACCAGGTGGAAGACATGGGGAATGTCCCAGTCAAGCAGCCAGAAGAGCAACACTACGGCGAAAGGCGCGCCAAATACCTGAACGAGATTGCGGAGACCTGCCGCGGCCTGGCCGAGATCGTCCAGCGCACGCTTGAGGAAGGCTACATGCCCCTGGTGCTGGGAGGCGACCACTCCCTGGCCATCGGATCCACGGCCGGGGTGGCCAGCCACTTCCGGAAGCAGTCCAAGCGCATCGGCTACATCTGGCTCGACGCTCACGGCGACATGAATACGCCGGAGAGTTCGCCCTCGGGCAATATCCACGGGATGCCTTTGGCGACACTGATCGGCTATGGCGCACCCGAGCTTGTCGAGCTGCTGGAGTTCAAGCCCAAAGTCGAGCCGCGCAACGTCGCCCTGGTGGGAGTGCGCGACCTGGACCCCAAAGAGCGGCGCCTGGTCAAAGAATCGGGAGTGCACGTGTTCACGATGCGCGACATTGACGAGCGCGGCATGCGCGAGGTGATGACCGAAGCGATCCGTTTCTCAACCGACGATGCCCAGGGCTCCGCGGTCAGCCTGGACATGGACTTCGTGGACCCCGCGGACGCACCGGGCGTAGCCACGCCTATCCGCGGCGGCGTGACCTACCGCGAGGCTCATCTGGCCATGGAAATGATTGCCGACAGCAAGGCCATGGTGTCCTTCGAGGTCGTGGAGATCAATCCCATCATCGACGAGCACAATCGAACGGCCCTGCTCGGCGTGGAGCTGGCCCTCTCAGGCCTGGGGAAAAAAATCCTATGACAACGGATAAGAAACGTATGCGCGTCGGAGTGCTTTTTGGCGGGCGCTCCGGAGAGCATGAAGTCTCGCTGGCTTCGGCGACCTCGGTGATACGCGAGCTCGACCCGCAAAAATACGAAGCGGTTCCGATCGGCATCAGCAAGGACGGCCGGTGGTTGATCGGCACGAGCGCCGAGAAGATGCTGCCCGAGGTGCTTCGGGCCGGCCAGCGCGTCGTGCTGCCGGCCGATCCAAATGAGGCCGCGCTCGTGCCGCTCGACGAAGGAACGCGGGGGGCGCTGCACGTGGACGTGGTTTTCCCTGTGCTTCACGGGACCTTCGGGGAAGACGGCACGGTGCAGGGATTGCTCGAACTCGCCGGGCTGCCCTACGTTGGCGCGGGCGTGCTGGCCTCTGCGGTGGGCATGGACAAGGACGTGCAGAAGCGGCTCTTCGAGCAGGCCGGCATCCCCGTCGTCGACTTTCTAAGCTTCTCGCGCAGCGAATGGGAAAAGGCGCCCGCAAAGGTGATCCGCGCGATCGAAAAAGAATTTTCCTATCCTCTGTTCATCAAGCCCGCGACGCTGGGGTCTTCCGTGGGCATGACGAAGGTGCACGCGCGCAGGGAGCTCGGCGCGGCGCTCGGTCTGGCCGCCGAGTTCGCCCAAAAGATTCTGGTTGAGCGCTCGATCCGCGGCCGGGAGCTGGAAGTCTCCGTGCTCGGCAACGAGGAGCCCCAAGCCTCGCTGCCCGGCGAGGTCGTGCCGCACCGCGAGTTTTACGATTACGCGGCCAAGTATCTCGAGGAGGGCACGCGCCTGATCATTCCGGCCAAACTCTCGCGCGCCCAGGTGAAACGCTTGCAGGCCTACGCCGTGCGCGCCTTCCGCGCCGTGGAGTGCACGGGAATGGCGCGTGTGGATTTCTTCCTCGAGCGACAGACCGGCCGCATCTACGTGAACGAGATCAATACCATCCCAGGGTTCACGTCCATCAGCATGTATCCCAAGCTCTGGGAGGCCAGTGGGCTCTCCTACCGCGAGCTTCTGGATCGGCTGATCCAGTTGGCGCTCGCGCAGCATCGTGAGAAGAGGCGCACGAAGTACTCCATCGAGCTGCCGCCAGGCGCCGGCGGCGCGCTCCAAGGCTAGCGAGTCGGTTCCCTCGTCCACTCGGGCTTTGGGGTCTCCGGGACAGCCAGAGACAGGGAGCAGCGATGCGCCCTTTCCCCTCCGTCCTCTGAGCACTCACCTCCACCTTCGAACCGTTCCTTGCGACTCCAAACATGGTCCGTCGCGCTTGACCTCCTTGTCCGGGTGCCCTAGATTTAAGCCGTTAGTTAAGCGGCGATGGTTCGACGAAGCCATCTACTTTCCGAGGGCGCAGCGGATTGCAACCCTGGCCGCCTCGGCGTCAAGATTCCTTCGGCCCTGCTCGAGGCCAAGAACCCCACCACCGTCCGGCGGATTGTTGCCGCCGCCGAGCTAGCCGGCGCGCGCACCGACGAGATTGCCAGGGCCGCGCGGGTCAACGAGGCCCTGCTCCACTACTATTCTGGCAGCAAGGAGAACCTGCACCGCGTCGCCCCGAATCGCTCTTCAGCCAGTTGCTCGTCGCCATCCAGTACGCGCCGGCCTCCGATCGAAGCACCTGGGCTGGATTGTCGAGCGCTACTTTCGGCCGCTCCACCAGCGTCTGAGCCGTACGATTGAGGCTGGGATTGCGGCAGGTGATTTCCGCCGGTGGATCCGCCCCACACCGTGCTGGGCATCATTGCCATGACAGCTTTCTATTTCGCCGCTGCCTCAGTGCTCAGCGCCATCCCGGGCGAACACGGGCTTTTCCGGTCCCCAGCGAAGAACGGTCCTCGGAGGCGCCGATGGCCATCTCGCGCTTTTTCCTCTTTCTGGGGGTCATCTTCCTGATCGCGCTGGTCGATCGCCATGGGTCCTCGAACCTTTCACACGATCGAGTACCGCTCGCTCCAGGATGCGACCACCGATCTGCGCGCAGGGTTCGTCCGCGCCGTGGTTTATGTCCCGGCGGACTACTCTCGCCGCGTGTATCAGCAGGACCGGCCGCGCATAGCCTTTGTTGCAGACAATACGGACAACTTCATGACCGCGGGACTACTGGAGCGCATGCAGCAGCTCGTGAACGACCTCAACGCGCCCGAGGTGAACTCGCGGCTGCCACGGCAGATCGATCTCCAGGTGGTCGAAGTCTATCCCTACATCGAGTATATCAAGTACCTGCTCGCGGGTTCGATCGCCATGGCCATCTTCGTGGTGGCCATGATCGGCGGGGGCATCGTCTTCATTGACGACAAGGCGCGCGGTTTGCACGAAGGCTATCTGGTGACCCCCATTCAGAAGGAGGAGTTGATCCTGGGACTCAATTTCGCCGGGGCGCTGAAAGGCCTGATGGCAGGCACGACGATCACCATCATTGGCGGGCTGATTGCCGGGATCGAACGCATCTGGGACCCCGTGCGCTTGGTTTATCTTCTTGTGGTCGTGGGCGTGGCGTCGCTGGCCATGATCAGCTTCATGTTTCTGGTCATGGTGCGGGTGGACGATCCCCTGGTGCCGCGCGCGATCTTCGGCGTGCTGAATACCTTGCTGTTCTTTCCTTCCGGTGCCATCTATCCGACGGAAGGCTTTCCCTTCTGGCTGAAGTGGATCTCGATCGTGGACCCGTTCACCTACTGCGTGCACGCGCTCAAGAATTTGCTGCTGAAGAACACGGGAATCGAGGGCATTTACCGTGACGTTCTGGTTCTGCTAGGGTTCTCCGTGGTGTTGATCAGCGGCTCGATCGCGCTCTTCAAACGCCAGCTCTGAGAGGAAAATACTGATGGGTCTGCTCGATGCCACGAGCGAAGAGCCGCAATCGAAACTGCGCCGATGGATCATCAGTGGCCTGGCGCTCGCCCTGCTCATTTCTCTCACGATCGGGTACATGTTCCGCTTCTATCCCGAGAAGCGGGCGGTCGAACGCTTTCTCGATACGCTGGTGGCCGGAGACACCGCACGCGCCTATCAGCTCTGGAAGCCCTCTGGGAGCTACACCTTCCAGGATTTCCTCGAGGATTGGGGCCCCACGGGCTATTACGGCCCGGTAAAGAGCTACCACATCGAAACTGCCCAGAATCCCCGCGGCGGAGGCAGCGGAGTGATCATCGTCGTGGAGCTCAGCCCGTATCAACCCTTCCCCGCCGCCAACGATACAGAGAAAAACCGCCGCACGAAGGAAGTGCGCATCTGGGTGGAGCGCAAGGATAAGTCGCTGGGATTCCCGCCGTAATTTTCACCCCCCCCAGTTTCAGCCGAGCTCGGCCAACGCAGCAAGCAATTCGCGGGGCGAAACGGTGGCCGTTCCCAGCTTGCCCACGACGACTCCGGCGGCGGTATTGGCGAGCGTCGCTGCCTCGCGCACCGACGCGCCGGCCGCTACCGCGAGCGCCAAGGTGGCGAGCACGGTGTCGCCTGCACCGGTGACATCGAATACCTGCCGGCCGGTTCGGTCGCGTTCGATTCCCGGCTGGCCGAAGCGGGCGTAGGTGACTTCAAAGCTGGTGGCGGGGAGATGGAAAAGGCCGGCCACGCCATCCTCGATCACGCTCATGCCCTTCTCGCCGCGCGTAATCACCACGGCCGAGCAGCCAAAATGCGCAAGCAGCGCGCGCCCGGTCTCCT
Organism: Candidatus Acidiferrales bacterium; assembly: GCA_035258565.1. Lineage (GTDB taxonomy): Bacteria > Acidobacteriota > Terriglobia > Acidiferrales > UBA7541 > DATFXF01. The sequence continues at coordinate 13,630 of DATFXF010000022.1, forward strand.
CGATCGAGGCGTCGTCGGTGAGCGCGCGCGAAACGAAGAAGCCTGCTTCCCTGGCGTTGCACACCAAGGCCGCAGCCCCGCGGTAGGAAAACAAGCGCGAGCTCTTCGGCTTGACGAATGCGGGCAGGCCCAGCCGGTGGCAGGCACCGAGAACACGCTCGGCGAGTGCTTCGGTGACCAGTCCCTTGTCGTAATCGGAGACGATCAGCGCGTCGAGACGCCCCAGCGCGGCCAGGATGCGGCGAATCAGCCGTTCTTCGGTCTCTTTCCGGAGCGGCGCGCGCTTCTCGAGATCCACGCGCACCACCTGTTGGTGGCGTGCAATGATCCGCGTCTTCACCGTGGTGGTCGACGAGGGGTCAACCAACACGCCCTTGGGCCCCAAGCCCAGCGCCTTCAGGCAGCGGCCGAGGGCCCGGGCGGATTCATCCTTGCCCGTCACCCCAAACAGCGCCACCCGAGCGCCTAGCGCGGCAAGGTTGGCCGCAACGTTCCCGGCTCCCCCCAGGCATTCGCTCTGCTCGATGAAGTCCACTACCGGCACAGCGGCCTCGGGGGAAAGCCGCGTCGCCGTGCCCCACAGATAACGGTCGAGCATAACGTCGCCGACCACGCCGATGCGTCGCCCGCCGAGGCGCGCGATCCAGCGCTGGAGGGCGTGAGCCTGCCGCTTGGGCGGCTTGCTCATGCGGGGTGCCCAACGACGACGAGCGGGATCATTCTGTTTCGATGCGCGCTTCGTCCGGGAGCATCACCGGGATGTCGTCGCGAATCGGATAGACGCGCCGGCATGTGGAGCATTTCAGGCCCTGGCCGTCGGGGGTGAGCCGGACGGGCGTCTTGCAGAGCGGGCAGACGAGAATGTCCAGGAGCTCTTTGCTGACGGCCATGAACGTCTCCTCAGAAACTCACCGACCGCACTCTAGCAAACCGTCGCGGCTACAGGCAACTTCGGCGCCCCTCAAAGCCCTTTCGCGCGGCGAAATGCGCCAACGACCAAGGCGACATCGCGGTGCTCGCCATCCACGGCATAGTTCATTCCTCGCATGTCAGCCTCGGAGAGGCGCCCGCTGAGCTGGCCCAGCACCGCCCGCAACTCCGGATGCCGCTCCGGCGCCTCCCGGCGCACGATCGGCACGGCCTGGTACGGCGGAAAATAGTGGCGGTCGTCTTCGAGCACCGCCAGATCCAGAGCCCCGATCGCGCCGTCGGTCGAATTCCCGGCCACGACGTCGACTTGTTTTTCTTTGAGCGCGCGGTAAATCAGGCCGAGGTCCATGATGCGTGGCGGCTCGGCGAACTTCAGGCCATAGGTCTTGGACCAGCCGCGAAATCCGTCTGGGCGTTCCATAAATTCGTAGCCAAATCCGGCGCGCATGCGGGGCGCGTGCGGAGCGAGGTCGGAAATCGTACGAAGCTTCCAATCCCGGGCATCGGCGCCGCGAACGACGATGGCAAAGGTATTGTTGAAGCCGAGCGGCTCGGTGACCTCCAAGCCAAAGCGCTGGGCGTAATGCGCTTTCACTCGTTGGTAAACCTCCGCGGGATCGCTCGAGGGTTGCTCGCCGAGCACCACGGTGAGCGCAGTGCCCGTGTACTCAACGTAGAGGTCGATCTGTCCCGCGCGCAGCGCTTCGTGGCAGATCAGCGTACCCCCTAGGTTGACGCGCCGCTCGACGGGGAGGCCCGACCGAGACTCCATCTCTTGAGCCAGCAATTCGGCCAGAACAATCTGCTCGGTGAAGTTCTTCGAGCCCACGACGATCGGTCGCTGGTGTCCCGCCCGGCAACCCTGGAGGAACAGGACGGTGCAGCCGAGCAGCAGGAGGCCGCCACGGAACGCGCGCGCCCAGGAGGGCCGAGTGCCTGGTTCGATCATCTTATCCTGCCGTCAGGCGGCGCTCGGCCCAGCCGAGGCTCACGTCGGCCAGCACCGCCAGCACGGCCGCCGGAATCGCTCCTGCGAGGATCACTGGATTGCTCACCATGGCCACCCCGCGGAAGATGTAGGTTCCCAGGCCGCCCGCGCCGATGGCTGCCGCAATCGTGGCCACGCCAACGGAGATGACCGTGGCCACGCGGATGCCAGCAAGAATGACTCCCAGCGACAGCGGGACCTCCACCTGCCAGAGCATTTGCCGGCTGGTCATACCCATGCCGCGCGCAGCTTCGACGACAGCACGGTCCACACTCACGATGCCGACGTAGGTGTTGCGGATGACGGGCAGCAGGGCGTAGAGGGTCAGTGCCACGATGGCCGTGCGGCTCCCGATCCCTCCGATGACAGGCACGGGAATCAGAAAACCAAACAATGCGAGACTGGGCACGGTTTGTATGACATTCGCCGCGCCGAGCACCCAACGGCGGAGACCGGGGCGCCGCGTCAGAGCAATTCCCAGCGGCACACCGACCAGCACGGCCAAGACCATGGCCACCGCCACCAGCATCAGGTGCTCGAGCGTCAATTCCAGCACTTCAGCGCGATTGCGGATCAGGAAGTTGAATACGTCCACCCCGCACCTCTCAGCAAGAATTCAATCCCTTACGGATTACATTCCTCGCCGCCCAGTGAGTGAACAAAGGCCTGTACCTCGGGCTCCGGCGCGCGCAGGAATTCTTTGGGCGAATAGAGACCCACCCGTTTGCCTTCGGCCAGCAAAGCGATCCGCGCGCCAAGCAGCAGGGCTTCGCGCACGTCGTGTGTGACAAAGACGATGGTTTTGTGCAACCGAGCGCACAGCGCACGGAACTCCCGCTGCAGTTCCGCGCGCGTCACCGGGTCGAGTGCACCGAAGGGCTCGTCCATCAGCAGGATGGGCGGGTCGGCCGCCAACGCCCGCGCCACACCCACGCGTTGCCGTTGCCCTCCCGAGAGCCCCTGCGGTCGCCGATCGGCGAATTGCGCGGGCTCGAGCCCCACCAGGCGCAGCAGTTCGTCGACACGAGCGCGGATGCGCTCCGGGGGCCAGCCTTCAAGCGAGGGCACCAGACCGACGTTGCGCGCGACGGTGAAGTGAGGAAACAGCCCGACTTCCTGAATGACGTATCCGATACGGCGTCGCAGGCGGATGGGATCCCACTCCACGGTCCGGCGCCCATCCACGATGACCTCTCCCGAGGTGGGTTCGAGCAGCCGGTTGATCAGCTTGAGCGTGGTGGTTTTCCCCGAGCCGCTGCGACCCAGCAGAACCAACGTCTCGCCACGATGAACCTGGAGATTCAAATTCGAGAGCAGCGCGCGCTCCCCGTCCACTCGATAGGAGACCTCGCGGCATTCGATGACGATGTTTTGCTCGGCTGCTTCGCCCATCACCTTCTCCGCCCTCACTGGCCCGAGGATCCGTCCGCGGCGCAGTCGGGGTTGACTTTCACCCCCGCCCCAGTTACACAGGAGCCTCGCCCCCCTCCCCGAGGGACACCCTGGTCTGCGCCAATTCCTCGAGAAGCGCATCCAATCCGGAGACGAGGTGAGCGGTGGGAACCACAGCCATCACTACGCAGATTCGACAGTCGCTGAAGGCCAGGCTGACCGAGGCCCGCGCCCGCACCGACGAGCTGCTCCAGATCGTGCGACCCCAGGCCTTCTACGATCGCCCTATCCCCGAGCGCCATCGCATCATCTTCTATCTCGGTCACCTCGAAGCCTTCGATTGGACCTTGCTCGCAGGCCGCGTTTTCGGTCGCCAGCCTTTTCACCAGGAATTCGACCGGTTGTTTGCTTTCGGCATCGATCCGGTTCGCGGCGGCCTGCCCGACGACAAACCCTCCGATTGGCCAGCGCCGAACGAAATCGAACGCTACAATCAGCACGTGCGTCATACGATTGACGCCTGCCTGGAAACCGCCTCGTTCGACGATCGAGCTCACCCCCTTCTGCAGGACGGTTTCATTCTTCAGGTGGCCATCGAGCACCGGCTCATGCACGCAGAAACTCTGACCTACATGCTGCACCAGTTGCCGCTCGACCGCAAATTCGAGCGTCCGATTGTACCAGCACCGGCCGGGCTGCCGGCGCGAGTGCACCGGATCGAGATCCCTGCCGGCCGGGCCACGCTGGGCTGCGCCCGCAGCAGGAACGGCGACTTCGGCTGGGACAACGAATTCGGGGTGCAGGAAGTCGAGGTTCCTGCCTTCGCCATCGATGCCACGAAAGTCAGGAACGGAGAGTTTCTGAGGTTTGTCCAGGAAGACGGCTACCAGCAGCGCACCCTCTGGACCGATGCGGACTGGGAATGGAGGGCAGCGCGCGGACTGGCGCACCCGATCTTCTGGAAGCGGAGGGGCGACCAATGGTTTTATCAAACGATGTTTGCCGAACTGCCGCTGCCCATGGACTGGCCGGTTTACGTGAGCCACGCCGAGGCCAGCGCCTATGCGCGCTGGGCCAACCAGGCGCTCCCGAGCGAAGCGCAATTCCATCGCGCGGCCTACGGCACGCCGTCCGGCCTGGAACGCGCCTACCCTTGGGGCCACGAGCCGGCTGGTGCGCGGCACGGCAATTTCAATTTTCATCGCTGGGATCCCACGCCGGTCGGATCCCATCCGGAAGGGGGGAGCGCCTTCGGCGTTGCCGACTTGGTCGGCAACGGCTGGGAATGGACCTCCACGCCATTTGCTCCGCTTCCCGGCTTTGAACCCTTCTCGTTTTATCCCGGTTACTCCGCCGACTTCTTCGATGACCAGCACTACGTTGCCAAGGGCGCCTCGCCGCGTACGGCTGCGTGCCTGCTGCGGCGAACGTTTCGGAACTGGTTTCAACCGCGCTACCCGTACGCGTATGTCGGCTTCCGCTTGGTCGAAAACTGACGGCCTCCAAAGAGGATTCATGCTCACCCAAAAGATCGCTCCGTACTCATCGGCTGACTTCTCGACGGACGTGCGCGCCGGTCTCGCCCGGCCGGGCCAGAAGGAACTGCCCTCGAAGTACCTCTACGACGAGGTGGGCTCCGCATTGTTTGAGGTGATCAGCGTGCTTCCCGAGTATGCACTGACCCGCGCCGACGGGCGCCTGCTCCGGCAGCACGCCGAACAGATTGTTAGCGGCGTCGAATCCCCGGTGCTCGTGGCCGAGCTCGGCAGCGGGAGCGGCAAGAAAACGCGGTGGATCCTGGAGGCACTTTCGCGCCGGCAGCCCACCACCTATTTTCCGATCGACATCTCGCCCACCGCACTCGCACAGTCGGAACGGGAACTCGCGCAGATCGAGGCACTCAGCATTGTAGGCTTCGAGCGGTCGTATCTCGATGGCTTGCTCGCTGTCGCGGCAGGGCGCAAACGGGGCGAGCATATCCTCGTGCTGTTCCTCGGCAGCACGATCGGGAACTTCGACCGCCCGGCGGGCGAGGAATTCCTGGCCGAAGTGCGGCGTATCCTGATGCCGGGCGACGCGCTGCTCCTCGGCACCGACCTTGAAAAACCTGTCCCGCAGCTTCTCTCCGCCTACGACGATCCACTCGGCGTTACCGCTGCGTTCAACCTGAACCTTTTGGCTCGTGTCAACCGCGAACTCGGTGGGAACTTCGATCTGGCTCAGTTCTGGCACCTCGTCCGTTACGACGAGCGCGAGCGCCGGATCGAAATGCACCTCCGCTCCAGGTGCCGTCAGACCGTCGACGTTCGCAAGGCCGGGCTGTCGGTCACCTTTGAGAAGGACGAGACCATCTGGACCGAAAGCTGCCACAAGTACAAGCCGGAAGAAGTCGTCGGGATGGCGGAACGCACAGGCTTCCGCTCGAAAGCGCAGTGGGTGGATCGAGAATGGCCCTTTGCCCAGAGCCTGCTGATTGCCAAGGAGGGGCCGGGCTAGCGGGCGGGAGTTACGCGCAGGATTACCTGCGCCGTCCACGGCTCTTTGGCGCTCGGCTCCGCTGGCCAGACAGCGAGAATCTGTGAGCCCTGATAGACCCGCTCGAATCCATCCTCAGATTCGGAAATGGTCTCAATCGGCGCGATCCAGAACTCACTCACCTCGGGTGCCTCGACCCGGACGGCCACCTGCTGCCATTCGTCCACCAAGCGGAGCTCGGAAGCAGGCACTGGGGCGGCCCAGTTCAGCGGGTGGCGCATGCCCCCGGATTCGAAGTACCGATCCGGCTGATTCGGAGCGAGCAGATTCACGATGACTTCGATCCCCATCTGGATAGAGAGCGGCCCCGGGCCCTGCTGCGCCAGCTGGACGCGGCAGAGAACATCGAACCCTTCCCCACATTCGGCGAAGGAGAGTGTCTTCGAAACGCGCAGGCACAGCTCCGCATTTCGATCCGTGGCCCGCGGGAACAGCCGTCCTTCGCGCTCGAGCTCCAATCTGTTCGCAGAGGCCTCCACGACGTTGTATGCACCGGCAGCAAACTCCGGGCTCTCCTCCAAACGCAAGGCTTCATAATCCGCGTAACTTTTCCCGCGCGGAAACAACAGCAGCCGGAAGGCATGGCGAGGCCAACGGTCATACCGCAGGTGGCGCTCGAGACCTTCCTCCTTCACCCGCTGCTGCTCGTGAATGGAAGCCACCTGGCGGACCTCGCTGCGCCCGACTGTGCGCAAGCGAGCATGGTAGGGCTCCGGGCGCCGCTGGATGGAATTGATCAGGGTAACGTCGCCCGAACGAAGATCAAGTGCGGCCAGGGTTCCGCCATCCGACGGCTTGAGCAGCGCGGCGAACCGCGGCGAGGTCACGTAGATTTCTTCGGCCCCGTCGGCGTCGAAATCGAGCTTCCTGACCCGAGCGGAATGTGCGCCCCTGTGCCTGACGGAGTCGGCCAGCTTTTCTGCGCGCACGAGTTCGCGCCACAGCTCCGTGCGCAGGTGCGGTGCGTAGAGCCCGCCGAAGACCCCATGCCAGTAGGCATCGTTGCATTGCGCGCGCAGCAGATGCGTGGTTGCCTCGGTGAGCTTTTTGGCGGACCCCGGGGTACGGCGGCGGCTCTCGAGACGTCGGAGTTGGTCCGAAACGTACAGCATCTTCTTGTGCAGCAGATTCGCCTCGGGGTACTTCGTGAGGAAGCTGCGCCAGAACCCCCCACGCAAGAATCGCTGGACGTCGGGCCGCGAGGTGAATTCCTCCTGCAATGTGCGGAAGCGTTGTCGGGCCGCCGTGGGCAGGGCCCACTCCATCATTTCTGCATAGGCCGCAGTGGGCAACTCGGCTCGGCCGAGCGGCGGGGCGACGGCCACATATTCGCCCGGCGGGGTAGTCGCGAGCCAGTCGGAGTTAGCCTCCAGCGCCGCGAAAAATCGCTCGAGCCAGCCCTCACGATAGCAGTGATCGTAGGTGCCGGGCCAGACGCCGAATTTTTCGCAGTCGTCACCCATCCCCGCCAACCCGCCCGGCCGCGCGCCAGCAACGCCGCGGAGGAACTCGATGGTCTCGTCTACGGGCCGGAAGGGGATCAGATAGCGCAAAGCCTTGAGACCGGGGATGACCTTTACCGTCCGACGGAGCTCTTCCACCATGTAATACCCGTAGAGCTGGGAGGCCTCGAAACCCGAAGCGATGAAGTGGGTGTCGTCCACCAGCGTGTACTCCACACCGGCCTCGGCCAGCGTTCGAGGAAGTTGCGGCTCCCAGATGCGCTCGGCCAGCCAGGCACCGGTCGGCCGGCGTCCGAGCTTGCTCGCGAGGTAGTCCGCCATGCGGCGGAGCTGTTCGAGTCGGTCTTCGGGCGGGATGGCAACCAGGATGGGCTCGTAGAAGCCGCCACCCAAGAGCTCCACCTGGCCGCGCTCCTGCAGCTCGCGCAGACGCTCGAAATACTCAGGATGCCTTTGCTCGATCCACTCCAGCAGCGAACCGGAATAGTGCAGCCCCGCGCGGACTCGAGCGTGGCGAGCGAGGTGCTCGAGCAAGGGGAGATAGGAGCGCTCGTAGGCGCGTTCAATCACCTCGTCGAAGTTGCCGACGGGCTGGTGGGCGTGGAGGAGGAGAACCAGGTGGAGTTTCGACAAGATCGACCCCTCGAGAGACCCCCTCAAAATGATAGCGCGAGGCCAGCGATTCTTCCCAACGGATTTCGCCGACGGGAGGCACGGAGTTGGCGGGCTTAATTAATCCGCGGGCCAACCAGAGCCGTTCAGTACTTCGGTGGTCTCGATGCGTGCGCCGGCAAACCGCTCGAGACGGAGCGCACATTGTTCGAGGCCCTGTCGGATGGCGCGGGCCGTGCTGCCCGCGGGCGCGTAGATCACCATCAGAACCGCGGAGGTGACTTCGGTGATCATCGTCCGCACCGAGTCGCTGATGGGACTGCCGAAGGGCCCCAGTAGGTCTGCCAGCACCGGCCGGTCCTCCAAGTGCCAAGTGTGTTTGCCGATGCCCTCGTAGGTCTCACCGCGCCGCCCCAGGCGGAACGTCACGGGCGGCTCTAGCCTCGCTCGATCGTAGCTGCCGTACGGCCAGCCGGTCTCAATCGAACCCAAATTGTTGATGTCCACGACGTTCGAGACGCGATAGAGGCCCTTGCCCGCGACCACGCGGCGCAGCAGCGCCTCCGACGAAGGCCGGTAGCGCGCGGGGTCCACTCCCCAGCTGCGGAACATGGTACGCACGTCCGAGACCGCGTCCAGCTCGGCGACCTGCTCGATGGTCAGCTCGCGTCGGAGGCGCTCGGAGACGGCGTCCAGCTCGCACGCTAGCTCAGGCGGAGCAGGGAGGATGCGCGCTCCGGTTGCTTCCACTAGACCCAGCCGCACTCCAGGGATTTGAGCGTTGATGATCACCACGCGCACCACCGCTCGCGGAATCGAAGGGCCTCGAGAGTCTGCTATGATGCCTGCGCGACGCGATGCGGAAACTCGATCCCCACGAAGCAGAAGAAAAATTCTGGAAGGGCCTCCAGCAATTCAATCGCCGCCGGTTCTTCGACGCCCACGAAACCTGGGAAGAGATCTGGCTGCCTGCCCTAGAGCCCGAAAAAACCTTTCTCCAGGGCATCATCCAAGTGGCGGCCGCGTTTCACCATTACACGCGCGGCAACCATCGAGGTACGCGCTCGCTGCTGGAAGCAGCCCTGAATAAACTGGAACGCTTTCCCCCCCGGCACCGCGGGATCAAACTCGAAGCGCTGCGCGCCGCGGTGCGCCGCTGGATGGCCGCGCTGGCCACGGGCGCCGACCTCGGGGCCCCCGAGCTTCCGCGAATCGAGCGCGAGCGCCAGCCCTGAAGCAGGGACCGGCCCGCGGCTCGATTTCGATCGAGCCAGAGTGGAAACAAAAACGCGGCGAGACCGCATGGCCCCGCCGCATCCTGTGGATCGAAGAGGTGACCGCGCTGGCTCAGGCCTTCTTCGTGTACCAGTCCGCGTTGATTTGGGTGAAGTTGGCCCACTTTTCCGGAAGGTCCTCCAACGCGAAGATGGCCGTCACCGGGCAGACCGGAACGCACGCGCCGCAATCGATACACTCAACCGGACTGATGTAGAGCTGAGGTTCGTTCTCGAAGGCGGGCTCATCCTTGCGTGGGTGGATGCAGTCCACCGGGCAAACATCCACACAAGCGGTGTCCTTGGTCCCGATGCACGGCTCAGCAATCACGTAAGCCATCGAACTTCTCCTTGGGCAAACTTCGGTATTCAAGAATCGAAAGAATCCAACACGCAAACAGGAAGAGGCCTTATACCACCAAATCCTCCTCCGCCACAAGCTACCTCGCTATTTTATCATACCGGAACCGCGCCTACCTGCGCGTCTCGAACAACGGCGAAATTTCACTTACCACATTTCGAAATGGTTGATCTCTCATTACAGACCCGATTCGCGGCAAACATAGTAAAGTAAAACGCCCAAACCAAAAACGCGCTCGCAGTTTCGCACGGAACTGTACCGGGGGGAAACGCGAGTTTGCCGTGCGGACGACGAAGATGGAAGATCGGCTACCACCACCGCTCGAATCTCCCCGCGCTCCCATGGCGCTTTCACCCGGCATGCGATTTGGTCCTTATGAGGTCCTCTCCACGCTCGGAGCAGGTGGGGTGGGACAAGTCTATCGGGCGAAGGATACCCGGCTCGGGCGAGAGGTGGCCATCAAAGTCCTGCCCGGTCAGCTTTCCTCTGTCCAGGAATGTCTCGACTGCTTCGAAAACGAGGCAGTTCAGCATCGGCGCTCAACCACCCCAATATCGTCACCATCTACGAACTCGGCCAGGTCGATTCGACGCACTACATGGCCATGGAGCTGGTCGAGGGAAAGACGCTGCGGGAACTCCTTGCCGCCGGACTTATCCCAATCGAAAAGGCCATTCAAATTGCAGCGCAGGTCGCCGATGGTCTGGCGAAGGCACATGAAGCGGGTATCACCCACAGGGACTTGAAGCCCGAAAACCTAATGGTCTCGCAGAATGGCTTGGCTAAGATTCTCGATTTTGGCTTAGCTAAGCTCGCGCTCGAGGCCAAAGAGCTCTCTGCCACAGCCACCATCTCTGCCTCGGA
>DATFXF010000023.1:0-6683 GCA_035258565.1 Candidatus Acidiferrales bacterium
TGCGCGCCGCCGCGGACGAGCAGGAAGCCCTCGCGGCGGTCGCGGAAGATATTCTGCGTCGCAACACCGAAGACCCGACGCTTGGGCGGCTGCTCTTGTTTAGCGCGCTGGAGAACCACCGGCTTTCGCACCGTTTTTTCCGCACGCATGTGGCTCGGTATTACGAAGCGCTGGCCAGGCACATCCGGCAGGGCATCCGCGCCGGTAGGTTTCGCCGCGTGGATCCACTCGTCGCTGCGCGCGGGTTTCTTGGTATGGTTGTCTACCATTTTCTGATCCAGGAGTTGTTCGGCGGCCGGCGCTATCAGAAGTTCGACACCGGTCTTGTTTGCCGGACGCTGGCGGAGATTTGGCTCGAGGGCATGCGCGTTTCGGGGAAGCGTCGCGCCAGTGCGCGGCACCTGCTGCGCTCACAAACCGTCCGCTTTCCTCGAGCATCGAAGAGGGAAAGAGGCTGACCTTGCCCGGCTCGGGGTGGACGGGGCGCTTCCGTCGAGAACTCCCCGAGTTCGATAGGAGCGGTCCTATTCTGGTCGGAGACGCAAGCTCGCGCGATCGTTGGTCGGCATGGTCGAAAGCGAAGCCGCTCGGGTTTGCGGCGTGCCTGCTGGGCCTGCTCGCGGCGGCCGGATGTTCGAAGCGTCAAGATCCGCGAGCCGCCGTGCAGCCACCGGTCCCCGTGCTGGTTGCCCGGGTTGTTGAGAAGACCGTTCCCGTCGAGGTGCGCGCGATCGGAACCGCGGAAGCCTACTCAACCGTCTCGATCAAGGCCCAGGTCTCGGGCGAGGTGACCCAAGTCCACTTCCGTGAAGGGCAGGACGTGCGCAAAGGCCAGCTGCTGTTCACCATCGATCGTCGCCCGTTTGACGCAGCCCTACACCAGGCGGAAGCTAATTTGGCGCGGGACCAGACTCAGGAAGCATTAGCCGAGGTACAGGCGCGACGCTACACCAAGCTTTTCCAGGAAGGTGTTTCGGCCAAGGAGCAAGCCGACCAGATGCAGGCCAATGCCGACGCCTTGAAGGCCGCAGTTTTAGCCGACAAGGCCGCGGTGGAGTATGCCAAGTTGCAGCTCGAGTACTGCTCCATCTACTCGCCGATGGACGGCCGCACCGGCAGCCTCATGGTGCATGCTGGCAACCTGGTGAAGGCCAACGACGTTCCCGTGCTGGTAGTGATCAACCAGATCACGCCAATTTACGTAAACTTCTCGCCGCCGGAGGATGTGCTGCCGCAAGTGAAAAAGTATATGGCCCTGGGACGGCTGAGAGTGGAAGCGTTTCCGCCCGACGACCCCCGCCACCCGGGGGTGGGCTACCTGTCGTTCGTGGACAACGCAGTGGACAACGCGACGGGAACGGTTCGTTTGAAGGGAACCTTCGAGAATACCGACCATCGGCTGTGGCCGGGCGAGTTCGTCAATGTGGTGCTCACTGTGGCAGAACAGCCGAATGCGCTCCTCGTGCCCTCGCAGGCGGTGCAGACCGGACAGGGCGGGCAATTCGTTTTCGTGGTCAAGTCCGATCAGACGGTGGAGTCGCGGCCCGTGGTGGTGTCCCGTATCTTGGAAGGCAATGCAATCGTGGACCGGGGCGTGCGTCTGGGCGAGGTGGTGGTAACGGATGGCCAGGTGGGCCTCGTGCCTGGGGCGCGCGTCGAGATCAAGACGGGTTCGCAGGGGGGCTAGAGCGAGCGCACATGAACCTGGCCGAGCTATTTATCCGCCGACCGGTCATGACCACGCTGGTCATGGTGGCGATTCTCTTGTTTGGATTGGCCGGCTACCGCCTGCTTCCCGTCAGCGACCTGCCCAACGTGGACTTTCCGACCATCAACGTGACGGCAAGCCTGCCCGGCGCTAGTCCCGACACCATGGCCTCTTCGGTCGCCACTCCCCTCGAGAAGCAGTTCTCGACCATCGCGGGCCTGGATTCCATGACCTCGACGAGCGCGCTGGGCATTACGAACATCACTCTGCAGTTTTCGCTGAGCCGCAATATTGACAGCGCGGGCCAAGACGTGCAGGCGGCGATCGCGCGGGCAGCAGGGCAGCTCCCGCCGAACCTACCGACGCCGCCCACGTTCAACAAGGTCAATCCGGCCGATCAGCCGATCCTCTACCTGTCGCTCAGTTCGCCCACGCTGCCGCTCTATCAAGTAGACGAATATGCCGAGACGCTGATCGCGCAGCGCGTGTCGATGGTCAGCGGGATCGCGCAAGTCAGCGTATTCGGCTCGCAGAAGTACGCCGTGCATGTCCAGTTCGATCCGAAGGCGCTGGCCTACCGAAAAATCGGGATCGACGAAGCCGCTGCGGCAGTCGTCCATGGCAACGCCTATCTACCCACCGGCACGCTCTACGGTCCGCACCAGGCTTATACCGTGCAGGCCAACGGCCAGCTCACCACTGCTTCCCACTACAATACGCTGATCATCGCCTACCGGAACGGTTCGCCGGTTCGGCTGAGCGAGATCGGGCGCGCGCTGGATAGCGTGCAGAACGACAAGCTGGCGAGCTGGTTCAACAATAGGCGCGCGATTGTGCTGGCGATTCAGCGCCAGCCCGGAACAAATACGGTGGAGGTCGTAGACTCGATTAAGAAGCTCCTGCCGACCTTCCGCCTACAGATGCCGCCTTCGGTGAACTTGAACGTCCTGTACGACCGCTCCGTCTCGATCCGGGACTCGGTCAACGACGTGAAGTTCAGCCTGTTTCTGGCGATTGTCCTGGTGGTGCTGGTGATCTTCCTGTTCCTGCGAAACCTGTCGGCGACGGTGATTCCTAGCTTTGCGCTGCCGATGTCCATCATCGGCACGTTTGCGGTGATGTACGAGTTGGGCTATACGGTCGACAACCTCTCGCTGATGGCCCTGACGCTCTCGGTGGGCTTCGTCGTCGATGATGCCATCGTCATGCTCGAAAACATCGTCCGGCACATGGAGATGGGCGAAGGCGTGCTCCACGCGGCGCTCAACGGCTCCCGCGAAATCAGCTTCACGATCCTTTCGATGACGCTCTCGCTCGCCGCCGTATTTCTTCCGGTGCTGCTGATGAGTGGCATCCTGGGGCGGCTGCTGCATGAGTTTGCCGTTGTCATCTCCATGGCCATTCTGGTCTCGGGTTTCGTCTCCCTGACCCTGACGCCGATGCTCTGCAGCCGCTTCTTGCGCCCGCCCCATGAAGCAAAGCACGGTCGCCTTTATATGGCGCTCGAGCGCTTCTTCGACAATCTGCTGCACGGCTACGACCTCACACTGCAGTCTGCCTTGCGGCACCGCGTGGCGGTCATGGTGACCTCCGGCGTGATTCTGGTTATCACCGCCTGGCAGTTTTGGGTGATCCCCAAGGGATTCCTACCCAACGAGGATACCGGGCAGATTTTCTCCTTCACCGAGGCGGGCCAGGACATCTCCTTCGAGGCCATGAAGCAGCACCAGCTGGCCTTAAATGCGATTGTGGAGAAGGACCCCAATGTCGCCAACTTCATGTCTTCGGTCGGCGCCAGCGGACCCAATGCCACCATGAACACGGGCCGAATCTTCATGCGACTGAAGCCTCCTTCTGCGCGACAGTGGTCCAGGAACCGTTGGTACGACTCTTGGCGGACGGAGGCCGCCGGCCACCCCATCTTCGAGCGCTTCCTGGACGTGGTCCGACCGATCTTCGAACATCACCTGGATGTGGACGAGGTCATTGATGAGATGCGCCCGAAACTGGCGGTTGTGCCCGGAATTCGGGTGTTCATGCAAAACCTGCCGCCGATCCGCATCGGCGGCCAGCTAACGAAGAGCCAGTATCAGTTCGCCATGCAGAGTCCCGATACGGATGCGCTGTATGGCCGCGCCACTGCTTTCGAGAACAAGCTGCGCCAGTTGCCGGGTTTGCAGGACGTGACCAGTGACCTGCAGATCAGGAACCTCCAGGCCAGGATCCACATCGACCGAGACAAGGCGTCGGCACTCGGTGTGACGGCGAACCAGGTCGAGGAAGCACTCTACACCGCCTACGGCCAGCGGCAAATCTCCACCATCTACGCACCCAACAACGAATACTGGGTGATCACGGAGCTCGAGCCGCAGTATCAGTTGGACCCCAACGCGCTCTCGATGCTCTATATCCGGTCCAGTCAGGGCCAACTGGTTCCGCTGAACACGGTGGCCAGTTTCAGTCCCTCGGTTGGTCCTCTGACCGTCACCCACCTCGGCCAACTGCCCTCGGTGACGATCTCTTTCAACCTAAGGCCGGGAGTAGCACTCGGTGACGCCGTCAAGGCAGTGGATCGCTTGGCGAGCGAGACCCTCCCGCCCACCATCAGCACCACCTTCCAGGGGACGGCTCAGGCCTTCCAATCGTCGCTGACCGGGCTCGGACTGCTGTTAGTGCTGGCCATTCTCGTGATTTACATCGTGCTGGGGATCCTCTATGAAAGCTTTATCCACCCCCTTACGATTCTTTCCGGCTTGCCCTCGGCTGCTTTCGGAGCGCTCCTGACGCTCCAGTTGTTCCACGTGGAGCTGAACATCTATGGATTCGTGGGCGTGATCATGCTCATTGGTATCGTGAAGAAAAACGCGATCATGATGATCGATTTCGCTTTGGAGGCGCAGAGGAGCACAGGCAAGCCCGCCGCTGTGGCGATTTACAACGGTTGCCTCGTGCGCTTCCGGCCGATCATGATGACAACGATGGCGGCCCTGATGGGCACCTTACCCATCGCGCTGGGTTTTGGGACTGGCGCCTCCGCGCGCCGGCCGCTGGGCTTGGCGGTGGTGGGTGGCCTAATGTTCTCGCAGCTTGTGACGCTGTATCTGACCCCGGTCTTTTATACGTACATGGATTCGTTCCAGCAGTGGATGGGCCGCAAGGGAGCCACTGCCGAGGCGCCAGGCGAAGCCGTGCCGGTGGGCAGCGTTGGTCGCCCGGCCCCACGGCTCGCCGACAACTCTGTCCCCGCTGGCAAGCCGGGCCGGTAGTCCCGGCGTTCTTGTGGATCCTCGCGGAGGAGTAGGGTGCGTACCCGGTCAGCTGCCGGTGATTCCGGAGGGGCGTGAGGGTTCGGCGGTGTCCGGCAGCTCCCTGCGACGGCTTTTCACCTCCCGCACTGCGTAGATGGGCTTGTTCTGCGTCTCGTAGTAGGTGCGTGCGAGCATCTCCCCCAGCAGGCCCATGGAGAGAAACTGGATGCCGCTGACAACGAGCGCGATCCCCAGGAGCAGCAACGGTCCGTGGAGCACCATAATGTCCTGGCCGAGAGCCACCTTGTCGTACAGCAGAAACAGGTTGATCATGAGGCCGGCCCCCATGCCCAGCAGGCCGAACAGGCCGAAAAACTGGAGCGGCTTGGTCGAGTAGTCAAGCAGGAACTTGACACTCAAGAGGTCGAGCAGCACGCGCGTCGTGCGTCCCAGGCCGTAGTTTGATTTGCCGCTCTTGCGGTGCACGTTCTTGATCGGCACCTCGGCGATCTTCGCGCCGCTCCAGCTGGCCAGCGCGGGAATGAAGCGGTGGAGCTCGCCGTAGAGATGGATCTCCGAGAGGATCTCGCGGCGGTAGGCTTTGAAGGTCGTGCCGAAATCGTGCAGGTTGATGCCGGAGAGCTTGGCCATGGCCCAATTGGCCACCCGGCTGGGCACGCGGCGCGTCAGCCAGGCGTCCTGGCGCTCCACCCGCCAGCCGCTCACGATGTCGTAGCCCTCCTTGATTTTTCCGATGAACGTGGGGATTTCTTCCGGGTCGTGCTGCAGGTCGCCGTCCATTGAGAGAACCACATCGCCGCGAGCGAAGTCGAATCCCGCTTTGAGCGCTGCAGTCTGTCCGAAGTTTCGGCGGAGCCGCAAGACGTTCACCCGCTGGTCGTGGTTGTAAATCTCGAGCAGGATCTTGTAGGTATCGTCGTGGCTGCCGTCGTCGACGAACACTAATTCATAGGGTTCGCCGAGCGCATCCATCACTTCGGTGATCTTCATGTACAGCGGCGGGATGCTTTCCTGCTCGTTGAAGAAGGGCACGACGATGGAATAGGCCATGGGCTCTTCGTTTCTCATCGGGCGGCAACCAGGTGCCGGTAGTCTATCAATTGGATGCCGAGAAACGCGACAAGATTTCTCGTCTGGGGGTCCCTCAGGCCCTCCAACTCCTTCTCGCGCTGGCCCACCAGGCGCGTGGGCGTCTGACCGAGCGACGCATCCACATAGCCCGGATGGCACATGAGTTCGCTCGAGCCTTCCGGCAGATTCCAGAGGATCGCTTCCAACTCCGCGCGGTCCAGGAACCCCGTTGTCACAATGCCGTAGAAGTGCGCTGGTGCGGGGACGGCCGCCTGCTCAAGCTGTTCGTGAAAATGGATCGCGAGCGCAGCCAGCGCGCGGGCCGCCGCGTATTGTTTCAGCAGTTGTCCCGCCGCACCACCATTCCGCCCGAGCAGCCTGCCGAAGCCGATGGGCCGCTCAATTCCCAAGCGCACGCCGATGCCGTATTCGCGGGCCAGCCGCAGGACGACGGGAAAGATTGGCGGAAGCATGTGGACGTGCTTGTGGCTGTCCAGATGCGTTACCGCGATGCCTGCGCGGCATGCCTTTTCGATTTGCGCCCGACACTCGAGCTCGACTTCCTCCAGCCGAAGTTCCCCGAGAAGGATTCTGGCGAGAAGCCGCACCGGGCTGCCGCAGAACGTGCCGCGTTC
>DATFXF010000024.1:0-28622 GCA_035258565.1 Candidatus Acidiferrales bacterium
GCGGCCGTCCCATTTTGTCGGTCGAACAGATGGAGTCAGGGCGGAGGTATTGAAAATCCAGTAGGTTAGGTGGTGCCGGCGGTGGGACTCGAACCCACGACCTAGGGATTATGAGACCCTCGCTCTACCTCTGAGCTACACCGGCACGGAGAACGCTTCTCATGGTAAGGACGCGCTTGCTCGAGTGTCAAGCCGCACCAGGAGCGGCAGGAGCGGCCGGTATTTCGCGCGATTCCGCGATGCCTGCTTGGCCCGTCCCAGAAAGAACTGTCCCGAGAAGAGTGTCGCCGCCAAGGAGCTTCGTTCTAGTAGTACTATCGTACTGTTGACGCCCGCGCTCGTGACCGCTAATCTGCCTTGGAAAATTGGGAATCGGCCGCCCTGCCGGCAGGTCAGATCTGCCGAGGAGGCAGGGTTGGGGGTGTTTACCGTTTAGACACAAACCCATCAAATTTCCCCTTGCCAGGGGATAAACCACCTATACTCTCCGCGCTTTTTCAATAGCTCGGAGGGTCACGTGCAAAGGTGGTTGACGGTGATCCTGCTGGTGATGCTTGTACTGGCAGGAGCGATGGGAATGCGGAACCTGGCGGGCCCGAACAGCGTAAATGCTGGTCCGGTGCTCATGGCCGGAGGTGGTGCCCCGGTGCCGGTGCCAACGCCCTGGTAAAACAGACCCGATTAGGCCCTTAGAAAGCCTATTTGGGAAGCTGGGCCGGGGCGGGAGAGTTTTGGCAGACTACCGTGCTCGGTCCGGTCGACTACGTTGTGTGGTTTGCAAGTGCTTTCTTTCAAGCAGCCGTTGTAGTGTGTTCAATTCGCTCCCGTAGTTTCACTTCCTACCTCCCCCTTAACCTATACATGCTGGGCTCGCTTGTGCTCAGCATCTGCCGCTTTGTCATCTTCATGCGCTCCGGCTACACGTCATCCGAATACGTCTATTTTTACTACTACTCTGACGCGGTCGACACGGTTCTCCTTTATTCGTGCATCATGGGCTTGTATCAGCACGTGCTGACAGAAATGGGGGTGAGCAAGTACCTACGTGTTGGCTCAATTCTATTGCTCGGTGGCACCGCTTTGGTCTCACTCCTGCTGGTGAGAGAGCATACCAACCAGCTCACGACGCGTTTTGTGGTCGAGTTATCCCAGAATCTCTACTTTGTAGGGGTAGTCCTGACCTGTCTGTTGTGGGGTACGGTTGTGAAACTGCGTGAGACGCGCACCCGACTCGTGCAACTCGTGCTGGCCCTAGGCATTTATTTTAGTGCCTCGGCGGGTGCGTACGCGCTGCGCAACATGGCTCCGGATTTGAAGATCACGATGTTCGTGCCGCCTTTGGCCGGTACGTTTCTGCCGCTGGCCTGGAGCTGCACTTTCTGGAAGATTCCCGAGGAGGCGCGGCTGGCCACGGCGCGAGTGGCCACACCGAACCGATGATCGCCGCCCTAATCTTCGCGGTCTCGGTTGCAGCGCTGCTGCAATTTTTTGTGTCCTACTGTCGCTCGGTTCTTGCCGCCTCCGCCAAGGCCCAGCTTTCCGAGCAGGGGCGCGAGGTGGCTGGAATTAGCGGCAGCGTGACGGGCGATGACTTCCGCCGGCTGATCCGGCTCGTGTACCTGTGCCCCGAGCCTGGCGGCGACCGCAACGCCATCCGTGCCGTCCGCGCCTATTTCCGCTTGCTTCGGCTGGTACGCGCGGGTATCGCGAAGCTGGTTCCTGCAACTGCGGATTGGTTGGAACGCGAGTGCGAGGGCTGTGCTTACTTCGCGGCGGTGGCGCTCGACCGGCGGATCAGCTTCAGTCGCGATCTCATGGCCCGGCAGATGGCCAACGGTTTGTAGCCCGAACATTCGAGTCATGCCCGGTGCACCCTATGGGTGGCTCACCGGGCTATTTTATTTTGCGGGGCTAGCTACTGGCGTTCATCAATCGGGGCGCCAGGATTCAAAGGAAGATGCGGGCGACGCGCTTGAGCGTGCGGCGGTCGAGCCGCTTCGTCGTGAGTAGAGTGGCGCCGAGGAGAGTCAGGACGAAGGCAAGTTGCGCCGCCTTCAGCGGATTCGCGGCAGCCCATCCGACGGTGGCTCGGGCGAGCTGTTTGAGCAGGTTCATCTATTGGCCACCATCCCCGCAGGCCACCCTAAATTGTACGCTACTCCCCGCCGCTGTTAACATACAAGGTGCGCAGGTCAGGTCCACACTAGGAATGGGAACGAAACTCGTCGAACGCATCGTGGAAACCATCCGCCGGCATAACATGCTGCGGCCTGGCGACCGTGTCGGCGTGGGCGTCTCGGGCGGAGCTGATTCGGTAGCGCTGCTGCTCCTGCTCGACGAGCTAAAGGCGGCGCTGGGGATCAGCCTTGTCGTAGTGCACTTCAATCACTGTCTGCGCGGGATGGATTCCGATGCGGATGAGCACTTCGTTGCCACGCTGGCCACAGCAAAAAAGCTGGAGTTTGCGTCCGCCCGCGAGGATGTGGCGGCGCGGGCGCAACAGCAAGGTTGGAACCTTGAGGATGCCGCGCGGCGCCTGCGCTATGAGTACTTTTCAACTCTCGTGGCCTCCGGCCGCGCCACGCGTATGGCCGTAGCTCACACCGCCGACGATCAGGCCGAAACAGTGCTTGCCCATCTGTTGCGCGGCACGGGGCTCTCGGGTCTCGCCGCAATCTACCCGGTCGCCGGAATCATCGTCCGGCCGCTCCTCGGGATCCGCCGGCAGGAGCTGCGCGACTACCTCTCGGGCCGCAAGCAACCCTGGCGGGAAGACCCCACCAACCTGGACACGACTCGATTGCGCGCGCGCATCCGACATCACCTGCTGCCTCAGCTGGAGCGTGACTTTCAGCCCGCGGTGGTACCGCGCCTTGGCCAGCTTGCCACGCTGGCGCACGAGGACGAAGCTTCTTGGGCAGCGCTGGTGGACGACTGCTATCGCAAGCTGGTAGAGCGCGCCCCAGCGGGCCACTCGATCCGCGTCCAAGACTTGCTTTCGCCGTTCTGCTTGGATCCCGCCGTGGCATGGGCGCCCGATCGCTCGAGCACTCTTCGTGGGCTCAGCAAACGTCTCGTTCGCCGAATCTACGAGGGGCTGAAGGGCGATCGCCGACAGCTGACCTCGGGACACGTCGAGCAGGTGCTCCACCTGGCCACGGCCTCGGAGAGCGGCCATCTGGTGCACCTTCCCGCCGGGGTGGCCGTGGAGCGCAGCTTCGACCACCTGATTTTCTCCCCGTCTCGGTTCACTAGGCACTCGCAGAGTGGCCTTGGAACAGAAAGTGCCGGGCAGCCGTATGAATATGTAGTGCATATCGCGGGCGAGGGTTCGACCACTGTTTCAATCCCGGAAATCGGCCGGCGGTTCCGGCTGAAAACGATTGACTGGCCCCCGGCCGAGAGGGACACTAGGTTCCAGATAGAGACATTAGATGCGGACCGGCTTCGCTGGCCGCTGATTCTCCGCAGTTGGCGCCCGGGTGACTCCTATCGACCCCGTGGTCGACGGCGCGTACGCAAGCTGAAACGGCTTTTGCTGGAGAGCCGCGTAACTGCTCGAGAACGCAAGGTTTGGCCGGTTCTGACCAGCGCCGGAGCCCTGGCTTGGGCTCGCGGCCTGCCGGTGGCAGAAGAATTTGCCGCGCGGGCGGAAACTAAGTCCGGCCTGGTGATTGCCGAGGAAGCGCTGTGAGGTCCAACCCGAAGGTAGTCTATTCTCCGGCGCAACTGGCAAAGCGCGTGGCGAAGTTGGCGCACTCGATCTCGCGGGACTATGCCGGGCGCACCGTGGATGCCGTCATCATCCTCGAGAACGCTTTTCTATTCGCCGCCGATCTCGTGCGGCGCATCGAGCGTCCGGTCGTCTGCCATTTTGTGCGCTCCGTGATACGCGAGATCAAGCAGGACGGCCATCGCCGGCAGGAGGTTTTCTTCAGCCAGCACCCGCACTTAAAGGGCCGCGATGTGCTGCTGGTGGGATCGGTGCTCCATTCCGGCGTGACCCAAGATTTCCTCGTCAAGCGCCTGCTAGAGAGCCGGCCGCATTCGCTGCGCATCGCCGTGCTCGTCGATCGGCCGCAAAGTCGTCGCGTAGATCTGAAGCCTGATTACTTTGGGTTCCTAGGTGCATCTAAGTATCTGGTGGGTTACGGGCTGTCCGACAGCAGGGGATGGTATGGGAATCTGCCCTACGTAGGCATGCTGGGCACGGTCGGCCAGCGGACCAGAAAGAGGGCCCGGCGGGTGAGGTAAGCGGTGAACTCGAGTTCAACGGCAAAAACGATTCTCTTCTGGATGTTCATCATCCTACTGGGCGTGGTGTTGTGGAAGATGGTTTCCACAACCGGCCAGACGGGCCGCGAAGAGGAGACTTCCTACAGCGAGTTCATGGCCCAGGTGGATAAGGGAAACGTCAAGGACGTTACGCTCTATCTCTCCCCGAACAGCTACGAGGCGCGCGGTGAATGGCGTCAGCCCGCCGGCCGCAAGTTTAACGTCACCATCTTCAAAGAGGCGGCCCCTGACCTGGCCAAGCAACTCCGCGACAAGGGCGTGAACATCAACGTCAAGGAAGTCACGCGGGGTGATTGGATCTCCTTTCTGTTGAACGCCGCTCCGCTCTTCCTGCTGGTTGGCTTCTGGATCTTCATGATGCGGCAGATGCAGGCTGGCGGGAACAAGGCGCTGAGCTTCGGCAAGTCGCGCGCGCGCCTGCTCACCGCGCAGCAGAAGAAGGCTACCTTCAAAGACGTGGCGGGAATTGACGAGGCCAAGGAAGAGCTCCAGGAGATCATCGACTTCTTGAAAGACCCCCAGAAATTTCAGAAGCTTGGCGGGCGCATCCCCAAGGGCGTGCTGCTCGTGGGCCCGCCGGGTACGGGCAAGACGCTGCTGGCCCGCGCGATTGCCGGCGAGGCCAACGTGCCCTTCTTCTCCATCTCGGGGTCGGATTTCGTCGAGATGTTTGTCGGTGTGGGCGCCAGCCGGGTGCGCGACCTCTTCGAGCAGGGCAAGAAAAACGCTCCCTGCATCATCTTCATCGACGAAATTGACGCGGTCGGCCGGCATCGCGGCGCAGGCCTTGGCGGCGGGCACGACGAGCGCGAGCAAACCTTGAACGCGCTGCTCGTGGAAATGGACGGCTTTGAATCGAACGAAGGCGTCATCCTGATCGCCGCCACGAACCGCCCGGACGTGCTGGACCCCGCGCTGCTGCGGCCGGGTCGCTTCGACCGGCGCGTCGTGGTGCCGCGCCCCGACATCAAGGGTCGCGAGGAAATCCTCCGCGTGCACACGCGCAAAGTCCCACTCAGTGAGGACGTGGACCTCTCCGTGCTCGCGCGCGGCACGCCGGGTTTCTCTGGCGCCGATCTGGCCAACCTTGTGAATGAGGCCGCGCTCTCGGCGGCCCGCCAAAACCGCAAGCTCGTCCCCATGTCCGACTTCGAGATGTCCAAGGACAAAGTGCTGATGGGCGTCGAGCGCAAGTCCATGATCCTGTCGGAAGAGGAGAAGCGGAACACCGCCTATCACGAGGCCGGCCATGCGCTCGTGGCCACGATGACACCCGGTGCCGACCCCTTGCACAAGGTGACCATCATTCCGCGCGGCATGGCTCTGGGCGTGACCATGCAGTTGCCCATCGATGATAAGCACACCTATACGAAGGATTTTCTCGAGGCGCAACTTGCCGTACTGATGGGCGGCCGCTGTGCCGAAGAGATCTTTCTTGGCCACATCACCACCGGCGCAGGCAACGACATCGAGCGGGCCACCGATATCGCTCGCCAGATGGTCTGCGATTGGGGCATGAGCGAGCTCGGGCCGCTCGCGTTCGGCAAGAAGGAGGAGGCCATCTTCCTCGGCCGTGAAATCGCGCAGCACCGTGACTACTCGGAAGACACCGCCATTCGCATCGATCAGGAAGTGAAGAAGATTGTCACGAAGGCGTACAACAGTGCGCGCAGCGTGCTGGAGACCCATCGCGATAAGCTCGAGCGCATCGCGCAGGCCCTGCTCGATCGTGAGGTGCTCGACGCTGCCGAGCTCAAACTGCTGATCGAAGGCAAGCCGCTGCCGGAGAAGTCGCGGCCTTCACCGCCCGCTCCGCCGCAGCCGGTTCCGGCCGCCGAGCACAAGCCCGCACCCCGGCCCGGGTTACGCCCCGCTCCGGGCTTCACCAAAGGCGAAAAGCCCGCGCCAGCCTAAGCCATCGAAATCAGCTCCCTCATTGGGCGAGGCCCGGGGCGTGCTCGAAGCTCTCCCCTCGATCGGCCCCAGCCGTCCCTTGGGAGTGCTGCTGGTCGGGGAGACGGTGCCGAAGCCCCTCAGCGCCGGGAATTGGCGTAGAATACGGGCATGGTGAAGAAGCGCACGACGACGGTCGAAGTTACTTGCCCGTGCTGCCAGGCCAAGCTTTCGATTGACCCGCAGCTCGGCGTCGTCCTCTCGCACGAGGCCCCGGCCAAGGCCGCACCCGATGTGGATATCAGCGACGCTGCGCGGATTCTCGAGGAGCAGGCGCTGCGGCGCGAAGAAAAGTTCCGCGAGTCCTGGGAAGCCGAGAAGAAAAAGGAAGATGTGCTTACTCGCAAGTTCGAGGAAGCCCTGAAGAAAGCCAAGGACCAGCCGGTCGAAAAACCCTTGCGCGACTTCGACCTCGAATAGCCGCTCTCGCCACCCCTCCTCTGGCATACTGTTTGGCGATGGGATCTTGGCGTGTTTGCGCGGCATCGATAGCCGTCCTTTGGGTCACGCCGATTGCGGTCGCGCCGTTGGCCCAGGAGAAGGCGCCGGCCAAATTGCCGCGCCCGCAGCGCCTCGATCGCGATATCCAATTCCGGCGTGACCCCTCGACCGGTGAACTGCGCGAGATCCCCCGCGGGACCGCCGCGCCCAGTGCGGAAGCGGGGCCACCTGCCGCGGTGATTCGCACGCGCGTTAGTCTCGTTGAAGTGGGCTCGACCGTTTTCTCTCCCGATGACCTGCCGCTCCACGGGCTGGTCCGCGAAGACTTCCGCCTGTTCGAGGACGACGTGGAGCAGCGCATCGCCCACCTCGATGCCTCGACCGCCCCGGCGAGCATTGCTCTGCTCATCGACGCAAGTCCCAGTGTCTTTCGCGAGTTGGACGAGATGCGCGAGGCCACGCGTGCGCTCTCGAGGAATCTCTCGCCCCAGGACGAGGTGGCCGTGGTGGCCTTTGCGGGGGGCATTCACTTGTTGCTTCCCTTCTCGCGTGATCGCGGACTCCTGGAGCGTGCAGTTGCTTCACCCGAGCTCGCGCGGGTGGCGAATTCATCGGAGTCCAATATCTACCTGGCGATCTACCTGGCCGCGCGGAATCTGTTCCGCGAGCGCAGCGGGCGGAAAGCGATGGTTGTGCTCACCGACGGCCAGGATAGCGGTCTGGGGCTGAGCTGGAACCCGGCGAGCACGATGCCGGAGTCGGGCGCGCGGGCCAGCCGGTTGACATTCGAAGACGTGGCGCGCGAGTTGGCGTCTCGGGGCGTGGAGGCCTATGTGATCTCGACCCAGAACCGCCCCCGGGCCATGACGCCAGCGTGGCTCGCGGCGCATCGCAACGAAATGCTGATCACGCCCGCTGCGCGCGAGCTGGGCATGGTGCACTATACGCTGTATCTCGCAGAGCTGGTGCGCCGCGTCGGCGGGGAGATCTACTTCCTGCGCGAACTGGGCACACTCGGTGAGGTTTACCGCCGCATCGCCGAGACTCTGAGTGCGCAGTACACGCTCGGCTATTACCCCTCGTCGGGGCTTTCGCGGCCGGGCTGGCGCACGCTGCGCGTCGAGCTCCGAGGCCACGCCGGCGCGCGGCTCAACTACCGCATCGGCTACTACGTTCCGTCCGAGTAGCGCCCGGAAGGGGAGTCAGCCGACCACTCATCGGGAGTCCGGGCCAGGTCCGCACCGACTGTTTTTTCTGTGTTCATCTGTGGTTTACTCTGCACTGTGTTTCGCAGAAAGAGATTTTGCCTGAGGCTGCCCTCGCGCACGCTCGAGCTCGGCGAGCGCACGCTGATCATGGGCGTGCTCAATGTCACGCCGGACAGTTTTTCTGACGGGGGTCTGTTCTTCGATCCGCACAAGGCCGCTGCGCATGCTCTCCAAATCGAACGTGCCGGTGCGGACATCCTAGACATCGGGGGAGAGTCCACGCGGCCTGGCTCCGCGCCGATCTCCGCCGAGGAGGAGCTCGAGCGCGTTCTGCCGGTGCTCGAGCGGCTGCGCAGGCGACTGAAGATCCCCATCTCGATTGACACCCAGAAGTCTCGAGTAGCGGAAGCTGCGGTGGCCGCCGGCGCCGAGATGATCAACGATGTTTCCGCGCTGCGTGCCGACGCGGGGCTTGCCGAGGTCGCGCGGCGCCATCGCCTGCCCGTCGTCCTCATGCACATGCGCGGCAAGCCGCGGACGATGCAAAAGCGGCCGTTTGCGCGGAACGTGGTGCGCGACGTGCTCTCCGGCTTGGGCGCTGCTCTTGAGCGCGCTCGCCGCGCCGGGCTCGCGAAATCCGACATCCTGCTCGACCCGGGCATCGGCTTTGGCAAAAGCTTCGCCCAGAACTACGAGCTGCTTGCCCATTTGCCGAGGCTTGCGGTGCTGGGCTGTCCGCTTTTGGTGGGTACGTCACGGAAGTCTTTCATCGGGGCTACTCTTTCCCGAGTGCGTCAATTGCGGGCGCAGGTGCCAGCCAATGAGCGCATTTGGGGCAGCGCCGCGACCCTGGCCGCCAGCATTCTCGGTGGCGCGCACATCGTTCGCGTGCACGATGTCGCCGAAATGGTTGAGGTCGCCCGGGTGACCGACGAGATCTTGCAAGCGAGTGGATTCCACTAGGCACCCCGTGTCCGAATTCTCTATGAGGATGGAGACAAATGCCTATGCGCAGATTCGTTTCTCTGGCCTCTCTCCTTTTCTGCCCGCTGGCCTCCTTGCTTTCAACGGCTGAGCAGCTTCCTCCGCCGCCCGACCCGCTCGCGCGCATCAAGGCCGCTCCGGGCGAAGGCTGCTCGGTGAGTGAGGCTTCCCAGTGTGCGGAGGCCACCGGGAAAATCATCGCCGGCGCGCTCGGGCCTTCGCCGCTCGAAGAGAACCTCCGCCGGCTGACGGACGAGGTTGGTGGCCGGATGACCGGCTCGCCGGCTATGGCCCGCGCGGTTGCCTGGGCGATGGCAGCGTTCCGCCAGGCGGGCCTGAATGATGCGCACACGGAGGAGTACACGATTCCGCTCGTGTGGAGCGAAGGTCAGACGTGGCTCGAAGTACGCGCACCGATGCCCTTCCCCGTGCGCCTGGTGTCGGTGGGCTGGTCGCCGCCCACGCCGGCCGGAGGCATCGAAGCGGAGGTCGTGGATGTCGGCAACGGCAGCGAGGCCGAATATGCCCGCGCCGCCGGGTCGTCGACGGGAGCGATTCTGCTGGTCCACTCGGAGGTTGGCCGAACCTGGGAGGACCTCTTCAATGACTACTTACGCGCTCCGGCAATCATTGATCGCGCCGTACGCGCGGGCGCCCGGGCGCTTCTCTGGACATCCACGCACGAGCGCGGCCTGCTCTATCGACATCAGAACTCGCTCACCGGCGAACTAGATCGCCTGCCGCAAGCGATTGTGGCGCGCGAAGATGCGCTGCGCCTGGCACGCTTCATCGCCGCAGGTCAAAAGGTGCGCGTCCAGCTCGCGTTGCCGAATCGCGTCGGCGGGCCAACGAAGCAGGAAAATGTCGTCGCCGAGATCCGCGGGCGCGAAAAGCCGGATGAATTCGTGCTCCTGGGCGCGCATCTGGATTCCTGGGAGTTGGGCACGGGCGCGCTCGACAACGGTTCGAACGCGGCGCTGGTGATCGAAGCCGCGCGCGTGATTCTGGCCACCGGCCTCCGCCCGCGGCGCAGCATCCGCTTTGTGCTCTTCTCCGGCGAGGAGCAGGGTGCGCTGGGCTCCTGGGCCTACGTGCGCGCACACCGCAGCGAGCTTGACCGCGCCATTGCCGTGGTAATCTTCGACGAGGGCATCGGTCGCGTGACCGGCTACTCGCTCGGCGGGCGCCGGGACATCGAGGGTGGCGTGCGCGAGGCACTCAAGCCGATCGAGTCCTGGTCCGCAAACGCTCACACTGCCGACGCTTTTTTCGGCACGGACAATCTGGACTTTCTGCTGGAAGGCGTGCCCACGCTGGTGGCCAATCAGGAGGAAGCCAATTACCTGCCGAACTACCACGCCTCCTCCGACACCCTCGATAAGGTGGACATCCGCGAGCTCAAGCTGCACACGGCGCTCGCTGCGGCGACCGTCTTCGCCCTTGCCGAGCGTCCGGAGCGCCTAGGCAAGCGGCAGTCGCGCGCCGAAATCGAAGCCTTGATGAAGGAGACCGGCCTCGACAAGCAGCTCAAGACGCTCGGCTTGTGGCCCCAGTGGGCACAAGGCCAGCGCGGGCGCGAGCCCTAGCGCGGCAGGCCTGAGCGGGGAAATCCGCTTTCACGGTATAATTTTAGCGGACTCGCCACGTGCACGCTTCTTCATCTCCGCGCCCTGCTTCAGCTGGCCGTATCCTGGCCATTGACTACGGCCGTCGCCGCATCGGCCTGGCCCTTTCCGATGCCGCCTGGCTGACAGCGCAGCCGCTCGCCACGCTCGAGCGCACGAACCGGCGCAACGACCTCGGCCGCCTCCGCGAAGTCGTGCGTGGACACGACGTGGAGCTGATCGTCGTCGGTCACCCGCTCCACCTGGACGGCTCCACCGGTCCGATGGCCGTGGAAACAGAGCGCTTTGCTGCGCGGATCGAAAAAGAGTTGGGCGTGCCGGTGGAACTCGTTGATGAGCGGCTGAGCAGTTGGGAGGCAGAGCAGTTGTTGCCGCCGAGCAGGGCGGCGCGGGAGCGCGAGGGCGCGGTCGACCGCCTGGCAGCGGCGGTGATCTTGCGTGACTACCTCGGGCGCGGACAGAGCCGGCGGCAAACTCCGCTAAACGCCGAGCGTGTCCAGGGTGGCGCACCGAGACACGTTTCCCGGCACCGGCGGAGCGGGTGAAGGTCCGAGATGCGAAGCGTCTTTGCGCTCCTTTTTCTGGCGGTTGTCCTTCTCGCGGCATGGCTGGCCTGTGCGCTCTGCGTGCCGGTACGGGGCTTGCCACCCGAAGGTGTTTTTGTGGACATCCCGCACGGCGCCTCCGTGCGGACCATCGCGCACTTGTTGGCCGAGAAGGGGGTCCTGCGCAGCCGGATTGCATTCATAGCGCTTGCCCGGTGGCGCTCGCGGAGCAGGTTGCAGGCGGGCGAGTATTTTTTCAACCATCCGGTGAACGCCATCGAGGTGTTTCACACACTGGCTGAAGGGCGCG
Organism: Candidatus Acidiferrales bacterium; assembly: GCA_035258565.1. GTDB lineage: Bacteria > Acidobacteriota > Terriglobia > Acidiferrales > UBA7541 > DATFXF01. The sequence goes on from DATFXF010000024.1 coordinate 11,363, forward strand.
TATACGTTGTGGTGGTGGTAGTGCCCGAGGGAGCCAACAAGTTCGACGTTGCTGAGCTGGTCGAGCGCGCCGGACTGGTGAGCCGCGCCGCATTTCTCGAGGCTGTCAGCGATCCCACGCCGATTCGTGATCTGGCACCCAGCGCGCGCAGCCTGGAGGGATTCTTGTTCCCTGCGAGCTATCCCTTTCCACATCATGTAACCCCGCAGGAGATCACGAAGGCGATGACGGATCGGTTTCGTGGAGCGTGGGCTAAGCTGGCTGAAACGAGCGGCACCCGGAATGGCCTGCGACTGGAGGAGGTGGTGGCGCTGGCTTCGCTGGTCGAGCGCGAGACTCCCCTTCCCGAGGAGCGGTCTCTCGTCGCCGCCGTTTTTGTGAACCGCCTCCGGCTGGGCCGGGCGCTCCAGTGCGACCCCACGGTGATTTACGCGCTCGAGCTTGCGGGCCAATACAACGGACAGCTCGATGCGGGCGACCTGAACTTCAACTCGCCGTACAACACGTATCGCCGGCCGGGCCTGCCGCCCGGACCGATTGCCAATCCTGGCGAAGCTTCGCTGCGCGCGGCGCTGGGGCCCGCTCCGGTGGACTATCTCTACTTCGTCGCCAATACCCGGGGCGGTCATTTCTTCAGCCGGACGCTGGACGAGCACAACCAATACGTGGCCCGATATCGGCGCCTGCTCGCCGAGAACCACCCGGGGCCAGACGACGGCGGGAAGTCTGCCGACGCGCGGCGCCAGAAACCCCGTCGCCAGAGGCTCCCATGACGCGCGCCGAGCACCCCACAAAAAAGAGGCTGATCCTCGAAATTGCGCGCGGGCTCGGTGTGCCGCGTTTTACGCCGGCCGAGGTGGAACAGATTCGCCGGCAACTGGTCGCGCGGTTGGGTCCCTCGGGGAAGACCTCCGCGGACTACATCGCCGGAGTCCTCGAAACCGCCGGGTTGCGTGTGGTGTGGTCCACGCGCGTCGATACCGAAGGCCGCTACGAGGAAGAGTTCCATGACCTGCTGCACTTCGCCACGCTCGAGGAGGCGGAAATGTGCCTGGTGCGGCTCGACGAGCTGTTGCGGAAGTTTCGCGCCGAGGGTGAGAGCGCGGCCGCCGAGCGCGTGCTGGAGGTGGCGCGTCTGGGCCGGCGCCGCGCCGAGATGATTGCGCGCAATCCGAAGGTCGAGCCGAAAAAGCGCGCAGAGAAGGAAGAGATCCTGCACTGGTTCAAGATCTGGCTCGATACCCCGGACGCCTTCTTTGACTGGCTCGAGGTGCGCAAGCAGTCGCCGGAATTCCAGCAGCGCTTCGTGCGGCCCGAATCGCTCGAGGAGTAAGTCCGGATGCAGCCGCCCGACTACCGGCTGGAAGTGGAGCCGCTCGACCTGGGCGCGGAGGTGAAAGCCGTGAGCCTGGAGCTGATCGAACGGGAAAGCGGCGAGCCGCTGCGCGGCGCCGATGCGGCGCGGATCTGGAGCGTGGTCTTGCCGGCCGTCGCGGGCCGGGAGCCCTGGGCGCTCGACTTCTTCAGCCACCTGGACCGCCTGCGCGACTACTGCCAGCAGCACGGCATCGCCTACCGCGAGGCCGCCGAGCGCTCGATCGTCATCGCCGCACTCGAAGCCGAGCCGCTGGCGGCGCTATTCGAGCGCTTCGAGGGCGAAACGTTTGGCATGCGCTCCGGCAGCGCTCTCCACACGGGCGATCCGGCGGTCGAGGGGGAGCTGGCGCGCCGCGGCGTGGACGCCTACCATCATGCCTTCCCCAACTACTTCTTCTGCGCCGTGTGTGACTTCGAGAACGGCTTTCTTACGTTGCTCACGAATCACCTCTGGGCCACCGAAGTCATCCGCCGCGTGCGGCCCGCACTTGACGGGCTTTCCGTGGAAGTCGTCCGTGCGCAGTAGTGCTGACCTCGCACCGTCGTCCGGTGCGGTCTGGTTGACACCTTTTCCGACTGGCTGTTAGATTGCTCGGTTTATCGATGTTGTGGGGAATGCGCTGAGAACTCGCCCCCGAACCTGGATGCTTTGGCCGACAGGGGTGGCGCTTTTTGCTTGCGGGTGCGCCGTGAGCCAGAGGCGCACCGTGCCGCCGACGGAGGTCCGCCCGGCGCTCGAGGCCACGCCGGACCAGCTCCTCGCCGAATACAACCAGCTCGCCCGCGCTGTGCGCAGCTTGAATGCCGGCGTGGAGATGGTTGCCGTGGCCGGATCGTCCTACAGCGGGGTGATCGAGCAGTACCGCGACGTCCGCGGGTTCATCCTGGCGCAGCGTCCGGCATCGATTCGCGTGATCGGCCAGGCACCGGTGCTGGCCAAAAACATCTTCGACATGGTCAGCGACGGCGAAACATTTCGCATCTACGTTCCGTCGAAGAACAAATTCATTGTGGGGCCAGCGACGTTCGAGCGGCCCGCGAAGAAGCCCATCGAGAACCTGCGGCCGCAGCACCTGCTGGACGCGCTGTTCTGGCCGGAGCTGGACCTCCGCCAGCAGGTCTTGTTTGAGGAATTTAACGCCGAACCGGCACGCTACTACATCCTTACCCTGATCCGAGGCGTGTCGAGGCTTGAGGTGGTGCGCAAGATCTGGTTCGACCGCGCGGGGTTGAGCCTCGCGCGCATCCAACTCTATGCGCCGGGCGGCCGGCTGGTCTCCGACACGCGCTACGCCGATTGGCAACCGGTGGCGGACGTGCACTATCCTCGGGAGATTCGAATCGCGCGGCCGCACGATGACTATCAGCTCGAGGTGCGCATCACGCAGCTCACGCTCAACGAGGCCATCGCCGCCAGCCGCTTCGACCTCGAGCAGCCGCCGGGTGCCGAACTGGTGCGGGCGGGCGAGGGCGAATCGGGAGCGCGCCCATGATCGGCCAGATGATCGTCCGCAACGCTCTCCACCGGCCGATGCGCACCTTCATCAGTGTGCTGGCGGTGGGCTTCGAAGTTTCGCTCGTGCTCGTCATTGTCGGGATCACGAGCGGGATGCTCCACGAAACGGCCAAGCGCATCGAAGGCATCGGCGCCGACATCATGCTCCAGCCTCCTTCCGCCTCCGTCTTTCTGGCCTTCAGCGGCGCGCCGATGCCCATCAAGATCCGGGAGAAGCTTGCGGAGCTGAAGTACGTGCAGGCGGTGACGCCCGTGCTGCTCCAGTTCAGTGCGTCGGGCGGCATTGACGTGATCTACGGGATCGATCTTGAAAGCTTCCGCGCGGTTTCGGGGGGCTTTGTTTTTCACGAGGGGCGCGACATGGCAGAAGCCGAGGATGTGCTGGTGGATGACTGGGCAGCCAGAGCAAAAAAGGTGAAGGCCGGCGGAACGTTGCACATCCTGGACCATGACTTCCACGTGGCGGGCATCGTCGAGCACGGGAAAGGGGCGCGCATCTTTGTGCCGCTTCCAACCTTGCAGGAGCTCTCCGGCGCCCGCGACAAGGCCTCGGTCTTCTTCGTCAAGTGCACGCGGCCCGAGCACACCGAAGACGTCATGGCCGAGATGCGCCAGATCTTCCCGCGGTACGAGATTCGCCCGCTCAAGGATTTTCTCTCCTTGATGACGGCGACCAGCCTTCCCGCCCTGAGCACTTTCGTCGAGTCCATGATCGCGCTCGCCGTGGCCATCGGCTTCCTGGTCATCTTCCTTTCCATGTATACAACCGTGCTCGAACGGACGCGCGAGATTGGCGTCCTCAAGGCGCTCGGCGCGTCGAAGGCTTTCATCGTGAAAGCCCTCCTCAGCGAGGCCTCCCTCATCTGTGCAGCCGGCATCGCCGCCGGTATCGGAATGAGCTATGTCGCGCGCGCCGCTTTTATAGCTGCCTTTCCGACTCTCTCCATCCTCATCACATTGGACTGGATCCTGCGCGCGGCGGCCATTGCCATCGGCGGCGGGCTGCTCGGCGCTTGCTATCCGGCTTGGCTCGCCAGCCGCAAAGACGCCATCGAGGCCCTGGCCTATGAGTAGTGCGTGAATTGATCACCTCCCTCGGACAGGGCAACACTTCGAGCGGACGGATGGCGCAGTTCTCGTTCGTAGACCCGAGCTGCATGATTCTGCTTATGATTTCGGCCCCCGCGCGCGCCCGAACTAGGCTGCCCCCTTGCGTTGCTGGCGGTCGGGCAGGACTAGGCAGAAATGCGAATCGCGGCTACAATAAACCGCACTTCCCTGGTTGGGCTCGGCTCACCCGAGGAGGGGCGCCCCATAGGGGATCCTAGCGTGGAGCCCATATTAAAAACTGAGGAGCTCTGGAAGGTTTATCGCACGGGCAAGGTCGGGGTGGCCGCCTTGCGCGGAGTGAATTTCGAGGTCTTGCCGGGCGAATTCGTGGCGGTCATGGGACCGTCGGGCTGTGGCAAGTCCACGCTGCTTTATGTGATTGGCGGGCTCGCGCAAGCCACGCGGGGGCGCGTGCTGGTGGACGGCAACGATCTGGGGACGATGAGCGACTCCGAACGCACCAAGCTGCGCCGACACAAAGTGGGGTTCGTCTTCCAACGCTTCAACCTACTGCCCACTCTCGACGCCTACGGCAACATCGCCATCGCGCAGCACATCCATGGCAATGGCTTCGACCCGCATCGCTTTGAGGTGGTCACCAAGATGCTCGGGCTGGGCGACCGGCTGCATCACCGGCCGTCGGAGCTCTCCGGCGGCGAGCAGCAGCGCGTGGCGATTGCCCGCGCGATCATCAACGAGCCAAAAATCGTTCTGGCGGACGAGCCCACCGGCAATCTGGACAGCAAGAATTCGGAAACCGTGCTGGGGATGCTGCGTCAGCTGAACAAGGAGCTCGGCCAGAGCATCGTGATGATCACGCACAACCCAGAAGCCGCCGCCTATGCCGACCGTGTGGTCCACATGCGCGACGGCGTGATCGTGGACGGCGTGCCCGCCGACTGAGATGCGCTCGCTCGGGCGCATCCTGCAGCGCATCATCTTCTGGTCTTATGAACGCGGCACCTGGCCCTACGACCTGATGGTGGCGGCCATCGTGATCTTTGTTCTTGCTTCCCCGCGCGTGATCCACTACAACGATCAGCCCCAGGTCGGCCCGGCCTTCTCGGCGGCGCTGGTCGAACTGCTGGCCGAGAACGCCAGCGACGGAACACGGGTTTACCGTGTCGATGCGCGCCTGCTGGCCTCTCCCGCCCGCACGCCCGCCTTCGACAAAGAACTCCACGATGCGATCCGCAAGAATGAACGGGACCTGCAAGGCCGCAGCTTCCAGATCCTGCGCTACGAAGCCGTTCGCGGCGAGAACGGCAACGTCCTCTACTACGACATTTCCGTGAAGCCCTGAAGGCTTCGCCGTGCCTCCGCGCCGCCTGCGCGGCCCTCGGCAGGAAGCAACTTGCCTGCGGTTCGTTTCGGGCACAGGTAACTTGCCAGGGGCTCGAGGCGTCCAATCGTTGTGCTAGCATGCGTGCGCTGGACGGCAGGGTCACCAGATGCGCTTGGCTCGTCGTTGGAAAAAGTTAAAGTTAAGGATCGAAGTCGCGAAGGGCGCGTGGTCGAGGGAACTGCTGCTGGTTGTGTTGGTGCTTGGATGGCCCGCGGTTTGGTCGAGCGCGCATCCCGGTGCACGGCGGCCGGAGCCTCCCGGCCAGAATTCCACCCCCTGGACACTGGACGCTGTCCTGAGGCAGCTCGACATCGAGGCGAAGCGGTTCCGCAGCCTCACCGCTGATCTCGAACGCACGAAAGTCACGGTCGTCGTGAACGACCGCTCAACCGAGTCGGGCCAGATCTATGTGCGTCACGACGGCAAGATGCGCATCGATTTGACGCAGCCCGACCCGCGCACGATCCTGCGCGACGGCAACGAGCTCTACCTCTTCAACCCGCGCATCAGGCAGGTCGAGCTGTACGACTTGAGCGAGCACCGCTCCCTGGTGGACCAGTTTTTGCTGCTGGGGTTTGGCACTTCGGGTGCGGAGCTCAAGAAGAGCTATTTGATCACTCTGCTTGGCCAGGACACGCTTGACAAGCAGAAAGTGATCCTGCTCGAGTTGACGCCGAGGTCCGATGAGGTCCGCAACCAGGTGTCGAAGATTCAGCTCTGGGTTGACGAATCCACCTGGCTGTCGGCACAGCAGAAGTTCTTCGAGACGGGCTCCGGCGATTACTTCATCATTCGCTACACGAACGTGGTCCGCAATGTCAAGATTTCCGATTCCCGCTTCAAGCCTCACTGGCCGAAAGGCACCGCGAAAGTCAAGCGGCAAGGTTAATCAACCGCTGCGACCCGATGGTATCGCCGAACCCTTGGCGTCGCCGCTTTTGTGCTCCGTCCCCCCCGCTTCCCGCCATGCTTCGCCCGGAACCAATTCAGCGCCAGCCGCACGCGCGGTGGCCTCGTGCCGCGCGGTGATGACCAGCACGACTCCGCCGACAATGACGGCCGCGGCCACGAGCGTGCGAAGCGTGGGTTGTTCGTTCGCCCACGCCCAGCCGAGAAGCATGGCCACGACCGGATTGACATAGGCATACGTGGCCACGCGCGCTGGCGGGGCGTGCGCCAGCAACCAGGTGTACGCGCTGAAGCCCAGCAGCGAGCCGAAAACGATCAGGTACACCAGCGCGAGCACGGAGCGGAGCGACACCGCCGCCCAGTCGAGGTTTCCCCCTTGGCCGGTGAGCAGGCTGACGAGGATCAGCAGTGCGCCGCCGGCCAGGCATTGCATGGCTGTGCCGAGCAAAGGCGTTCTCGGGAGTGCGAGGCGCCGGGAAAAGACCGAGCCGGTTGCCCACGAAAGCGCGGCCAGCACCAGCACGGTGGCACCGCGCGGGTCCACCCGGCCTGCGCCGGCCAGTTCGGACGGGCCCATGAGAAATGCCAGGCCGGCAAAACCCAGCACAAGCCCGAGAATGACACGCCCGCCGGGACGCGTCCCGCCTGGCCGCAGCCATTCGATCAGCACCATCCAGAGTGAGACGGTGGCCACGAGCAGCGCCGCCACGCCCGACGGGACGCTCTGTTCGGCCCAGGAGACACCTCCATTGCCGCCCGCGAGAAGCAGCGCACCGACCAAAGCTGCAGCCGTCCAATTCGCGCGCGTCGGCCGCTCACGGCTCCGCAAACAAGCCAGGGGATAGAGCACCAAACCGGCAACGAGATGGCGCGTGCCGGCCATGAGGAAGGGCGGCAGGGTGGCCACGGCGAAGCGGATGGCCAGAAATGTGGAGCCCCACAGGACGTAAACGGCCGCAAATGCAGCTACGAGCTTGGCGCCGGAAGGCGCGGGCCGGAGCTCGCTCCGAGCATTCGCGTCCGCCGGCTTCCCACGGGAGGTCCCCACGATATCCAGCTTGACTTCAGGAGTGCCCACCGCGCCTTCTCCGGTTCGATTCACGAGCTGCGCGCGCCGCAGGGCCGCATCGTGGAGAACAACATCTCCGTTTCGAATCCGCCTCGAGTGAACCCTGGTGATTGCTGCGCGTGCATAGGTAGAAGATGTTGTGGGTTGGCCCGGAGACTCACAAGATAGGTGGCCCGATCGCTTCGATCGCAAGCCATATTGGATGCATCATCGATCTAACCCACGGGCGCAATGGGGACCGCGCCCCGTGCGCACCAAGATCGTTTCCGACGGGGCAACCGGATCGCGGTGCGCTACATCCGAATTGGGCATTGGGGTCGGCGTGATGAGCTTTCGCCGCGCCTGGGGGCCTCCGGCCGGAGCCGCTGCGCTCTTGGTTCTTCTCCTATCCGCATGTGCCACAGGTTTCTCTCAGGGCCTCGCTCCAGCTCCGGAGGAAACTCCCGGGAAATCCGGTGCGCCAGACGATGCGGCTCGGCCCGTTGGCAACATCCAGCAGATCGAATTCGTGGGCCTGCAAAGGATTGCAGCCGCCACGCTGCGAGCGCATATCACCTCGCGCGAAGGCCAGCCGCTCGACCCGGCGCGAATTCGAAACGACGTGCGTGCGCTCGACCGGCTCGGCTGGTTCGATTCCGTCAGCGTGGTGGTCGAGGAGATTCCTGCGTTGCTGGCGGATCTTCGACTGGCGTCTGCCGAACGAACTGTGCCGCCGCTCGAGCCTTTTTTGCGCGTCCTATTTCTTCTCGAAGAGCGGCCCTTCCTCGCCGGAGTGGAATTCCGTGGGTCGCACGTTCTCTCACGCGAGCACATTCGCGCGCTGCTCGCGGAGAAAGGCGTTCGACTGAGGGAAGCTGCGCCGGCAAACCCGACCGAGCTGTGGCGTGCCCGGCGCGGTATCGAACGAGGTCTGGCTGACGCAGGCTACCCCCGCGCGCACGTCGAGATGCGCCTGGAAGCCGTTCCCACGGCGGCCGTGCGCGCCCTCTTTGAGATTCGCGATGGCCCACGGATCACCGTGGCTCGCGTTACCTTCGCGGGCAATCACGCCTTCTCTGACCGAAGACTGGAACGCCAAATGAAGCGCGTGACTCCCCAGGTGCCGCTCGCAGGGTTGCGCGGCAAAACCGTCTATACGCCCGAGCGGCTCGAGGAAGACCTCGAGCGCCTGGAAAACTTCTACCGCAACCACGGCTATCCGGAGGCGCGTGTGGGGCACGCGGACGTGCAAGTTTCCGAAATGCGTGCTCGGGGGTGGTTGCCCTGGCCGCACCGTCGGAGCGTTGCCCGCTACCAGATCCTCATCCCCGTCGAGGAGGGCAAGCGTTATCGTTGGAGCGCCGTGACCCTCGAGCGCGAACTCGGAAGGAATGCCTCCGAGAAGCCATCCGCAGAGCTGACCGCGAGCCGCCACCTGAAGCCCGGCGCGCCTTATTCGCAGCAGGAGCTTGAGCGCGCACGAGAGATGCTGGAGCGGGTGAAGGTGCGCACGCCAGCCGAAACGCGCCCGCTCGCTCGAGAAGTGGACGCGCAACCTGCCTTCGATCCTGCCACCAGCACGGTCCGCGTAACCTTCCGCATCCGCGAGACCCAACCGTACACGGTCCGCCACATTGAGTTCCTCGGCGAGCGACGCTTCAGTGACCGTTACTACCGTCGGCGCATCCTGCTGAAGGAAGGCGAGTCCTTCCATCCCGAGAAACTCGAGCAGGGTCTCGCGCAGCTGGCCCGCGCGGGCTTCGTCCGCCCGCCGAAGCCGGAGGACGTGCACGTGCACTTTGACGAACGAAGCCGCACCGCCGACGTGACCATCCGCGTCGAGGAGATCGGCCGGCAGCGAATCTCGCTCGTGGGCGGGCACGGCCAGTTCGGGAGCACGGTGGGGCTCGCCTACAACCTTTTCGATCTCTTGGGGGGCGAGGAGCTGATCACCGGACACCTCGAGGGCGGCCCGGAAAGCCTCCAGGCGCTCCTGGGGGTGGCCAAAGAAGGTTTGTTTGGCACGCGCGCCTCCCTGGGTTTGAGCCTCTTCCAGAATGTGATCCGGCCGAGTCTCCCCGGCCAAGCGGGGCGCCAACGCCTGTTCACTTCGCGCAGTTCCGGGGTGGGTTTGGGCTGGACCTATCCGGTCACGCCCCACGACAGTCTGGGTTTTAACTACCAGCTCTCCGAAACCTTGACGAAGTTCGACGTGTCTTTGCCTTCGGGCATTTCGGGCCTGCCTGGTAGTCCAGTCCGCGCGAGCACATCCAGCCGCTCGATTGGCCTGAGAGAGACGCGCGACACCGGCCGCACGCGGCTGGAGGCAGCGGCCTCGGTTTCCGGCGGCTGGCTCGGCGGCAGCGAGAATCTCTTGCGCTCCTCTTTCGAATACTCCCGGCTCACCGCCGACCCGCTGAGCGATGGACGCAATACCTGGGCATTCCGTGGGACGCTTGCGGGCGTCTCGAGTTACCACGGCGAATTGCCCCTGCACGCACGCCTGTTTGGAGGAGACCAGTTCGTGCGAGGTTTCCGAACCGGAGAACTCACGCCCTACGCTCTAGCGGAGAGCTCAGGGGCGCAAGGCACGGCTGTCTTCCAGGCGCAGTCTCCTGGCGCCGACTTGGTCGGCGCAGTTAACTCCGAGTACCGCGTGCCGCTCGTGCCGCGTGCCGAGGTTGCCGGCTTTTTCGACGCCGGCTCCGGCTGGCTGCTGCCAGGCTGGCTGGGGCCAAATCGCCCGACGTTGTTACGTGGCACGAACGGCATCCCCCGCGCTTCAACTGGTCTCGAGCTGCGCTGGCGCCTGCCGGTTATCGAGCACACTCTTCGCGTTCACTACTCCTGGAATCCGCTTCGCCTAAGGGAAACCCTCTCTCTGCCGGATGGTTCCCGTTTTCGGCCGCCGGACCGACATGCTGCGCTCGGCTGGGCCCTCGGCAGTCTGTTCTAGTCCTTTCTGCTCCGCGCCCCCGAGACACTGCTGGTTGTGTGTTAGAACAACGCGCTTAACTCCTTCGATTGACCAAGCAGGGAGCGGAGCCTGATATTGGGCAACGCAGCGCCCGAAGCGTTTCACGCATAAGGGGGAAGTATGGGCGCTGCCGGCAACTCTCGGCCTGCCAAAGCCGTTCGATCCGTCGAAACAGAAGGGGACTCACGCGAGGAGGCTCGCGCGCAAGGGTCAGAAAACCCTGGGCCGGCAATCCGCGCGGTTCCGGAACACCAGCCGCGGCGTTTCACTCGCGTGCCGACGCATGTGATTGGTGTGGCGGAAGACCGCCGCGCGCATCCGCGAGCGGTCTTGAGCCTGCCCCTGCGCCTGAAGTGCGTGGCCAGTCAGCGCGAACCCATACCCATCTCCCTGGTCACCAAGAACATCAGCTCGAGCGGTGTCTACTTCATGTGTCTTCGCCGGATCGAGCCCGGCACTCCGATCGAGCTTGAGGTAAGCCTCGTTGAGCGACCGCTCGGCCGCGGCCGCGTCCATATGACCGCGAGCGCGCACGTAGTCCGGATGGACGTGGCGGGGACTCCTGGCTGGTATGGACTGGCGGCCACCTTCGACGAGATCACCTTCCATCGTGACGATATTCTTCCGAACGCGCTTCGGGAACAGGCAAGGTGCTGAATGAACTGGCCTTTTTATCTTGACTTGTGAGCATGGTGTGCCTAGAATCCGCGCGAATCCGCCCCAGGTTAGGGGTGCTGGGGTGTGAAATCCGAGAAAGACAGGTTCAGGTTGAGGCCGGTAGCTTTCCGGGCCGGCATTTCCTGCTGCTCCAAGGAGGTTTCATGGGCCTGAGGGAAGGAAGCGCGAGGCTGCTGGTGTTGTTCGCGGTGACGCTCTTGCTCGCCACATCGGCGGCGAGCCAGACGATCGAGAAAGGTGAGATCAGCGGAACGATCACGGACCCTAGCGGTGCGGTGGTGCCAGACGCCACCGTTAGGATCACTCACGTGGCTACCGGAGAGGAGCGCACGCTCACGACCGGCTCGGACGGTCACTTTGTCGCGAACCTACTTCCCGTCGGTGCCTACCGCATCGAGGTCTCGGCGAAAGGCTTTGCGACCACGATCGTCAAGGGTGTTCATCTCGCAGTAGGACAAAACCTGATCCAGGACATCTCCCTCAAGCTGGCGGCTGTTGGCCAGACGGTCGAGGTGCAGGCCGAGGCTGGCCCGGTCGATCGGGGCGAGACGCGCGAAAACACCGTCATCGACCGGACCTATGTCGAACAGTTGCCCATCAGTGGGCGTGACTTCCGCGACTTTGCGAACCTCACTCCTACTGCGGATACAACCCCGGGCTTGCGTTCCCCGGTTCGCATCGGCGGCCAGCAGGGGGAGTACACCGGTTTGATTATCGACGGCGTGGATAACCGCAACTCCTTCTTCGGCGAATGGTTCGGGTCGCTCGAGACCAAGAACTTTACCTTCCCTCAGGATGCCGTCCAGGAATTCCAGGTGCGCGCCAGTGGCTTCTCGGCTGAGTTCGGTCATTCCACCGGCGGGTTGATCAACGTGGTCACCAAGTCAGGTACCAACGAGTTACACGGCACCGCGCACTGGTTCTTCCAAAACCTAAACTTGGTAAAGGACACTTCTGTGCCGGCAGACCCGACCACGGTCATTCCCCCCGGCTTCAATACCCGGCACCAGTTTGGTGGCACGGTGGGCGGTCCCATTGTGCGGGACAAGATGTTCTTCTTTATCGGTGTGGATAGGCAGAAAAAGGCGGGACCCTTAGGCACCGCTTTCTCGAATCAGGCTGGTTGTCCTCCGGCCACCTGCGTGAATGGGGTCGCGGTGCCCGAACTAGGCATTGCTGACCTGGGAAGGCTACAGGGCGGAACGCCCCAGAGGCAAGACTTGCTCGCACCTTTGGTGAAATTGGACTATCGGCTCACTCATAACATCACCGCGACTTCGCGGTTCAACTATAGCCGGAATGAGACGGACAACTTTACCGGCGGCCGCAGCCAAATCTTTGTTTTCGGGGCTGTCGATTCTAACTTCGAGAACTTTGTCAACGAGGGTCCGGCACTATCGCAGACGATTACAACACTCATCAACCCGAGAACCGTGAATGAAGCGCGGTTTGCATATTCTCTCGAGAGACGAGACCGTGCTAATCGAGGGCCTGAGCCGGAGACCAATATCACAAATGTGGGATCATTTGGCCGGCGCTTCTTCCTGCCCATTACGAGCCACCATAAGCGCTACCAGGTAATTGACAACTTCAGTCATACCTTCGGCAAACATGACCTGAAGCTGGGCGGCGAACTGAACTCCAACGGCACCACCCAGGTCTTTATCGGTTTTGCTGGCGGAGTCTACAATTTTGACAGCCTGAGCGATTTTAAGAATCGCAAGCCCGCTTCGTTTAGGCAGCTGTTCGGCATCAATGGTTTCGACGCCGTCGAGAGCGGCACCGTCCCATACTTCTGGCAGCACGAGTTTGGCTTCTACGTGCAGGATAACTGGCGGGTAAATCCGCGCCTGACGTTGAACCTGGGGTTCCGCTGGGATGGAGTCAAGAACCCCCAGCCCCAATTCACTCCCATCCCTGGAGATCAGGTGGCCCTGGGGAGACCCGTCATCACCGCCAACGGAGTTACCCAGAGAGTAGGAAAGCTGCCGCAGTCGATTCCCGACTACTACAAGGGCGCGGCGCCACGCGTGGGTGTGGCCTACGACCTGACCGGAAGCGGAAAGACGATCGTACGGGGCGGCGTAGGCATCTACTACGGTTCTATACCCACTATTTTCATGGCGGGTGTGCTTTCCGGGATGGGCCTACGCGGGCAAGACTTCACCTTCCTCCGGTGTTCTGCCTCGCCGCCCGGACAGCCTTGCATTAATGACAACACCGGCGTGCTCACCATTGGAGCCACGACTGTCAAATACCCTGGAAAGCTGCCCGGGCGAGCTCCGGCTTCGCTTCTGCCTTTTCTCCCTCCGCCGCCTGTCGTGTATGCTGACCCGGACTTCCAAAGCGCTCAGGTGCTCAACGTTCAAGTGGGAGTGGAGCACGAGATTGTCAGAAACTTCAGCGTCTCGGCCAGCTATTCCTTCAACCGGTCGGAAAACCTGCGCGTCGGCGGTTTCAACAGCGCGCCTTATGACCGCACCATCGACCCCGCTGGTGTAACATTTGACAGTTTCGGGCGCAGCATTGGACCAGCGGCGCCGGGTTGCACGGTGGGGCTGGCGTTTTGCATTCGGCGGCTGACCCAGTCCGTCAATCCAGTTACTGGCAAGCCCGTGATCAGCGGGGCCAGCGCCTTGACCAGTTTCGGCCGGGCCCGCTACCATGCCTTCATCTTGCAGGCGAAGAAGACTTTTAGCCAAAACTTCCAGGTCGGCGCCAACTACACCCTGTCTAAGAACGAGGACAACGCCACCAGCGAGCGCGACACCGACGCGTTCTTTGGTCCGTCGGACCCCTTCAACCTGGAGCTTGATTACGGCACCAGCCAGCTCGACATTCGCCACCAGTTCTCGGCCTACGGCTACTTCCTTCTGCCTTTGAAGATTGAGTTCAGCACCTTCATCAGTGCCCGCAGCGGGCGAGCCTACCCTGCATACCGCGGCTTCTGTCCGGGTACCGGCTACCAGGACGGCTTCCAGTGCTCGAACTTCTTCATCAGCGCAATCCGGCCGGCGCTTAGCGGTGGCGGACTGCTCGAGCGCTTCCCATTCCGGAACGCTAACTTTGCCCAGTGGGATGTTCGCCTGGGGCGCGAGTTCCCAATCTATGAGCGTTTGAAGCTACGATTTACTGCGGAGGCCTTCAACCTGACCAACAGGAGCAACGCCTTCTCAAACACGGCTGGCTTTTCTGTCAATGCCGTGCACTGCGGTGGTTTGTCCGCGGAATGTGTTCCAGACCTCCCATTCGGCCCGAGCTTCCTGGATGGGCCCAGCCCGCGGGGGCCGCTCGCCGGGCAGTTCGGACTGAAGTTCATTTTCTAGAGCGGTCTCGCGTTGAGTGTTTTTGCGGTAGACCGGCTTGCCTGATGAAGGGAGCCGGTCTATTGTTTTTCGGGTGAGATTCGCAGCAAGCTTAGCCTTGTGGCTGGCGCTCGGGCAGACAGCGGCGCAAGCTCCTCAGGATTTCCGGGCGGCCTTCAAGCGAGGGCTTCAAGCACTGGCCGCGGGGCAGCTTGACGCCGCTCAGGCAGCTTTCACTGAGGCCCAGCGCCTCGAGCCCAAGAATCCCTTCGTTTTTTTTCACCTGGCCGGGATCCACGCCCAACGCCGGGAATTTCGGGAAGCGATTGTTGACTTCCGGCAAGCCATCGAGCGAGATCCTCGTGAGCCGCAGTTCTATTTCCGTTTAGCGGCGCTTTATATCCAGCTCCAGCGGTTTCACGACGCGCAGAAAGCCCTCCAAGAGTTACTGCGGATCAGGCCGGCCTATGCCGATGCTTACTTGCTCCTGGGGCGGGTGGCTCAAGAGCAGGGAGATCACTCCTTTGCCGAAAAGCATTTGCGACACTACCTCAAGTTGCGGCCAGGTAATCCGGAAGGACTGTCGCGGCTTGGCACCAGCCTTTCGGCGGAGGAAAAGTACCGGGAAGCCGAGCCCCTGCTTCAGCAAGCTCTAAAGGAAAATCCGAACCTGGGTGGGGCGCATTATACCCTTGGCGTCCTCTATAGCCGTCGTGGCAGGGACCTCCAGGCGAAATCCCACCTCGCAGCGGCCACGCGCCTCCTCCCGGAAAGTGCCAAAGCCCATTACGAGCTAGGCAACATCCTGGTGCGGCTCGACGACCTGGCCCAGGCGGAACGAAGTTTCCGAAAGGCGCTTGAACTTGACCCGGGCTATGTCGAAGCCCACTACGCGCTCGGCACCCTCCTCGGCCGCACCGGGCGGTCTGAGGAAGCCTCGCGGGTCCTCCGAGAGTACGAACACCTGAGTCGAGCGGCCCTGGAGAACCGCGAGCGTACCCGCCGCATCTCGGCATATTTCTGGGAGGTCAAGGACCTTTTGGAGCAAGACCGGCTGGAAGAGGCAGAGGCAAAGCTCGCCCAAATCTTGGAGCTCGAGCCTCAGAATGATCTGGCTTACTATCGCCTGGGGCAAATCTTCTACCTGCGTCACGAGTACGAGCGCGCGCTCGCGAACGCGCGAGTTGCCCTGAGTCAGAAGGAATTTGAGCCCACCTACTACATGCTCGAGGCCATGTGTCTCGAACGGCTGGAGCGTGACGCCGAAGCGGCCACCGCGTACGGGCGCCTCGTGAGCCTAGTGGACTACGCCGATGCCTACTTGGCTCTCGGTCGGTTGGAGCTCCAGCGGGGCGACACCCGAAAGGCAGTGGGGCACTTGCGTCGCGCGGTGGCCTTGGAGCCGCAAAATCCCGAGATGCGTCTGGCGTTGGCGGAGGCACTGGAGAAAGCGGGCGAGGGCGCCGAGGGTCGGAAGCAACGCGCGGAGGCAGAAGCCCTGCGGAGTAAATCGAGTCCGCGCTAGGGCTTGGTCGGCTGCGCCGGACCGTGGGCCCCTAGGATGCCTTGGCCTTCGCGCACACGATAGAATTTTCCCGCGGCGACATTCTCGAGCACGTCCTTCACGCCGCTTGGCCACTGGATTTCGATCCGCTCCGCGCGTTCGGCTTTTCCCAAACCGACGTGGATGCGATGGTCGCTCGAGGAGAGATAACTCCCTCCTCCTGCTAAGTAGCGCATGAGTACGCGTCCGGCCACCCTACAATCGACGCGTGCGCCAATCGGGTCCCGAGGGCTCTTTGTGCCTTCGAGCACCAGCGAAATCCAGTGGTTCTGGTTGCCCCCGTCATTGCGCAATAACTCTGGGCTTCCCCCCAGGTTTTGAACGACGACGTCCACCGCGCCATTGTTGTCGTAGTCTCCGAAGGCCGCCCCTCGGCTGACTTGCGGCACCATCAGTGCGGCGCCGTGTTGGGCGGCGACTTCGCGGAAGCGCCCGCCGACATTCTCAAACAGCAATTTTCGTTGGCGGTAAGTGCTGTCGGTCCGGAACAGCCCGATGTTGTCAATGACGTGCCCGTTTACGATTAGAATGTCCAGATTACCGTCGTTGTCGTAGTCGAAGAATTCCGTTCCCCACCCGACAAAAGGCAAGCTGGGCGCCGCGAAGCCAGTTTGATAGCTGGCATCGACAAATCCTTTTCCCAGGTTGTGATAAAGCTCGTTATGTTCGCGGTCTAAATTGGTCACGATGAGATCGAGGTGACCGTCGCCGTCGTAGTCTCCGGCGGCGGTGCCCATGCCAGCATGCGGGCGCCCACTCTCATCGAGCGCGGCGCCCGAGGCGATACCGATCTCCTCGAAGGTGC
This sequence comes from Candidatus Acidiferrales bacterium, assembly GCA_035258565.1. Classification (GTDB taxonomy): domain Bacteria; phylum Acidobacteriota; class Terriglobia; order Acidiferrales; family UBA7541; genus DATFXF01. The sequence continues at coordinate 27,997 of DATFXF010000024.1, forward strand.
CGTCGCCGCGGTTCCGGAACAGGAAATTGCGCATCGAGTCGTTGGCCACAAAGATGTCGATCCAGCCATCTTCGTCAAAATCTGCCGCCACCACGCCCAAGCCCTTGCCCACATGCGCGGCGATACCCGAAGACTTGCTGACGTCGGTGAACGTGCCGTCTCCGTTGTTGTGATAGAGCAGGCTGGTCACGCCGTCATAGACGTCGGGATGACAGTAGGCCCGAATGCGGCGCACGGGGTCGCCGCAAGTGACGTTGTGGTCGAAGTCGAAATTGACGTAGCGAGCAACGAAGAGGTCTAGCCGGCCATCGCGGTCGTAGTCCAGAAAGGCTGCACTCGTGCTCCACCCGCCGCCGGCGACCCCCGCGCGGTCGGTCACGTCGGTGAACGTGCCGTCGCCGTTGTTGTGGTAGAGGATATTGCGGCCGAACGTGGTCACGAAGAGGTCCGTCCAACCGTCGCCGTCATAATCGGCGGCAGCTACCCCCATTCCGTAGTGTCCGTTGCCACCGACCCCGGCCGCGTCGGTCACGTCGGTGAAGGTGCCGTCGCCGTTGTTGCGGTAGAGTGCGTTGCGGATGGGCCCGGGGGAAGGATGCCCGGGAACCTTCCCACCGTTTACGAGG
>DATFXF010000025.1:0-2162 GCA_035258565.1 Candidatus Acidiferrales bacterium
AGAAGCAGGACTTATGATTTGAATATTGGCACCGCCTCCACCGCGCACCTCGTGCCAACGACCGCTAATGGCACGAAGGGTCAGTGCCCTCTCCGTGCAATCCTTCGTCAGGAATCGAGGGATCTGCGGACCAAGGATCCACATCGCGATTTCGGATACCGGCGCGGGTCGGCTGCAGACAACACCTGCGCGACCTGCGGCCAATCTTCGGTCACTGAATTGAATACAACGCTGAGGCAGCAGAGGGCGCATACCGCAGGATAGGGGAATATCTGACGCACCGAATCGGCAAGCGATGGCACGCAGTTCCGGTACAATTCACCGAACTAGGAGGATCCATGCTGTACCGGCGTGTGCCGTGGTGGATTTATCTGGTAGCAGCCGTCTTCATCGTCACCTTCGGCTTCAGCGCGCGCCAGGAGGTCTGGGGTCCCGCCAATGCCGGTTTGGTACTCTCGTGGCCCGCCGCGCTGGTGGCCAACGTGGCGCCGGGGCGACCAATGGAGAGTGTAGGTGTGCGAGTGGGCGACGTCCTCGTAGCCGCAAATCGCCAGCCCATCACCGGGATGCCAGACTGGTTCCTCGCGCGCGCATACTTTGAGCTTGACTGGCCGATTGACCTCCGCATCCAGCGTGGCGACCAGTCTCGCTCGTTGAACGTAGTGATAACGGAGCCTGCATGGCGCACCTGGAGCACGCTCCAGTTCTTCCGCATTGGTGGATTCTACCTTGTGCGCTTCATTTTGCTGCTGCTGGCGATCTGCGTGGGCTTCAGCCGTCCCGAGCAGCCCGGCGCCCGACTTCTTGCCCTGATGTTTGCGATAGGTGCTGTTGCGGAAGGATATCCCTCGCCTGGCTGGGCGGCCGCGCTTGGTCACTTGCCCGCCGTGCTGGCGGTTCCCATCTGCCTGGCCACAGCCTCCTGCCTGCTGTCGCCCTTCGTTTGGCTGGCGTTCTTTGCGGGCTTGACCTCTTCATGGCAGGCGCACGGGTGGCAACGAGCTCTGGTGTTCGTGCCGGGGGTGATTTTCGGAGTTCCGATCATCTGCTCGGCAATTGCTTTGATTTACTTCCCCGAGGTGTTGGCAAGGCCCTGGCCCCTCGTGCTTTCCTCGACTCCAGTCCGCCTGATTCAGGACATTGCCGGAGTCGCCCCGTTGCTCTTTTTCAATGCGCTACCCGCGTACCGGCCGGGAGTCCAAGTCGTGCTTCTCGATTTGTGGTTCGGCGTGACGATCCTTTACCTTACGACAGGCGCATTGATGTTGGCCCTTGCATGGCTTCGGTCTGGAAATCCTCAGGATCGGCGTCAGCTAGGCGCGCTCTGTTTCGCTGTCCTTGTCTTTGGCGTTGTGGTCGCTCAAAACCTCTTGGAGCGAAATTGGTTGAAGTGGTTCGGAACTTCGCTGCCCATATTCCTTTCCACGCCAGCGGTGTCCCTAGGCATGTATTGCCTTTTTCTGCTCGTGCCGCTGACATTCGCGCACTACGTTCTCACCGGAGGCGGGCGGGCAGCGGAGGCAAGGCCCTAATCGGCGCTGCGCGTGAAATCGCTGCTGAGCTACGACGGCTGCAGATCAGTCACCGTTTGGTGGTCGGGAATAGCCGCGCTCGCACTCGAACTGGAGAAGCGAGGCGCTTGCGCTATTGCCGCGCCGATGAGGTCATCGAAAAAAGCGGCGGTGTGCATTGCACGCGGTGGGGTGGTTACGTTATGAGCGGCAGCTTCTCCGGCTCCTTGAGGTGGTAGATCTCGGCCGCCAGATCGTGCCGCCTCAGCGTGACGCGGAACAGGAACTTCACCCCGGTCATGATCCGGTTGCGATTGCTGATGCTGAGGCCGCTCTCGACCAGGTACAATTGAAAGCGGCGAACGTCGGCGGCGGTGGCCGTGTCGGGCGATCGCTTCAAGAACGCCGCAAACCGCCTACAGCTGTGGATGTGGCTGCGTTGCGAATGGGGCCCGAGCTTGCGTGCCCTCATGTCCTCGATCATGCTCTGACGCAGCGGACTGACGGTGGTATCGGTACTCATGGGGAGCTTCTCCTGAGTGAGGCTACTGAGACCTCGATCTTTCCTCAGGACGGGGCTCCCCGCCCCACTATGGTCTCCTCTCGACTGGCTACCCAACCCTCGATCGGGCAACCCGCGCAGCGGCTATC
>DATFXF010000026.1:0-8765 GCA_035258565.1 Candidatus Acidiferrales bacterium
GAGCCAGGCCATGGGAACAAAAGACCACAATATAGCGCACCGCCATTCTGGGTTCAAATCCGCCGCGACTGTTCGGCGTTTCCCCTCATCTGCCTCGCTCGGCCGTTAGCCATCGGGCACCGGTGGGGTGTCGCAGCTTGAGGCTCTTCGACGCTTGTGGCACAGTCAAGGGGTGATTGCCGTCGCCGTGTTTGTACTGGGTCTGGTGATCGGCAGCTTCCTCAATGTCTGCATCCGGCGCATTCCCCGGGAGGAATCGATCGTACTGCCCGGGTCGAGGTGTGCCGCGTGTCAGGCACCGATCAAGCCGTACGACAACCTCCCAGTCGTGAGCTGGCTCATACTGCGCAGCCGCTGCCGGAATTGCAAGGCCAGGATCTCCGCGCTTTATCCCGCAGTCGAGCTGCTCAGTGGAGCGCTTTTTGTTGTCTGCTATCTGGTCTTCGGTCTCTCGCTCGAAGGCGCAAAGTGGTCTATTTTCTCTGCCTTGCTGATCGTGCTGACGATCACTGACGTTCGTGAGCGTATTTTGCCCGACAAAGTAAACTTCACCGGTCTGGGCGTCGGCTTGGCCTTGAGCCTCTTTACGCGCCCATTCGACGGCACGGCGCTTTGGCTGGCCAATCGTCTCTTTGACTTCCCTCCCCCGCGCCCGGTGCTCTCCTTCACCGATGCCGTGCTGGGCGCCCTTGCCGGAAGCGGGTTGCTGTGGTTTGTGTCAGAAGGCTACTTCCATCTCCGCGGGCGCCAGGGGATGGGCTTGGGGGATGTCAAGATGCTAGCCATGGCGGGCACATTCCTGGGCCTGAAGCGAACCTTGCTCACCATTCTGGCCGGCTCGCTGCTCGGGAGCGTGATTGGACTCCTGTTCATCGCGCTGGCCGGCAAGGGCCGCGACTACGAGCTGCCCTTCGGCACCTTTTTGGGCGCAGGCGCGCTCCTGGTGGTGTTTTTTGGGACAGCCGCGCTCACTTGGTATCAGTCCCTCCTGGCCGTGCCTTAGGCGAAGGCGAACGAACCATGTTTGTTGCCACGCAAATTTCGGGCTCATTGCCTCTGGGGCTGGGTGGCTCGATCGGGCTCTTGACGCTGATCGCGGCCCTGATCATGGCCGGAGTGTTCCTGCTTTCGATCGCCTTGCGTCGGATGCTGCGACCTTCCGATAAGGAGCCGCGGGACGAGCTCGGGACGCTTAAGCCGGCCGGCGAGAACCCCTCCGCGTTCATTGCCGCTTCCCTGCAGGCCGTGATCCAGAAGCTGCGCGAGCAGGAAAAGGAGCTCGCCGGGCTGCACCGGCGGGAGAAGGAACGCGCACAACAGACCGAGCGACTGAGCGAGGCGGTCACGCGCAATATGCCGGCGGGCTTGTTGCTGGTCAACGCCACGGGCCTCATCACCAGCGCCAACCCGGCCGCGGAGACTGCGCTGGGCGTGCGCGCGCTCGCCTATCGTCGCTACACCGACGTGCTGGGCCCGGAATCGGCGCTCGCGCGCTTGCTGACCGCCTGTCTAGAGGACGGGCGCACCTTCCGCCGCGAAGAGATCGAATACACGACGCCGGCAGGTGAATTACGTCAGCTGGGCGTGACCATTTCGCCGATTTTTCACGCGCAGCGCAGAGTCGCCGGCGCCATCTGCCTTTTGAGCGACCTGACGGAACTGACCCTGCTTCAAAAGCAGATGCGCCTCAAAGAAAACCTGGCGAACCTGGGTGAGCTCTCTGCTGGCATCGCGCATGAATTCAAGAACGCCCTGGCGACGATCTCCGGCTATGCGCAGATGATCCGCAGCGAGGCGGGAAGTGGCGAGCTGGCAGAGAACGCCCAGCGCATCCTTGAGCAGAGCCGCTCGCTCACACACGTGGTTACGGAATTCCTGAAATTTGCTCGCCCCCTCGAACTGGCTTACGAGCAGGTGGACATCCGGCCGCTCATCGAGCGGGTGGCGGCCGAGGTGCGCGAAGCGATTCCACAGGTAAGCGTCACGACCGAAGGGGAGTTTGCCGAGGTTGCCTGCGATGAGGGGTTGCTGCGGCAGGCGCTGCTCAACCTGGCGCGCAACGCCGCCGAGGCGGTCGCCGGTCAGCCCTTCGGCGGGCGCGTGACACTCCACGGCGTCATCGAACACAGCAGCGCAGGCGGCGTGCAGCGCATCTCCGTTGCCGATAATGGGCCCGGCGTCCCGCCCGCAGACCTGCCGAAGATTTTTCTGCCCTTCTACACCACCAAAACCAATGGCACGGGCCTGGGATTGGCGGTGGTCCAGAAAATCGCAGTCCAGCACGGAGGCGCCGTCGAGGCCCGGAACCAGCCCGAGGGTGGCGCAGAGTTTATTCTTTGGCTCCCTTTACGGCGGGAGCTTGCCCGTGCCGTTGATTCGGCCGCAGCAGGCATCTAAACTGAAGGGGAGGGTCTCCCGCCAGGCTGGGAACACTCGCCGGAAAGGTGGTTGGTCATGCGCAAGGCAATGTGGGGAGCCGTGAGCATTTTGCTGCTTGCCGGTGCCTTGTCCTATGGTGCTCCCCAACAAGAGTCGGTAGCCGAGGCCGCACGGAAGGCGCGCCAGCAGAAAAAGGCACAGCCCAAGCCCGGGAAAGTGATCACCAATGACGATCTGCCCGCCACTTCGGAAGGCATTTCGGTGGTGGGCACTCCAGAGGTGGCTTCCGCCGAGAAAGCCAGAACGGAAGCCGTGACCGAGGCCGGAGGAAAGAAGGCCGGACCTCCAGGCGCGAAGGCCGCTGAGGAAGAAGAGGTTAAAGGCGAGGCCTATTGGCGCAAACGCTTTGCCGAAGCCCGCAGAAAGTTGCGCGACGCCGAGCGCGAACTCGATATCCTGCAGCGCGAATTGAATCTGAAGGAACTGCAGTACTACCCGGATCCCACTAAGGCCCTTCGCGAGCAGTACGACCGCAAAGAAATCAACAGCTATCGCCAGAAGATCACCGACAAGCAGAGGGAAGTCGATCAGCTCCGCCAGGCACTCTCCGACCTTGAAGACGAGCTGCGCCGTGCCGGCGGTGACCCCGGCTGGGCCCGCGAGCCCTGATCGGCGTCCACCTTCGAGACTTCCTTCGACCGCGCCCCGTCACCTGCCTGTTTCGCTTCCCGGCCGCCCGATGCCGAACTCTACACACGCCCCGAGGGCCGTCCGTCGTTGAGGGCGGGAATCGTGGTAGAAGAAATGTGATGGAACCCCTGCTTCTTGTCGAAGACAAGAACGAGCTGCGCGCCATGCTGCGCAAGGCGCTCGAGCGTGCGGGCTTCGCGGTGGACGACGCCGCCGACGGCTCGGCGGCCGTGCATAAGATCCGCGCGCAGCGTTACCTAGTGGTCCTCACCGACCTGAAGCTCCCCGGCTGCTCCGGCCTCGATATCCTCCGTGAAACAAAGCAGGCCGATCCCACGATACCGGTGATCCTCATTACGGCTTTCGGCTCGGTCGAAGAGGCAGTGACGGCAATGAAGGAAGGCGCTTTCGACTTCGTGCAGAAGCCCGTGGATCTCGAGCACCTCAAACTGGTCGTCGAGCGCGCTGCGCAGCAGCAAGAGCTTCTGCGCGAGAACCTGCTGCTTCGTGAACAATACGCAGCGCGCTACGGTTTCCCGCGGATTGTCGGCGAGCATCGCACGATGAAGGAAATCTCCCAGCAGGTCCAGCGTGTCGCGGCCACGGACTCAACCGTGCTCTTGTTGGGCGAGAGCGGCACTGGCAAGGAGTTGTTTGCGCGCGCAATCCACCATCTCTCCCCCCGGCGCAATCATCCCTTTGTGGCGCTCAATTGTGCGGCCATCCCGGAAGGGCTTGTGGAGAACGAACTCTTTGGCCACGAGCGCGGCGCCTACACCGGGGCCGGTGCGCGCAAGATCGGCAAGATGGAATTGGCGCACCGCGGCACGATTTTTCTCGACGAAATCGGTGAGCTGCCCGCGGCCATGCAATCCAAACTACTGCGTGTCCTGGAGGAGCGGCGCTTCGAGCGCGTCGGAGGCACGCAGGCCATCGAAGTGGACGTCCGCATTCTGGCCGCAACTAACAAGAACCTCCGGGCCGCAGTCGCGGAGAAGGCGTTTCGCGAAGACCTCTTTTTCCGCATTTCAGCGATTCCCCTGACCATCCCGCCGCTGCGGCAGCGGGGTGACGACGTGCTGCTTCTGGCCGAGCATTTCCTCGAACGCTACCGCCGCGAATTCCGCAAGCCCGCGCTGGCCTTCTCGGCAGATGCCCGGATGCGGCTGACCACCTACCTGTGGCCCGGCAACGTACGCGAGCTGCAAAACGCGATCGAGCGCGCCGCCATCCTTTCCGATGGGCAGGCCATTGATGCCCAGGCACTCCAATTGCCGACGGCACGCCCGGCGAATGGGGAAATGCCCACGGGGATGCTGGACCTGAATTTCCAATGGGAAGGAACGCTTCAGGAGGTCAGCGCCCGGGCCGCCGAACACATTGAGCGCTTCAAGATTGAGACCGCGCTGCGCGAATCCAAGTGGAACAAAACGCGTGCTGCCGAAAAGCTCGGCGTTTCCTACAAGACCCTCCTCAACAAGATCCGCGCGCTCGGCCTTGAGAAATGAGCCCCGCATTCACGGCCGCCGTGCCGTGTGCAGGGCCACGCAGCCGGCGGTCCAGCGCTCAAATCGCACCTCGGTAAAACCCGCGCGCCTCAGTAGGCCGGCCAACTCATCGGGAAGCGGGAACTTCTCCACCGAACTCGGCAGATAAGAATACGCTCGAGCGCTGCCAGAAATCGCCCCGCCCAGGAGCGGGAGAATCCTCGCGAAATAAAAACGGTAGAGGGCCCCGAAAAACGCAGCTTGCGGCTCGGTGAACTCGAGAATACCGACTTCACCGCCGGGTCGCAGGACCCGCAGCATCTCGCGCAGGCCACGCTCGTAGTTCGAGAGATTGCGGAAGCCGAAAGCATTGGTCACCAGATCGCAGCTTGCGTCCGCCAGCGGCAGCAGCAGCGCGTCGGCTTCCAGGAAAAGGGCAGCAGCCCCTCTACTCTTGCCGCTCCCTCGGGAACCCTTCCTTCGCGCCAGAATCAGCATGGCATGAGCGAAATCGGCACCGAAGACGTTCGCTCGGCCGGCGCGCCCGAGGGCCAGCGAGAGATCACCCGTTCCACAGCAAAGGTCGAGCACGCGAGCGTCCCGCCGCGCCAAGAGGTGGCGGAAGCGCCGCGCGGTGCGCCGACGCCAGAGGCGATCGAAATTAAAGGAAAGAAAATGGTTCAGAAAATCGTACCGCGGTGCGATGCGGCTGAACATTTCCTGCACTTGCCGCGCCGCTTCGCGCTCCTCGCTGACACCTTCCGGACGTGCACCCGGCAGGAAAGGACGGTGGCGAGGTGTTGGACTCATGATCCGGGATTGACGACCAGCGATCAGCCGGCGCGCAAGAAAAGGGAAGTCGAGCCGGGCGCACTCCTGGAAATATTCGTCGCCAACAGTTGAGACCACACCAGCCTCACCAGCGGCTCAGGGACGTTGTCCGCCACTTCCGCGCGACCAATGCGCCGGGGCAAGAGGAATCTCAGGTGGCCGCCGCGACTTTTCTTGTCGGCTCGCAGCACTCGAAGCAGCTTTCCGGCTCGTACCGGAGGCAGCGGCGGGAGCGGGCCCACCCGGGCAACCAAACGGAGGATGCGCGCCGCGTCTCCCACCCCAATGCGACCGATCGCCGCAGCCAGCCAGGTAGCCGCCATCATTCCCCAGCCGACCGCCTCCCCGTGGAGGTAACGCCGGTAGCCAGTGATGGTCTCCAGCGCATGAGCAAAAGTGTGGCCGAAGTTCAAGATCTCGCGTGGCCCAGCTTCGCGCTCGTCGCGGCTCACTACCTCTGCCTTGGCACGGATGCACCGCGGCAGCGCCCAGGCGACGGCCGTGTGCCTACGACGCAATAGATCCTTCATATGGCGCTCAAGAAAAGCAAACAGGCGCGCATCGCGAATCACGCCGTACTTGATGACCTCGTAGAGGCCGGACCGATATTCGCGAAAAGGAAGGGTGGCCAACAGGGCGGGGTCAGCCAGGACGAGTCGGGGCTGATAGAACGCGCCGATCAGATTCTTGCCCTCCGGCAGATTCACCCCCGTCTTGCCTCCGATGGCGCTATCCACCTGGGCCACTAGTGTCGTGGGCACGTGGACCAGCTCCACGCCTCGCAGATAGCTTGCGGCGACAAAGCCCGCCACATCGCCCACCACACCGCCACCCACGGCCACCAGCACGGCGCGGCGATCGGCACCCGCGCGCACCAATCGCCGGCAGAGCCGCTCGGCCGTGCCCATGTTCTTTGCGCTTTCCCGATCGTCGAACAGGATGGCCTTCGAACCGCCAGCATGGCGCAAGCTCGCTTGGACGGCACGACCCCAAGCCCGCCACACGCGCGGCGCGGAGAGAACATAGACTCCAGTGAAGTCATCGAGACGCGCGACTTCCCTTCCCGCGCGCGCGAGAATTCCCTCTCCGCAGAGCACGCGGTAGCTTCCCGATGGCACGCGCACGAGGATGCGGCACAAAGCGCTCATCCGTGGCGCCAGAATGTAGCACACATTTTCCCTCCCGAACTCCCCGAGCGCCGCGGGGTGCCCCGTCGCTCCATCAGGTTCGTGCTACCATAAGCGGCGTCCACAGGCGCACAAACTTGCAGGCGAACAAAGTGCAGTCATGAAAACGGGCAGCTCCTTGGCGGTTGATTTTGTTGTTGTCGGTTGCGGAGTCGCCGGCCTGCGCGCTGCCATCGAACTCGCCCCGGCGGGTGACGTCATCGTGCTGGCCAAATCAGACCTGGGGGAGTCGGCAACTGCCTGGGCACAGGGCGGCGTCGCTGTGGCGCTCAGCGACGAGGACGAGATCAGCCTCCACGAACAGGACACCCTTCAGGCGGGCGACGGCCTCTCGAACCCGGAAGCGGTGCGCGTGCTCGTGAGCGAAGGTCCACACTATATCCAGCAACTGATCGAATGGGGTACGCAGTTTGACCGCACCGGAACAAGGCTCGCCTTCACGCGCGAGGGTGCGCATAGTCGCTCGCGCATTCTCCATGCCCAGGGTGATTCCACTGGCCGAGAGATCCTCCGTGCGCTGTTCGCTAAGGCCCGCTCGCTCGAGCGCATCCAGATCCGCGCGCACGCCTTCACCATCGAACTGCTCACTGAGGACGGCCGCGTTACTGGGCTGCGTTTTCTCGATGGGCCCAAGGACACCACACACGACATCCATGCCCGCGCGGTGCTGCTTGCTACCGGCGGGCTCGGCCAGGTCTATCGCGAGACCACCAATCCCCCGGGGGCCACCGGCGACGGCATGGCCATCGCCTACGACGCCGGAGCAGTGCTCTCGGATCTCGAGTTCGTGCAGTTCCACCCCACCGCCCTGGCCATCAAGGGCGCACCCCGTTTCCTGCTCTCGGAGGCGCTGCGTGGTGAAGGTGGTGTCCTGCGCAACATTGATCTCGAGCGCTTCATGAAGCGCTACCACGAGGCGGCGGAGCTGGCACCACGCGACGTGGTGGCCCGCGCCATCGTCTCGGAAATGCAGCGCACCAGCGCCGAGCATGTCTATCTCGATCTCACTGCACTCGGGGAGAGTTTTCTCAGCAAGCGCTTCCCGCGGATATTCTCCACCTGCCAGAACTACGGCCTGGACATTGCAAGCGACCTCGTGCCGGTGCGCCCGGCCGTGCACTACGGGATGGGCGGAGTCAAGACGGACTCTTGGGGACGCACTTCTCTGCCCGGCCTGTACGCGGCGGGCGAGACCGCGTGCACCGGCGTGCACGGCGCGAATCGCTTGGCCAGCAATTCGCTCCTCGAGGGGATCGTGTTCGGCGCCCGCGTGGGGATGGCCATGGCACTGGACACCCCGCGGGCCAAGGCCACGGTGGCTTCGGCGGGCAATCCGGGTTCGCCAGGAAGACGCAACCGCGACAATCCCGGCCACCACAAGCCCGCCAATCACCCTGGACCTTCCGGCCATCCGGATCCAAACTCACTTGCGCTGGAACAGATGCAAACCATTCTTTGGAAGGACGCGGGCATCATCCGCAACGGCCGCGACCTGAGGCTGGCCATCGAGCAACTCGATACCCTAGAGGGAGAGCGACCTCAGGAGGTATCGCGGCCGGCCTGCGAGCTGCACAATATCAGGGCGCTCGCGCAACTCATTGCCAGGTCGGCACTGGCGCGCGAGGAGAGCCGCGGCAGCCACTACCGCTCCGATTTTCCTTACCGCAACGACGAAGATTTCAGGAAACATTCCGTAGTCTCTAAAGGCAAGAAAGTCTCTTTCGTCTAGCCCACGCCAGGCTTAGACGCTTGGCCATGGCCGTTCGACCAAAGTGCGGGGAGATGGCGGCTCGCTCGGACGGACCATTCCAGGATAGGCGGTATGCCGGGCCAGCGCCGCCTCCGACTACCGAAACTTCTTGTCCAGCTCGGCGACGGAGGCGATGAAAACGTGACCGACAATGGCGAGGCTGCGCGCGCTGATCTTGTCCAGGGTATCGGCCGGGGTGTGCCAGTAGGACTCCTCGAGATCGATTACGTCGGCTGCCGGAATATTGCGCCGGAGAAACGGCAGGTGGTCATCCTCGATGGCTACTTCTTCCGTCACAAAGAGGTTTTGATAGCCGAGCCGAGCCGCAGTGGACCACACCAGATCGGTCAGCCAGCGCGTAGAATTTGACTCACGCTTGATGCGGAGGTCGCGGTCGCCGATCAGGTCGGCGAGAAGCATGGCCTTGATCCGCGTCGCTTC